>NZ_JBGNUW010000011.1:0-103443 GCF_041950495.1 Nonomuraea sp. MTCD27 | reverse complement strand
ATTACTGCGGGGGGGGTTGATGTGGCCCCGGCCTGTGCCGTCGTCCCGCTCCGGGATCCGCCCGCTCCGGGCCGGGTACGCCGGCCGTTCCACCAGCGAGCATGGGCGGCTGCGACGTGCAGCGTCGTGGGCCGCTGACCGGTTGCTCCTACTTCGACAGGTACAGGGTTTTCCAGGTGCCGGCGTAGAGGCAGTTGAGGGTCGGCTTCGTGGTCTTGGCCGCGGCGCAGACCTTGATGTCGACCTGGTAGACGTCGCGGTGCTTGAAGGAGAAGTGCTTGGGGGTGCGGTAGGAGCAGTCGCGGATGGAGTGGTGCTTGAACGGCAGGTTGTTTCCGGAGCGGTAGGTAATGCGGAAGACCGCCCAGCCGCAGGTGGCGGGGGCGCGGGTGTAGTCGCGGACCGTGCCCGAGATGTGGACGACGTCGGCGGTGGGCAGGTCGGCGTGGTCTTCGCCGGTGGCCTTCAGGGTGCCCGCGGCCTTGGCGGCATGGGCGGGGGCGTAGTACGGGCCCCATGCGGTGGCGGCCGAATCGGCAGCGGTCGCCGCCTGGGCGGCGGGGGCCAGAACGGCGAGGGCGGCGGTGGTGGCGAGGGCGAGGGCGAGGGTCCGGGTGACGGTCATCGGGAGGCGTCCTTTCCTAACGCGATGACCAGACTGTGCGACGGAACGATTTCAAGCGGGTTGCCCGAAGTGGCCTCCCGCTTGCAATCTTCTTGATGAACGCATCGTCAAGACGTACAGCACGTACGCCGCAGTCGACCCGGCCGGCACCGGCACCATCGCCGGCACCGACTGCGGCGTCCACCACCCGACGGCCCGGTTCCGCGGCGGCCGTGACCTCAAGGGCGGCGGAGCGGCCGGGGCAGGGGTTGAGCGGTCATCGGTGAATCCGGCGACACACCACCGGCCGGCCCGCCAGGTCGACGCTCTCGTCGATCGCCGCCCACCTCCTCGGCCTTCCCGGGCTATGGAGGGGGCCTGGGGGTCAGGTACGCGCGCAGGACGACCACGGACAGCGTGACGATCCCGGCGACGATCGCGCATATCGCCAGGGACAGGAACGGCGACACGACGGCGAGGACGGTGAAGACCGGGAGGGGGTAGACGGCCAGCCCGTAGAGCACGGGCCGGGCACGCTCGAGGAACCTGACACGTTCCGAGAACGCCACCTCGCTGATGACCAAGGCACTCCAAACCACTCCGGCGATCACCGCCATGGCAGCACCGCGCGTGTCGGCCATTTTCAGCGTGATCACCAGGACGAGTGGCACGCCCAGCACTCCTGTCCACAGCTGCCGCTTGCGGAGCCGGGACTTTCTCGGGGTGGCACCGTCCGTAGAGTCTGCAGATCCCATGGGACTCCTCTGAATGCCCGTTGAAGGGTGTCGCCATATAGGCGTGACATCCCGTTCCACCGCGCATCGCTTCGAGGACCCGTCGCAGCATGTGCCCGCGTCGCGCCTGTCGCGGCGACCGTCGATCCACGCGGCGGAATCGGCTGAATCCCGCGTCGGTCGCCAACCGTCGTACCGGCTCCTCGATCCCGTCGATGGTCTGTGCGGCCATTGAGTCACCCGGTCCGGTGCCCGGAGCGTCGTCCACCTGGTGGACGGCCCAGCGGGTGCCTGGCCATGCCGCATGCCGGCGGCTCATGGCCCGGCGGACTGCCGGCGCGTCTCGGCGTTCGTTCACGCCGGCCATCAGCACCATGCCGTCGGGAGGGAGGGTGGGCAAAGGAGGTGAAGAATGGCATGACCTGACTGTGGTGGGACGGTCCGGCCACGAAGTCGCGGACCTTGTCGGCGGACCGCGTCGCCACGGCGTCGGGCGTCGGCGGAAGGCACATGTCCTCTCAAGAGATCGAGGTACTGCATGGCCACCGAGGTTTGGGCCGTCGGCGACGCCTACGAGGCGTACGTGGGCCGATGGAGCCGCCGAGTCGGGAAGGCCTTCCTGCACTGGCTGGGCGTGCCCGGCGGCAGGAGCTGGCTGGATGTGGGATGTGGCACAGGGGCATTGACCGCAACGATCCTGGCGGTGGCGGATCCCGCGGATGTCCTGGGCATCGATACCTCCGAAGGGTTTCTGGCGAGCGCTCGCGCCCGCATCACCGATCCGCGCACAACCTTTCGCAAGGGCGACGCGCAGTCGCTGCCTCTGACCGATCGCCGCTTCGATGCCGTGGTCAGCGGGCTGACGCTCAACTTCGTCCCCGAGCCGGGCCGTGCCGCGGCCGAGCTGGCCCGGGTCGCCGCTCCGGGCGGAACCGTCGCCGCCTATGTCTGGGACTACGCCGCCGGGATGGAGATGATGCGGTACTTCTGGGACGCCGCCACCGAGATCGACCCGGCCGCGGCCGAGCTGGACGAGGGGCACCGTTTTCCGCTGTGCCGACCGGAAGCTCTCCGAGCGCTGTGGGCGGACGCCGGTCTGGGCGACGTGACCGTACAGCCCATCGAGGTCCTCACCACGTTCGCCGATTTCGACGACTACTGGCGGCCGTTCCTCGGCGGCCAGGGACCGGCTCCGGGGTACGTCATGGCCCTGGCCGAGGAACGCCGGAGCGCCCTGCGGGAACTGCTCCGTTCCCGGCTGGCCGCCGGCCCTGACGGCTCCATCACGCTGACGGCCCGAGCCTGGGCGGTACGCGGCGTGGCAACGGCCATGAGACGTGGGTGAAGGTGCAGCCGCCCGCGCCTCCGGTTCAGAGACCGTGATCGCTCTACCGGGGCATCCGCCGTACGCCGGCCGCTTCGGCGGACCGCTGAGGGTGTGCCGGGCGGGAGCGCCCGAGGGGCGAAGTGGTGGGCGCCTTTACGTGGGCCCCTCGGCCGGCTGCTCAACAGCGCCGGCCGTGGCTCCTTGGCTCCACCCGCGAACGGCAAGCGGCCGGAAAATGGTCGTTCGACCTGTGACAGGCGGCGATCGCAGTGGCATGCTGGCCCGGTGAAGCAGGTAGTGAGGTTCGCCTCCACGCCAGGTGGTCGCATCGCCTACTCGGTTGTCGGCAGCGGCCCGCCGATCGTGTACCTCCTCGGTTGGGTGTCGCATCTGGGCCTGGCGTGGGAGATACCCTCCCACCGCCGGTTCGTCGAAGCGCTGGCACAGGACTACACCGTCATCCGGTACGACAAACTGGGCTGTGGCCTGTCCGACCGCCCGCGGGAGGCCTTCACGCTGGAGTCCGAACTCGAGACACTCGACGCGCTGACCGGTCATCTGGGCCTCAAGCGATACACCGTCTTCGGGTCCTGTGAGGGCGGGCAGGTGGCGGCCGCTCATGCCGTCCGCAACCCCGAAGCCGTCGCGTCGCTGCTCGTCTACGGCAGCTGTGCCCGGGGCGGCGATCTCGCGCCGGACCCCGTCAAGCGTTCGATCCTGTCGCTGATCGGGGCGCACTGGGGCATGGGCTCGCGGGTCCTGGCCGACATCTGGTTTCCCGGCGCCCCGGCCGAGGTGACCGACATGTTCGCCCGAGTGCAGCGGGCCGCCGCAACGGCCGAGATGGCCGCGGCCCTGCTCGACATGTTCTACCGCATCGAGGTCGCCGACATCCTGCCGGCGATCCGGGTTCCCACGCTGGTGCTCCACCGGCGTGGCAGCCGGGCCGTGCCCTTCGAGCTGGGCCGCGAGCTGGCCTCGCTGATCCCAGGGGCGCAGCTTGTCGCGCTGGAGGGCCGGATGCAGCCGATCTACTTCGAGGGCGAGGACATCGCAGCGGCCACGATTCTCTCGTTCCTGCGCGACCGGGCCGGCGGCGCGGGCCGGCTGTCCACCGACTCCCGGCTCACCGATCGTGAGCTCCAGGTCGTGGCCCATATCGCCGAAGGGCTGACCAACGCCGAGATCGCCCGGCTCCTGGGCGTGTCGGTACGGACGGTCGACGCGCACGTGGAGCACGTGCGGACCAAGCTCGGCGTGCGATCGCGCGCTCAGATGGCGGTATGGGTGAGCGAGCAGCGGCAGAGCCGCGGGCTGTTGCGTAGGTAGTTTCCGCCCCAGACCCGATGGGCGGGGCCGATCCCGGCGCGAAGCCGGCCATTGTCTAGGTAGAACGTCTGATTCGCCCAGATGCCGCGGCACCTAGTTTCGTGGGGTGCCGAACAAGGAAATCGTCATCGACCCCGCCTTCGAGGGTCCACCCGCCTCCGCCCACGGCGGCTACACCTGCGGGCTGCTGTCGCCGTACCTGCCGGCGGACGCCGAGATAACGCTCAGGAAGCCGGTGCGGCTCGGCGTCGCGCTGGGGCTGGAAGCGCGCGACGGCGGTCTCGCACTGTACGACGGGCGGACCCTCGTCGCCGAGGCCGTCACGACCCGGCTGGCGAGCCGCGCGCCGAAGCCGCCGACGGTCGCCGAGGCATCGGCGGCCGGCGCGGCCTTCCCGGGCTTCACCTCGAGCGGCTTCCCGCGCTGTGTGGTCTGCGGCACCGAACGCACGGACGCCGATGCCTTCCGCATCTTCCCCGGTCCGCTCGCCGCCCGCGATCTCCTGGCGGCGGCCTGGCACCCGACCGGCGGCGCGCTGGCGGGTGAGTCGATCAGGCCGGCGCACGCCTGGGCCGCGCTCGACTGCCCGGCGGGCTGGGCCGCGATGTGGTTCGGCCACGTCGACGGCCCGATCGTCCTCGGCCGGATGGCGGCGTGGCTGGAGGAGCCGGTCGCCGCGCACGACGCACACGTCGTGGTCGGATGGCTGGAGGGCGTGTCCGGTCGCAAGCTGTACGCCGGCTCGGCCCTCTACTCGCCGTCCGGTGCCTTGCAAGGCTTTTCCCGCCAGACCTGGATCGCGATCGCGCGCACCGGGGTGCCGGGATGACGGCCGAACGGCGCGGCGTCGCGCTGACACCGATGGAGATCCGGCGCGACGTCATTGTGCGCATGGCCACGCTCGCGGACGAACTGGGCTACGAGATCTTCTCGGTGGCCGAGGGGTGGGGCCTCGACTCGACCGTACTGTTGGCCGAGATCGCGACCGTGACCCGGCGGATCAAGCTCATGGCCGGCGTCCTGTCGGTGTGGGGCCGCACCCCCGGGACGATCGCGATGACCGCCGCGACCCTGCACCAGATCTGCGACGGTCGGTTCGTGCTCGGCCTGGGTGCCAGCACCCGGCAGCTTGTGCAGGGCTGGCACGCCGTCCGGTTCGCCCAGCCGGCGGGGCGGCTGCGGCAGGTCACGGAGAACGTGCGTGCTCTGCTGGCCGGTGAGCGGGCCCGGCCGGCGGTCGTACCGGAGGCCCGACCCCTGCGGCTCGGCCAGCCGCCGGTCGCGAACCTGCCGATCTGGCTCGCCGCCACCGGTGAGCGGACCATCCGGGTGGCCGCCGAGCTGGCCGACGGCTGGTTCCCGCTCTACCTGCGCCGCGATCGGTGCCGTGAACTGGCCGCCGAGATCAGGCGGCTCCGGGCCGCCGCGGGCCGGCAGGACGAGCCGATCACCGTGGCCGCCGGGCCGTTCACCATCGTGGACCCGGACATCGGCGCGGCCCGAGCCGCCGCGGCCGCATGCACGGCGTTCTACCTGGCGGCCATGGGCGAGGTGTACCCGCGCCTCGTCTCGGCGCAGGGCCTCGGCGAGCAGGTCGAACTCGTCCGGGCCGTCAACCCGGCCGCCGGCCGGGAACCGGGGATCGTGCCCGACGCGGCACAGGTCCTGCTGGACGAGTTCACCGCGTACGGAGATGCGGCCGGCGTGCGGGAACAGCTCCGGCGATGGGACAGCGTCGCGGACATCACCATGGTCGCCGTACCGCCGGGCATGGCCTGGCCGAAGATCGAGGCCACGCTGCGGGCCGCCGCGCCCGGACCGGCCGGTCGTGTACCGGAGGTCGATCCCGTCGAGGCCGACCGAGCCGTCGCGCTGTTGCCGGACGGGGGAGTCGCAGGATGACGCACGCCGTCACGACTCTTCGTAACGGATTGATGGTGAGCATTGTCAGCCGGCTGAAGGAGCACCCAACCCCGTCCGATGACGTGGAGCTCTCGCTCCTCAGGGCGGAGCGGGCACTCCACGTCGAAGGTGACCTGAGAGCCGGCCGGGAGCGGTTCGAGGCCGCCTACCAGGCGGCCGAGCGCCACGGCGACGACCTCGCCATGGCCCGGGCCGCCCTGGGAATGAGCGGCGTATGGGTGCACGAACACCGCACCGCCGTGGAGGCCACCCAGGTGCGGGCCCGGCAACGACACGCCCTGACCGGCATCGACCCGAACTCGTCGCTGGCCGTACGGCTGCGGGCCCGGCTGCACGGCGAGGAGGACCATCGTCTCGGCGAGCACGCCTCGATCCTCCGGACGCTGGCCGAGGCCAGAGAGAGCGGCGACCCGGTGGCCACGGCCGAGGCGCTGAGCCTGGCCCACCACTGCCTGATGAGCCCCGAGCACGAGGCCCTCCGGGGGGAGCTGGCCCTCGACCTGATCGGCCAGGCGGCTCGCACCGGCCGCCGCGGTGACCTGCTCACGGGGCTGCTGTGGCGAACCGTCGATCTGTTCCTGGCCGCCGACCCACGCGCCGAACGCTCGCTGCGGGAACTGGGCGAGCACCTGGCGCACCGCGATCACCTGGCGGCCGGGTTCGTCGCCGAGGCCATCAAGGTCATGCTGACCATCCGGGCCGGCCGGCTCACCCAGGCCGAAACCCTCGCGGCCGCCTGCGCCCGGCGCGGCACGGACGCCGGTGACCACGACGCGCCCGGCCGGCACGGCATGCAGTTGACGGCGATCCGCTGGTACCAGGGCCGCGTCGCCGAACTCGTCGAACCACTCACGGAGCTGGTCCACTCCCCGGGGGTCGGCTTCGCCGACCACGCCTACTTCCCCGCCCTGGCGGTGGCCGCCGCCTGCGCGGGAGATCGCCGCCTGGCCGCCGGGATGTTGGCCCGGTCGCGCGGCCCGGCCCTGGCCGGCTCGTCACGCTCCCAGAGCTGGCTGGCGGCGATGCACGGCGTCGCCGAGGCGGCCCACCTGCTCGAGGACGCCGACACCGCGGCCCAGGCCTACCGCCTGCTCACCCCGTACGCCCGGCTGCCGGCCATGGCCGGTTTGGGCATCGCCTGTTTCGGCTCGACCCACCACGCCCTGGGCATGGCCGCGCTCACCACCGGCGACCTGGGCGCCGCCGTCGAGCATCTCGGCCAGGCCGTGCAGGCCAACCTCGGCCTGGGCCATTGGCCGGCGGCGGCGCTGTCGCGGTGGCGGCTGGGACAAACCCTGAGCATGCGCCACGGAACCGGCTGTCCGCCGGCGCGACAGCAGCTGGCCCTGGCCGAGCAGGAGGCCACCGAGCTGGGCATGGCCCTCCCCGCCGGAATCGCTTCCCGCGCCAGGACTCCGCGCGCGACCTGCCGGCGTCAGGGCCGCCAGTGGCACATCGAGCTGAACGGCCGGACCGTACGGGCCGACGACAGCGTCGGCATCCGGTACCTGGCGATCCTGATCGCCAACCCCGGGCGGGAGATCCGCGCGACCGACCTGGCGGCCGGCCAGGCATCCCGGCACGCCTCCCGCGCCACACGGGCGGAAACCCCGGCCCGGGGCGATGACACCGGCATGGCCGTCTCGGTCCAGCCGGTGCTGGACCAGCTCGCCGAACGCACCTACAAGGAGCGGCTGCTCGAACTGCAGGCCGAAATCGCCGAGCTGGAGTCGCTGAACGACACCGAGCGCACCGTGGCGTTGTGCGCCGAACGTGACTGGCTGGCCGCCGAACTGGCCGCCGCCACCGGCCTCGGCGGGCGCGTCCGCCCGTTCACCAACGATGCGGAACGCGCCAGAATCGCGGTGGGCAAGGCCATCCGGCGTGCGCTGACCCGCATCACCGAGGCCGACAACGCGATCGGCGAGGAACTCCGCGCCACGATCGCGACCGGCGGGCGCTGCTGCTACCACCCCCGCTGACACCGGTGGGTCCAGGCCCGGTCATCGACCCGAGCAGGAATGACGCGTCCCGTCCGGACCGCCGTCGCCGTCGTGCTTGCCCTGATCGCGGCCGGCGCCGCACTGCTGCGGGTCCATCACTACGGCGGGTCCATCACTACGGCGGATTCGAACCTTGACGGACGCAAGGAGATCGTTAACACTCGCGAAATGTGACCCATCACGTATCGCCAGGTTGCTCGGCGCGGAAATGTTAGCGCTATCATCCGGCGGTCCCGAGCAAGACAGGACAGTGAGATGCCGAACATGATGCCCAGGCGCGAGGCGCTGCGGTTGGCGGCGCTGGCGGTCGCGACGCCGTCCGCACTCACCTTGCTCCCGCCCGGCGCCGCCCAGGCGGCTCGTACGACGACGGCCCCGCCACCGCAACACGACCCGCCGCAGCCGGGCGCCTGGATCGTGAAGCCGTTCCCGAACAGTCAGGTCACCCTGGGGGAGAGCCTGTTCAGCGTCAACCGCGACCGGATGCTGAACTTCCTGAGGTCCTATCCCGCCGACCGGATGCTGGCCAACTTCCGGGCCAACGCCGAGCTGGACACGCTGGGCGCCCAGCCGCCCGGCGGGTGGGAGGACGCCACGGGCAACCTGCGCGGCCACTACAGCGGGCACTTCGTCAGCGCGCTGGCCCTGGCGTACGCGGGCTCCGGCGACCCGTTCTTCAAGGACAAGGTCGACTACATGGTCAAGGCGCTCGGCGAGTGCCAGGACGCGCTGGCCGCCAAGGTGGGGCAACCCGCGCCTCCGCCGGCCCCGGTCGCCAGGGTGGCGGGGAAGTTCGGTAGGGCGGCGAAGCTCGACGGCCCCCAGTACGTGTCGCTGCCCGCCGGAATCGTCAGCGGCCTCGACGACTTCACCATCGCCGTCTGGCTGAACCCGGCCGCGGTCACCAGCTGGTCCCGGATCTTCGATTTCGGCACCGGCACGAGCCGTAACATGTTCCTGGCCGTGAGCGCCGGCTCCGCGCCGAGATTCGCCATCACCACCAGCGGCGGCAGCGGCGAGCAGCGCATCAACGGCACCAGCCAGTTACCCGCCGGCCAGTGGACGCACGTGGCGGTCACCCTGTCGGCGGGGACCGGCACCCTCTACGTGAACGGCGCCCCGGTCGGCACGAACACCGCCATGACCCTCAAACCGTCCAGCCTCGGCCCGACCGGCAACAACTGGATCGGGAAATCGCAGTACGGCGACGCGTACCTGAAAGCCTCGGTGGACGAGTTCCAGATCTACGACCGCGCGCTGACCGGGGCGGAGATCGCGGCGCTGACGACCGGTGCGGACGGCGGGCTGGGCGGCGGCAACGTCGCGTGGTACCGCTTCGACGAGGAGAGCGGCGAGAGCGCGGGCGACTCCTCCGGCAACGGGAGGGACGCCCGGCTGGTGTCCGAGCCCAGCGGGCACCCCGGCCCCAGCCATCCCGGTTTCCTGGCCGCCTACCCCGAGACGCAGTTCATCCTGCTGGAGCAGTACGCCACCTACCCGACGATCTGGGCGCCCTACTACACCTGCCACATGATCATGCGTGGGCTGCTCGACGCCTACCAGTACGCGGGCAACGAGCAGGCGCTCGAGATCGTGATGAAGATGGGGGACTGGGTCCACAGCCGGCTGGGCCATCTTCCCCGGGAGCAGCTCGACCGCATGTGGAGCATCTACATCGCGGGCGAGTACAACGGCATGAACAGCGTGATGGCCGACCTCTACGCCATCAGCGGCAAGGAGGAATATCTGGCGACGGCCAGGTGCTTCGACAACACCGCGCTCCTCGCGGCCACCGTCGCCAACGAGGACACGCTGAACAGGAAACACGCCAACCAGCACATCCCCCAGTTCATCGGCTACCTGTCCGTTTTCGAGCGCAACGAGGAACGCCGCTACTTCGACGCCGCCGTGAACTTCTGGGACATGGTCGTACCCCATCGCACCTTCACCGACGGCGGCACGGCCGGGCCGACCGACAACGGCGAGCTGTTCGGCGCGCGCGGCGTCATCGTCGGCACCCTCGGCACGAACAACGCCGAAACCTGCTGCGTCTACAACATGCTGAAACTGAGCCGGAACCTGTTCTTCCACACGGCGAACCCGAAGTACATGCAGTATTACGAGCGCGGCCTCTACGGCCAGATCCTCGCCTCGCGCCGCAACGTCGACAGCGCCACGGACCCGCTGGTGACCTACTTCATCCCCATGCGGCCGGGCGCCTCCCGCAGCTACGGCAATCTCGGCACCTGCTGCGGCGGCACCGGGCTGGAGAGCCACACCAAGTTCCAGGACTCGATCTATTTCCGGTCGGCGGACGACTCGACGCTCTACGTCAATCTCTACCTGGCCTCGGAACTGCGCTGGGCGGAAAAGGGCTTCACCCTCAAACAGAGCACGAACTACCCGACCGACCCCGCGGGCGTCACCACGCTCACCGTGGAGGGCACGGGCCGGCTGGCCGTGAAACTCCGCGTTCCGTACTGGGTGGAGAAGGGGTTCAAGGTGCTGGTCAACGGGGCCGAGCAGAAGGTGGATGCCAAGCCGGGCGAATACGTGACGCTCGACCGGCACTGGCGGCGTGGCGACCGGATCAGGATCTCGATGCCTTTCTCGCTGCGGGTGGAGAAGGCGCTGGACATCCCGACCACCCAGAGCATCGCGTACGGCCCCGTGCCGATGGTCGCCAAGAGCAACGAGACCACCTTCCGCGAGTTCTCCTTCTACAAGGACTTCACGCTGTCCGGTGACCTCGCGCAGACCATGACGCCCACCGCGTCGATGACATTCACCACGCACGACCTGCCACTGGTGCCGTTCTACATCGGCGACACCGACCGCTACCACGCCTACTTCCACCGCGTCGAACCGAAGATCGTGTTCGGGAAGCAGGACTCCGGGGTGCCGAACTACGCGCGGGAGGATTCGGTGACGTTCCTGGACGCGGTCTGGGCCAGGGCGCCCTTCGCCAACCAGGGCCGCTTCGTGTCCACGGTGGCCCGCACCGCGGACGACTGGATCCGGGCCGGGCTGATGACCTCCGCCGAGAAGGACGCGGTGGTGACCGCGGCCGTCAAGGCCCGGCTCCGTCGGTAGTGAATCCTGTGGATTCCGCCCGGCATGCGTGACGGGGCGCCGGCCGTACCGGGCCGGCGCCCCACCGTCAGACGGTCGGCTTCGCGTATTCGCCGCCTCTTCCACCACATCGCGGGCCGGTTCGGGTTGATCGAGGCGCAGCCGACACCTTGCCAGCCTTGCCCGGATAAGGATAGAAATGCGGCCAGTAGGAAAGTTCCCGACCTACTGATCTTGGGTGGTGACGATGGCGGGACCGCAGGCGTTGTTGTGGTCCATCAACACGCGGGC
The DNA here is from genome assembly GCF_041950495.1 of Nonomuraea sp. MTCD27. Classification (NCBI taxonomy): domain Bacteria; kingdom Bacillati; phylum Actinomycetota; class Actinomycetes; order Streptosporangiales; family Streptosporangiaceae; genus Nonomuraea; species Nonomuraea sp. MTCD27. The sequence goes on along the minus strand of NZ_JBGNUW010000011.1, from coordinate 92,160 downwards.
TGTGCTGGAGGCCATCGACGCCCAAGGGCCGACCGGCCGGCCGGAGCTCGTCCGGGCCACGGGGCTGTCCAAGACCACCGTCGCCCAGGCGCTGCAGGAGTTGCTGGCACGCGGGGTCGTGCGGGAGGCGGGGCTCGACACCGAGCGGCGCGGTCCGGCGGCGACCCTCTACGAGACCGCTCCCGGCAGCGGGCACGCCATCGGGATCGATGTCGCGGCCGAGCGGGTCAGCGCCGTGCTGGTCGACCTGGCGGGCGCGGAGGTCTCCCGGGCGGAGCGGGAGCTGGGGGGCGAGGGGGAGGAGCGGGCGGCCCCGGCGGGCGGTCCCGCGGCCGGGGGGCTCGCCGGGATCGTCGCCGAGCTGGCCGCGGAGGTGGCCGTTGGTCGGACGGTCGGGGAGGCGGTCGTCGGGGTGCCGGCGATCGTGGGGCGCGACGGCAAGAGCGTCCGGGCCTCGCGCGGGTTGCCCGGGGCCGCGACGCTGGGTGCCGAGCTCCAGGCACGCCTGCCGTACCCGATCCTGCTGGAGAACGACGTCAACCTGGCGGCGGTGGCCGAGCAGCGCAGGGGCGCGGGACGCGGGATCGAGGACTTCGTACTGCTCAGGGTCGGGGCGGGGCTCGGCGCCGGGGTGGTGATCGGCGGCCGCCTGCACCGGGGGTTCGCCGGAGGCGCGGGCGAGGTGGGCTTCCTGCCGCACCCGGCGACGGCGCTGGGCAGCGAGGTCCTGAACGCGCGGGGGATCGCCCGGGAGCAGGGGTTCGAGGGAAGCCCGGCAGAGCTCCTCGCGATGGCCTCAGCGGGTGTGGCGGTGGCGATCGACGCGGCCGACGCGATCGCGCGGCGGCTGGCGCACGTGATCGGCGCCATCGCCCTGGTCATCGAGCCCGAGCTGTTCGTCGTCGGGGGAGAGGGCACCGAGGTGCTGCTGGAGCCGGTCCGCCGCCACCTGGTGGGGGACGCTCCCGAGCTGGCCGTCAACGTCACCGGGTCGGGCGTGCCCGGCGGCGCCGTCGTGCAGGGGGCCGCGCTGGTGGCCCACGAGCACGTCCGCGAGCGCGTGTTCACCGAAGCGACCACCTGAAGCACATTTTCCCGAAACGACCACCTGAAACGACCGACTGAAGCGCGTCACCCGAAGCGACCGACTGAAAGGGCAGCCCCCCGTGACCCGACAGCTGATCATCAACGCCGACGACTACGGCATGTGCCGCGCGGCCAACACCGGCATCACCTCCCTGCTCCAGGCGGGCGCGATCAGCTCGGCCACGGTGATGACGCCGTGCCCGTGGGCCCCCGACGCGATCGCCACCGCCGCCCGCCACGGCTGGGACGTGGGCGTGCATCTCACGCTGACCAGCGAGTGGGAGGGTTACCGCTGGAGCCCGCTGACCGGCGGAGCGAGCCTGCGCGACGCGGCGGGCTACTTCCCGCGCGAGTCCAAGACGGTCGAGGAGCAGGCCGACCCGGCGGAGATCCGCGCCGAGCTGGTCGCCCAGATCGACCGCGCCGTCGCCCTCGGCCTGGACCCGTCGCACGCCGACAACCACATGGGCAGCCTGTACGGCCTGGCCACAGGCCGTGACTTCCTCACCGAGGCGCTGGAGGTCTGCGCGGAGTACGGCCTGCCGTTCCGCCTGCCCAGGACGCTGGACGGCATGGGCCTGCCGCCCGAGCTGGACCCCTTCGCGGAGGCGGCCGCGGCGCGGGCGGACGCGGCGGGCGTGGTGATCCTCGACCGCCTGTGGACGCTCCCCTTCCACCAGCGGGAGGGCGAGACCTACGAGAGCTTCAAGGCCGAGATGATCGAGCTGATCCGCTCGCTGCGGCCGGGCGTCACCGAGATCTACATCCATCCCTTCGAGGACACGGACGAGCTGCGGCACATCATGCCCCACCACGAGAAGCGCGCCATGGAGCTGCGCGTCTTCACCGACCCGGAGGTACGGCAGGCGCTGGCGGACGAGGACGTCAGCCTGATCGGCTGGCGCGAGCTGCGTGACCTGCAGAGGTCCCGTTGATCAGGTACGGCTCCGGCAACCTGGCCGTCAACCTGCTCGGTCAGGCGTTCGCGACCTACGCCACCTTCTACTACATCGACCACCTGGGCGTGGACCCGGCGCTGATCGGGCTGGCCATGGTCATCCACGGCGCGCTCAACGCCGTGCTGAACCCGCTCGTCGGCCACCTGTCCGACCGGACGCGCAGCAGGTGGGGCCGGCGCCTGCCGTACATCACGATCGGCATGGCGCCGCTCGCCGCCACCTTCGCCCTCATCTGGATCCCGCTGGTCGAGGGCTCGACGGCGCGGTTCTGGTACTTCCTGGTCGTGGTGCTGGTCTACGACGTGCTCCACGTGGTGGTGGTGCTCAACTACGTCGCGCTGTTCCCGGAGATGTTCGTCACCATCGTCGAGCGGGCCAGGGCCGCCTCGTGGCGGCAGCTCTTCGGCATCGTCGGCATGATCGTCGGTGTCGCCGCCGCGCCGCTGCTCTACCAGGCGGTCGGCTGGGCAGCCATGGGGATCGGTTTCGCCGTCGTGGCGCTGGCGTTCTTCGCCCTGTCGCTGACCGGCTCGCGCGAGCGGGCCCAGGCCGGCCGCGAGCATTTCGGCTTCCTCACGGCCGTGCGCTACACCCTGGCCAACCGGGCCTTCCTCGCCTACGTGGCCGGCGGCTTCCTGCTCCAGGTGACCTTCGCCCTGCTGCAGGCGGGGGTGCCGTTCTTCACGAAGTACGCCCTCGGCGAGCCCGACACCGCCAACACCCTCATCCTCGGCGCGGTCTTCATCACCGCCATCCCGCTGGTCTACGTCTGGAGCCGCGTGACCACGAGGGTCGGCCCGCGCAAGGCCGTCCTCATCGCGATCGTGGTCTACGGCCTGGCCCTGATGCCCTTCCTGGTCGTCGGCTCGTTGCCGCTGGCCGTGGCGACCGGCGCCGCCGTGGGCGCGGGCATCGCGGGCATGATGGTGCTGCTGGAGATCCTGCTCGCCGAGGTGATCGACGAGGACGAGCGGCGCACCGGGCTGCGGCGCGAAGGCATGTACATGGGGATGAACGGCTTCGTCGTGCGCTGGTCGACCTCGTTGCAGGCGGTCATGCTCAGCGTCGTGCTCTCGGCCTCCGGCTACCGGGCGGGCGCCGCCGAGCAGCCGGAGAGCGTGGTCACCGGCGTGCGGCTGCTGCTCGGCGGCGTGCCTCCGGCGGTGCTGGCGCTGGCCTTCCTGTGCTTCGTGCTCTACCCGATCGCCAAGGCGGCGCCCGGAAGGCCCACGCCATGGGCGCGGTCGCCGGTCTGAGCAGGTAGAGCAGCCGGCTAGCTCAGGCAGGCCACCCAGCGGCCCTGAGCCGTCCAGCAGTCCACGACCGGAAAGCCGCCGGCGTGTGCCACCCGCTGGATGTCGCTCACCGACACGGTCGCCCAGCCGAACCAGTCCCCGGCGAGCGGGCCGCGGTGCAGCCGTACGCGGTCGACCCGGCTCTTCGTCTCGGGTGGCGCGACCTCGACCAGGACGTTCCCGCCCGGCCGGACCAGCTGCCTGACCCGGCGCAGGAGCGTCGCGGGGTTGCCGCCGATGCCGATGTTGCCGTCGGCGAGCAGCGCCGTCGCCCACTGGCCACCGCCGGGGACCTCGTCGAAGACGTCGCGGAGCAGCGCGAAGCCGCCCGCCCTGCGGGTGAGGGCGACGGCGCGCGGGGTGATGTCGATGCCGAGCGCCCGAACGCCGCGGCGGGTCAGCGCGACGGTGAGCCGGCCGGGACCCGAGCCGATGTCCAGCGTCGGGCTGGCGCACCTGCTCAGGAGCGCGTCGTCGCCGTCCACCGGCTCGAACCAGCGCGCGGTCTCCATCGGGACGCGGGTGCCGTCGACGTACTCGATCTCGGCGGTCGCGCCGGCGAGCGCGTCGGCGTAGATCTGCCCGATCATCGGCTCAGCTCCCGTAGCGTGGCGGCGAAGCGGGACGCGGGCGCCCGCTCGGCCACCGCGACGGCGTCCGCCGCGGTGTCGACATCGGTCAGCTCGGGCAGCAGGTGGACGGTCAGCCCGGCCCGATCCAGCCGGTCGAGCTGGAGCTTGCCGGTCTCCGGATGCGACATCGGCACCCCGCGCAGCAGCGAAGGGTCCGGCTCGCGCAGGCCGAGCAGCCAGAAGCCGCCGTCCGCGGCCGGGCCGAACACGGCGTCGTGCCGCTCCAAGGCCGTCACCGCCTCCCCGAGCAGCGCGGGAGTCACCTGCGGAGTGTCCATGCCGATCAGCACGACGGCTTCCGGCCGGAGCCGGTACGCGTCGGAGAACGCCGCCGCCAAACGCTCGTCCAGGCCCGTGCCGCGCTGCGGGATCACCACGAAACCCGGCGGCAGCCAGCTGCCCGGCAGCCCGTCCAGGGCGAGTATCCGCTGGGTCGCCGGTGCCGCGGAGACGGCGAGCAGGCTGTCGCGGAGAGCGGCCTCGGCGAGGGCCGCTGCCTGGTCGGGGCTGTACGGCGGGGTCAGCCGGGTCTTGACCCTCCCGGCCACCGGCTCCTTGGCGATGATCATAATTTGGACCACGTGATCGACAGTAAGACGACGCAGGGTGCTCAATCCTTACGACATGCTGACGGCGGCCCGTTCGGTCCGCAGGATGGCGGCGTACGGCGGCCACGAGTCCCGAAATGAGTCGCCGGTCGAGGGGATCGGACCGGCCAAATGCGTACCGTGACGAGGCATAGAAGGTGAGGTAACCGGTAAGGAGAGCAGCATCCGACATCGGCTTCGGGGGGATCAATGCCGGATACGCCGCCCAGACGTGCCCGGGAGCAGGACGCGACCGGTCGGGAGTCGCGGCCGGTGGCGTGGTTGCGGGCGGGGCCTCCCGGGCCGTTCCGGCCCGGGTTCTGGCGCAGCCCGCTGCGTGGCCCGTGGCTCACGTCGGTGCTCGGCCTGGTCCTGCTGGCCGGGCTGGTCATCGTCGCGGTCACCGGGCTGTTGTCGTACGCCGCCTACCAGCCGCGACTGCCGGGGAACGACACCACCCCGACCAAGGGTTTGCTCGGCTTCTATCTCTTCGACTGGCCCACGGATCCGGCCTGGCTGTACCGGCTCACCCAGGGCGCCCATGTCGTCGTCGGGCTGACGCTGGTGCCGGTGCTGCTGGCCAAGCTGTGGTCGGTGATCCCGAAGCTGTTCGCCTGGCCGCCCGCGCGCTCGATCGCCGAGGCCGTCGAGCGGGCCAGCCTGGTGCTCCTGGTGGGCGGCGCGGTGTTCCAGTTCGCCACCGGGATCCTCAACATCCAGATCTTCTACGTCTTCCCGTTCTCCTTCTACCCGGCGCATCTGTACGGTGCGTGGATCTTCCTGGCCGCGCTCGCCGTCCACGTCGTCGTGCGGCTGCCGAAGGCGATCCGGGCGGTGCGGTCGCGGGACCTGCGCCGCGAGCTGCGCACGGGCCTGGCCGGCACGCGGCCGGAACCGCCCGACCCCGACGGCCTGGTGGCCACGGACCCGGCGCCGCCCACCATGTCCCGGCGCGGGCTGCTGGCGTTCGTCGGCGGGGGGTCGGTGATGATGTTCGGCCTGTCGGTGGGGCAGACGCTGGACGGGCCGCTGCGCCGTACGGCGTTGCTGGCCCCGCACGGCCGTGACTACGGCACCGGGCCCAACGACTTCCAGATCAACAAGACGGCGGCGAGCCTGGGCGTCACCGCGGCGGAGACGGGCGCGCGGTGGCGGCTGACGGTCGCCGGCCCGGGCCGGCTCCACCTGTCCCGCGAGGACCTGCTGGCGATGCCGCTGCACACCTACGCGCTTCCGATCGCCTGCGTGGAGGGCTGGTCGACCGAGCAGACCTGGACCGGCGTACGGCTCGCGGACCTGGCCCGCCTGGCCGGAGTGCCGCCCGGCTCGGCGGGGGTCACGGCCAGGTCCCTGCAGCGTGTGGGCTACTTCGGCCAGGCGTCGCTGAGGGCCCGGCAGGTGGCCGACCCGCGCTCGCTGCTCGCGCTGCGGGTGAACGGCGCCGACCTGTCGCTCGACCACGGATACCCGGCGCGGATCATCGTGCCGAACGCCCCGGGGGTGCACAACACCAAGTGGGTGCGCGAACTGGACTTCCGCGTGGAGACCGCGTGAGCCGGCGGGTGAGCGGCTACGGTGCCCCCCTGTGGCACCTTCTCCTGCTGGTGGCCTGCTTCATGGTCGCGGGCTATGTCACCACCCGGGTGGTCGCCGCCGGCATCTGGCTGGGGTTCGCCGCATGGCTCGTGGGTGCGATCATCTTGCACGATCTGGTGCTGTATCCCGTGTATTCCGCCGCCGACGCCGCCACCCAGGCCCTGACCAGGCGGGCATCGCGCCGGACGCCACGGCCCGCTGCGATCAACCACCTGCGGGTGCCGGCCGCGCTGTCCGGGCTGCTGCTGTTGGTGTGGTTCCCGCTCGTCCTCCGCGGTGCCGAGCGCGACTATCGCGGGGCGGTCGGACTGAGCACCTCCCCCTATCTCGCGCGCTGGCTGCTGATCACCGTGGTGCTCTTCGGCGTCTCGGGGCTGCTGTACGCGGTGCGGCGCGGTGTGTCGAGCAGGGCGGATCGTCGAGCACCCTGCGTGTGACGCAGCCGGCGACGACCGCCAGTGCCGCGACGGCGTAGGCGGCCGTTCCGAGGCCGGCCTGAGGGCTCAGGTAGGAGACGGCACCGGCGAGCGGGATGCCGAGCCATTCCCAGCGGCCGTCGAGGGCGGCCAGCGCGACGACCAGCAGGGCGTACCAGGAGTAGCCGGGCGTGAAGACGAGGAACGCGGTACCGGTGACCACCAGGGCTCCCCGCCACGGGCGGCGGCCGTCGCCCCGGCGAAGGACGAGCAGCGCCGCGGCCGTGAGAACGGCAAGGGCGGCGGGCAGGGCCCACGAGTCGGGCAGGACCAGACGGAGCACCGCGTAGCGGCGGTTGTCGCCGGTTCCGGCGTAACCCTCCTCATTCAGGTAACCGAAGAGATAGCCGAGGACCGACTCGTGGGACGCCAGCACGTACGGCAGATACGCGAGCGTCACGACGAGGAGGGCGGGCCCGAGGACCGCCAGGGCGTCGATCACGCGCCGTCGCAGGGGAGGCCCGCCTCCGGCCAGAAGCCCGGAGAGCATCCCGGGTGCGACCGTGGCGGGCAGGAGCTTGACGGCGGTCGCCGCGCCGAGCAGCAGGCCGCCGCCGGCTCTGTGCCGGTGCGCGATGATCAGGGCGAGGACGGCGAGCAGCACGCCCAGCGCTTCGACATGGGCGTTGTTCACCGACTCGATCGGAACGGCGGGGCACCACGCCCACCAGGCGGCCCTCGCGGGAGCCCTGGGCCGGAGCGCGATCAGCAGGACGAGGGCCGTCGCCAGCGCCGGCAGCGCGCCGCCGATCTGGAGCGGCTTGTGCCGTGACCCCTCGGGCGAGAGCCGGTGCACGACCCAGAAGTACGCCTCGGCCAGCGGCGGGTAGATCGTGTGGACGGCGGGGCGGTTGATCCGCGTACACGACCGGGTCCCCTCGCCGGACGGGATCGGGTAGCGGCCCGGTTCGTCGCAGCCGGCGCCCTCCGGGAAGAGCCAGCGGTCGCGCAGCCGCGCGAGCGCGGGGTCGGCCGGGGCGTGGTCATAGGGAGAGACGCCCGCCGCCTGCACGCGGCCGTCCCAGGCGTAGCGGTAGGCGTCGGTGCTGGTGGCCGGGGGCGCGAGGAGGCCCGTGGCGGTCACCGCGACGCCCCCGGCGAGCACGAGGAACGTCGCCTGGCGTCGCGGCACCTTGCGCAGGGTCCACGCCGCCGCGGCGAAGAGCGCCCAGGCGAGCCCGTACCACCGGAGCAGGCCGGCCCGGTCGGTGTAGTACGAGCCCGCGCCGACGGTCAGCGCCAGCACGCAGACCAGAAGGAGCAGGAGCACGACCGTGCCGGCGAGGCGGCAGCGGGCCACGCCGCCCGGCGTCATGTCCCCGTCCGCGGGAGGCGCCGGAACGGATCCGCCGAAGTCGGCATTCGAGCGGTCAGGCCAGGGACGCGGTGGCGAACTCCTTCATCCCTTCCGCGAATCCGATCCGCGCCCGGAAGCCGAGCTGGACCGCTGCCCGGTGCGGTGCCGCCACGATGTGGCGAACGTCGCCCAGCCGGAACTCCCCGGTGGTGACCGGTTCCGGGCCGCCCCGCTGCGCCGCCAGGGCCGAGGCCATCTCGCCGACGGTATGCGGCTCGCCGCTCGCGATGTTGTAGGCGGCCAGCGTTCCGGGCTCGTCGCGGGTGAGGGCGGCGACGTTGGCGTCGGCGACATCGCGGACGTGGACGAAGTCGCGCAGCTGCCCGCCGTCCTCGAACACCCGCGGCGGGCGACCGGACTCCAGCGCGGACCGGAAGATCGCCGCGACGCCCGAGTACGGGGTGTCCCTCGGCATCCTGGGGCCGTACACGTTGTGGTAGCGAAGGGCGGTCGCCGTCGCGCCCGTCTCGCGCGCCCAGTTGGCGGCGAGATGCTCCTGCGCCAGCTTGGTGGTGGCGTACGCGTTGCGCGGATCCACCGGCTCGTCCTCGTCGATGGCGGCGAAGGCCACGCCCTCACCGCATCGGGGACAGCGGGGCTCGAAGGAGCCTCGCGACATGTCCGCGGCGGAGCGGGGACCGGGCCGTACCCGGCCGTGCCGCGCGCACTCGTAGGCGCCCTCACCGTAGACCACCATGGAGGACGCCAGCACCAGCCGCCCAACACCGTGCTCCGCCATCGCCGCCAGCAGCACGGCCGTGCCGTACACGTTGACCGAGGCGTAGTCCGGCAGGTCCGCCACGTTCACGCCGAGCCCGACCTTGGCCGCCTGGTGCACGACCACATCGACCTCCGGCAGCAGCCGGTCCAGAACGGCCCGGTCGCGAACGTCGTCGCCGGACCGGAGGTCGAGCCCGACCACCTCGTGGCCGTTCGCCTCCAGCGCCTCGACCGCATGACTCCCGATGAACCCGGCCGCACCGGTCACCAGCACCCTGGTCATGTCGCCGCTCCGATCCCGGCGAGCGCGGCGGCGTAGCGCGACCGCGGGGCCATCGCCGCCACCTCGATCGCGTCCGTGATGGTGTCCACATCCGTCAGGCACGGCATCAAGGCGATGCTCATCCCCGCCTCCCTCAGTCTTCGCAGCTGGATCTCACCGGTGGCCGGCTCCGACATCGGCACGCCGAGCAGCAGCGCCGGGACGGGAACACGCAGCCCGAGCAGCCAGAAGCCGCCGTCGGCCGCCGGGCCGAGCACCGCGTCGTGGCCGGCCAGCAGGGACACGGCCTCGGTCAGCAGAGCGGCGGACACCTGCGGGGTGTCCATGCCGATGAGCACGATGGGGGTGGGCCGCAGCCGGTGGGCGTCCTCGAAGGCCGCGGCCAGCCGTTCGTCCAGACCGTCACCGCGCTGCGGGAGCACCGTGAAGCCGCCGGGAAGCCAGGGCCCGGGAGCGCCGTCAAGGGCGAGCACCCGGTGGACGCCCGGCACCCGGGCGACGGTCCGCAACGTGTCCTCCAGCGCGGCGCCGGCCAGAGCAGCGGCCTGACCGGGGGTGAGAGGCGGAACGAGCCGGGTCTTCACCCTTCCTGGCACGGGCTCCTTGGCGATCACGAGGATCTGCGGGCGGAGCCCGGCGTCCCGATCGTCCGCCGGATTCACGCCGCCCCGATCGTCCGCCGGATTCACGCCGCCCCGTCCCGACGGGCCATGACCCGGCGCATGTCGCCGATCGCCCGCAGCGTGCCGCGTACCGTGCCGGTCACCTTCGACCTGCCCTCGCGGGGGAGGTAGTCCACCTCGGTCTCGCGGATGCGCCAGCCCGCCGCCCCCGCGCGTAGCACCATCTCCAGCGGATAGCCGAAACGCCGGTCGGCGAGCCCCAGCCGGAGCAGGGCGACCCGCCCGCACGCCCGCATCGGCCCCAGATCGTGCAGTTCGGCACCGGTACGTCGGCGCAGCCGCCGAGCCAGCACCGCGTTGCCGAGCCGGGCGTGCACCGGCCATGACGCGCCCGGCCGGAGAACCCGGCGGCCGAGGACGAGGTCCGCCGCACCGGCCACGACAGGTCCGCTCACCCGAGGCAGCTGACCGGGGTCCAGCGACGCGTCGGCGTCCATGAAACAGACGACGTCCGAGACCGCGGCCACCAGCCCCGCATGGCACGCCGCGCCGAACCCGCGACGGGGCTCGCTTATCACCATCGCGCCGAGCCCGGCCGCGATCTTCGCGGAACCGTCGGTCGAGCCGTTGTCGACCACGATCGGGCGAAAGCCGTCCGGCATCCGCTCGAGCACCCACGGAAGGGCTGCCGCCTCGTCCAGGCAGGGCAGCACCACATCGATCTCCACGCCGCCGACGCTAACGCGACACCCCGGCCCGCACCCTCGCCAAGAGGACTGCCTTTCCGAGAAATGACCAGCTCAGACCCACCACGAGGGCCGCGGCGCGACCGAGGCCGCTGATCGCAAACAGAACGTCGGCGACCCTACGCCTCCGGCAAAGGCCGCTCCAACCTTCGGCGCGGCGGCACGGCACCACGGACCTGCCGCGAACGGGGCGCCACACGCGCTGTCCCCTGCGGCTCGGCACCGGCCTCGCCCGACCCGCGTGCCCGGCGCCTTCATGGGACCGGTGCGGGCCTGGGCGGACGGTGGGATGACCGTCTCACCCGCCGGCCTCGATGTCGCGTGTTGCGCGCGGCCGTCCTGCGCGGCGTGCGGGCGGCGCTCAGCCGGGAGTGGGAGTCGCTGTCGGCCAGTGGGCCGGCCGGTGGGCGGAGGTGTCGTCCGGGGGATGGTGGGGCAGGTCGCGGTCGGCGTGATCGGCGTGGAAGAGCGCCTCTTCCAGGAGGCGGCGGACGTGGACGTCGGCCGCCGAGTAGTAGACGAAGGTGCCTTCGCGGCGACCGCGGACGAGCCCCGCCAGGCGGAGCTTGGCCAGGTGCTGGCTGACGGCGGTGGGGGCGGCGCCGACGAGCTCCGCCAGGCACGCCACCGACGACTCGCCTTGCAGCAGGGCCCAGAGGATCTTCATGCGAGTCGGATCGGCCAGCAGCCGCAGCGATTCGGCCGCCAGATGGACCTGCTCCTCCGTCGGCATCCGGAAGTCCGCTATCGACTCGTGCATGTCTGAAGGATAGTGCAAGGGCGAACTACTTGCTTACCTTCGCATGTGCGCATATATGCTGCCACGGTGATAATCGAATCGGATACCGCCGCTCTCGGGCGGCGGCAGCACGCGGGAAGTGACCGAACGGTGCCGGCAGGCCGTCGCCGTACCCGCTTCCTGCGGTTGACGGAGGTGCGGTGGGCCCTGGCGGCCACCGGTCTGTTCGCGGTGGGCGGGGTCGCCCAGCTGGCCGGTGCGCCCAGCTGGGTGTGGTGGGGGCTGTACCTGGCCTGTTATGCGGCCGGGGGCTGGGAGCCCGCGCTGTCCGGGTTGCGAGCGCTCGGCGAGCGCCGGCTGGACGTCGATCTGCTGATGATCGCCGCGGCGATCGGCGCGGCGTCGATCGGCCAGGTCTTCGACGGCGCCCTGCTGATTGTGATCTTCGCGACCTCCGGCGCGCTGGAGGCCTACGCCACGCAGCGCACCGAGGATTCGGTCCGCGCGCTGCTGGACCTGGCCCCGGACACGGCGGCCAGGCTGAGGGAGGACGGCACCGAACAGGTGGTGCGCACGACCGAACTGGCGGTCGGCGACGTGATCATCGTCCGGCCGGGCGAACGGATCGGCGCGGACGGCACGGTGCTGGACGGAGCCGGCGAGGTGGATCAGGCCACGATCACCGGCGAGCCGCTCCCGGTGCCCAAGGCCACCGGGGACGAGGTGTTCGCCGGCACGCTGAACGGCACCGGCGCGCTGCGGGTGCGGGTCGGACGCCCGGCCGGCGAGACGGTGGTCGCCCGGATCGTCGCCATGGTGGCGCAGGCCGGCGCCACCAAGGCCCGCACGCAGCTGTTCATCGAGAAGGTGGAGCAGCGGTACTCGATCGCGATGGTGGCCGTCACGCTGGCGTTGTTCACGGTTCCGCTGGTCTTCGGCGCCGACCTGGAGTCGACGCTGCTGCGCGCGATGACCTTCATGATCGTCGCCTCGCCGTGCGCGGTGGTGCTGGCCACCATGCCCCCGCTGCTGGCCGCCATCGCCACCGCAGGACGGCACGGCGTGCTGGTCAAGTCCGCCGTGGCCATGGAACAGATCGGAGCCGCCGGCGTGGTCGCCTTCGACAAGACCGGCACCCTCACCGAGGGCATGCCGCGCCTGGCCGAGACCCGCCCGCTGCCCGGCGCCCCGGTCGACGCGAGGGAACTGCTCGCCCTGGCGGCTGCGGCGGAGCATCCATCGGAGCATCCGATCGCCCGCGCGGTGGTGCGCGCCGCCCGCGAGGAGGGCCTGACGGTCGCGGAAGCCGGTGAGTTCTCCTCGGCTCCGGGCCGCGGCGTCAGCGCCCGGGTGGCCGGCCGCCGGGTCGAGGTCGGCAGCCCCGCCCACCTGCCGGGTGCCGGCGACCAGATGGCGGACCTGATCAGCGAACTGGAGAGCGGCGGGCAGACCGCCGTGCTGGTGAGGCTGGACGGTCAGGCCGCCGGAGTGCTCGGCCTGGCCGATCGGCCGCGCCCGGCCGCGGCGGAGAGCATCGAGCGGATCGTCGCCCTGACCGGGGCCAGGCCCGTGCTGCTGACCGGTGACAACCCGCGCGCGGCGGAACGGCTCGCCGCGCAGGTGGGCATCACCGACGTACGGGCCGGGCTGCTGCCGGAGGGCAAGGTCGAGGCCGTGCGGGCACTCCAGCACGGCGGGCAGCGGGTGTTGCTGGTGGGCGACGGCGTCAACGACGCTCCCGCGCTGGCCGCCGCGCATGCCGGGGTCGCGATGGGCCGCGTCGGATCCGACCTCGCCCTGGAGACGGCTGACGCCATCGTCGTCCGGGACGAGCTGTCCGCGGTGCCCGCCGTCATCGCCCTGTCCCGCCGTGCCAGGCGGCTGGTGGTGGCCAATCTCGCCATTGCGGCCACGTTCATCGGTGTCCTGGTGGCCTGGGACCTCCTCGGTGATCTGCCCCTGCCGCTGGGGGTGGCCGGGCACGAGGGCTCCACCGTCATCGTCGGGCTCAACGGCCTGCGGCTGCTGCGCGACGCGGCCTGGCGGAAGGCGGCCTCGGCGCCGCCTCCCCGCGAGGTTGCGCCACGTTGACCGGTCCCCCCATGATGACGCCGTCCCGAGCGCCGACGACCGGGCGCCGCGGGGCGTGACACCGCTACCGGGCCGGTGCCACACGTGCGCGCCGGGCGGCGGGCGACGCCCATGCCAGGACGAGCGCGGTCGCGACGGCGCCAAGGGCCGTGAGGATGGGGATGGCCGGGCTGATCTCGTACAGGGCGGTGCCCAGGAGGGGGCCGACGATGAACGTGGCGCCGATGGTGGCGTTCACGAGCCCGGAGATCGAGCCCTGCTGGGCGGGCTCGGCGACGAGGGTCGGTGCGGCGGTGAAGCCGGGGATCGCGAGGCCCAGCCCGAGAGCGAGCAGGCCGAAGGACACGGAGATCAGCCAGAGGCTGTCGGCGACGGCGAGCAGCGCGAAGGCGGCGACGGTGATGGGGATGCCGGCCCGGAGCAGGCGCAGGACCGGCCAGCCGAGCGCCGGCACCGCGCCGCCCTGCACCGCGACGAGGATCAGCCCGGCGGTGAACAGCGCGATGCCGACCGCGCCCGCGGTCTCCTGCGGCCCGAGGTGAAGGCGGTCGGCGACCAGGAAACCGATGATCACTTGGACCAGTCCGAGGGACAGGTAGAGAAAGAAGCCGATCGCGAGGAGGGGCCACAGCCGCGCGTCCCACGGGCGCAACCGCGGGCCGCCGGGTCCGGAAGCCGCCTTGGCCGCCGGCGGGCGTACGGCCGCCAGGACCCAGAGGGAGAGGAGCAGGCACAGGACCGGGGCGAGGTAGAGGGGGAGCGTCAGCGACACCACGGCCAGGGCGCCCCCTCCGGCGGGACCCAGGACCATGGAGACGCCCTGGGCCGCGCCGACCAGGCCGGTGGCGCGGGTGCGTTCTGCCTCGGTGGTGGTGGCCGTGCCCGCGACGGCCAGGGCGGCGACCGGCAGGGCGGCGACGCCGGCGCCGAAGACGATGCTGCGGGTGGCCAGCATCAGGGCGAAGACCATGGGCGTGGGCATCGTGCCGTCGAGGCCGACGGCGGCGACGATCGCGAATCCGGTCAGACCCGCCGTGGTCAGCCCGAGCCCCAGCAGCAGGACCAGGCGCAGGCCGAGCTTCTGGAGCGCATGTCCCCACAGCGGGCTGGCGATGGTCAGGGCCGTGGCCGCGACGGTGATGACCAGGCCCAGCTGGGTCTCGGTCAGCGTCAGTTCGCGCGAGAGCGGCGCCAGGACCGGGGTGAGCAATTGTTGTGCCGAGTACACCACCAGGACGGCGATGAGCAGCGGAATCAGTGCTTTGCGCACCAGGAAGGGCCCTTCTCCGAAACGTGGCTCATGTGGGGGACGATGACCCCGGCGTGGCGCCGGTGACGTCGGTGCCGCGGAGCTCGGTGAACACCGTCATGCGCCGGGGCGGGAGGCGTAGGGGAGCAGGGCCATCTCGCGGGCGTTCTTGATGGCCTTGGCGATCTGGCGCTGCTGCTGGACGGTGGCGCCGGTGACGCGGCGGCTGCGGATCTTGCCGCGGTCGGAGACGAACTTGCGCAGCAGGTTGGTGTCCTTGTAGTCGACGTGGTCGACGTTCAGCAGCGGGTTGGGCTTCTTGCGCGGGGCGCGGCGGATCTTCACGCGGTCTCCTTGATGTTGAGGATGGGGGCGAACGGGTCGTCGTAGCCGGCCCAGGCGTCCGGGCCCGCTGCTTCCTCCTCCTGGGTGAGCAGGCAGGAGTCGAGCAGCGCGTGGAAGCGGGCGGGGTCGAGGTCGGGGCCGGTGAAGACGAGGTGCTGGACGCGGTCGCCGTGCGCGTCGTCCCAGTCGAGGGCGGCGGTCAGGCGGCGCGCGGGGGACACCAGGTCCCAGGCGGCTTCGGGGAGCGCGGCCAGCCAGGGGCCGGCGTCCTCGGCCGAGACGATGCCCGCGACCGCGTCCCAGGCCAGCAGCTGGCCGGGGCGGGTGGCCAGCCAGAAGCGGCCGCGTGAGCGTACGGACTCGGTGACGAGCTCGTCGACGGCGTCGAAGAGGCGGGCGGGGTGCAGGGGGCGGCGGCTGCGCCAGACGGTGGTGACGATCTCGTCGGTCTCGGCGTCGCAGGGGAGCTGGGCGGTGGCCGGGTCCACGCGTTCGGCCAGCTCTCCGGTGCAGATGGCGGCGCCGGTGACCGGGGGCAGGGAGCCGACGGTGTGGACGGGGGTGACGGGGGTGAGATGGGCCAGGACCGTGCGGGACAGCTCCCGATCGTCCTCGTCACCGCCGTGCAGGACCAGGCCGGTGGAGTATTCGAGCTGCCGGGCGAGGACCTCGGCCAGGTAGCGCTGGTCGCCGGCGGCGGCGGGCTTGCCGACCTCGCGCAGGCGTTCGCCGCGGGTGATGTCGTCGGGCATGGCCTCGGCGTCCACCGCGGTGAGCACGGCGGTGAGCCGCAGGCTCTCCTTCGCCTCGTCGCAGTCGATGGCCTCGGCCACCGAGCGCGGCTCCACCGAGTCCCACAGGTCCACGATCAGCAGCGCTGATGCGGGCGCCAGCATGACGAGCTGGGGGATGAGGTCCTCGCGCACGGTGCAGGTGATGCAGCCGTGGGCGAGCCGCACGTCGGTTGTGTCCAGAACGCGTGTCGCGTCGCGGACGGTGCGCCTAACGAGTCCGTCGGCGACCGCGCTCAGGTCGTGATGGACGGCGAGCGAGCCTGGATGTCCGGCCAGCAGCCGCTCGACGGTGGCGGTGCGGGCGGTGCCGTGCAGGCCCGCGACGAGGACGACGGGGGTGGGCACTCAGCCTCCTGTTGCAATAATGAAAACCGTTCTCGTTATCATGGCACAGCTTCGCAAGGAGGAAGGAATCGTTTTGGCGAGAAACGAGGTGCGACCCGTGATCAAGCTCAAGTCCACGGCCGGCACCGGCTACACCTACGTGACCAGGAAGAACCGGCGCAACACCCCCGACCGGCTCACCCTGCGCAAGTACGACCCCACCATCCGCCGGCACGTGCTGTTCAGGGAGGAGCGATGAAGAAGGGCATCCACCCCGACTACCGCCCGGTCGTCTTCCGGGATCCCGGTGCGGACTTCGCGTTCCTCACCCGCTCGACGATCGCGAGCGACAAGACGATCGAGTGGACCGACGGCAGGACGTACCCGGTGGTGGACGTCGACGTGTCCTCGGCGAGCCACCCCTTCTACACCGGACGCAACCGCGTCCTGGACACCGCGGGCCGCGTCGAGCGGTTCAACCAGCGCTACGGAAGGACCTGATGTCCGCGCACTGCCAGCTCACCGGCGTCAAGCCGGTCTTCGGCAACAACGTCTCCCACTCCCACCGGCGCACCCGGCGCCGCTGGAACCCCAACATCCAGCAGCGCCGCTACTGGCTGCCGAGCGAGGACCGTTTCGTCCGGCTCTCGGTCAGCGCCCGCGCGATCAAGACCATCGACAAGATCGGCGTCGAGGCGGCCGTCGCACGGATCCGCGCCCGGGGAGAGAAGGTCTGATGGCCAAGAAGAGCAAGATCGCGGCCAATGAGCGGCGCAAGGCCGTGGTCGCACGCCACGCGGAGCGGCGCGCCGAGCTGAAGGAGCTCGTCCGCACCGGCACCCCGCAGGAGCGGGCGGACGCCGTACGCGAGCTGGCCCGACAGCCGCGCGACGCCAGCGCCACCCGCGTCCGCAACCGCGACTCCGTGGACGGCCGCCCCCGTGGCCACCTGACCAAGTTCGGGCTCTCCCGCGTGCGCTTCCGCGAGATGGCGCACCGCGGCGAGCTGCCCGGCATCACGAAAGCGAGCTGGTAGCCATGGCGGTACCCAAGCGCAAGACCTCGCGCAGCAACACCCGCCACCGGCGCAGCCAGTGGAAGGCCGCCGCGCCCGACCTCGTCCCGATCACCGTGAACGGGCGCGAGCTGCTCGTGCCCCGCCATCTCGTCCGCGCCTACCAGCGGGGGTTGATCACGGTCGATTGAGGTCACCCGGCCACCGGGCCGCTCCGCCGTGCCAGGGACACGCCGGGCGCGGCGGCACGGCGGGGGCCCGGTGGCCAGGGCGGCGACGGAACCGCGGCGCGGGGGCGCGTGCTTCCAGGATCGCCCTTGGTCGAAGGCCGCCCGCGATCAGGCCTTCACCTCCAGTACGGGGCGAACGGGTCGTCGTGGCCGGCCCACTCGGCGGCGCCGGGCAGGGCGTCGTCCTGGTCGATCAGGCACGAGTCGAGCAGGGAGACGATGCGGTCGCGGTCGAGGCCGGGCCCGGTGAAGACGAGGTGCTGCACGCGATCGCCGACGATCGGGTTCCAGTCCAGGGCGGCGACCGCGCGCCGGGCCGGGGTGGTGAGCTCCCACATCGCCTCGGGCAGCGCGGCCAGCCATGGCCCGGCGTCCTCGACGGAGACCGCGCCGGCCACCGCGTCCCAGGCCAGCATGCGGTGGGGCCGGTGGGCCAGCCAGAACCGGCCGCGGGAGCGAACCGTGGAGGTTGCCAGCTCCTCCATGACGTCGAACAACCGGACCGGGTGCAGCGGGCGCAGGCGGTGCCACACCACCGTGGTGATCTCCCCGCTCCGCCCTTCGGCGGGGAGCTGCGCGGTGGCCGGATCGACGCGTCCGGCCAGCTCGTGCACGCACAGGGCGCCGGCGGCGAGGCCGGGGCAGCGGACGATCGGCGTGTGCGGGGCCAGGTGGGCGAGCACGGTGGCCGACAGCTCCGCGTCCTCGGCGTCGCCGCCGTGCAGGGAGAGGCTGGTGGCGTACTCGATCTGCCGGGCCAGCACCCCGGCCAGGAAGCGCCGGTCGCCGGGAGCGGCCCGGCCGGTCTCGTTCAGGCGGTCGCCGCGGCAGATGTCCACGGGCATGTGCTCGGCGTCCAGCGCGGTGTGCACGCACGCCAGGCGAAGCCGCTCCTGTCCGGCCAGGGCCTCGGCCACCGGGCGGGGCTCGGCCGCGTCCCACAGGTCGGCTACCAGCAGTGACGCCGTGGCGGAGTGGCGCGGCAGCTCGGAAAGGAGGTCCTCGCGCACGGTGCGGGTCACGCAGCCGTGCGCGGGGCGTACCTCGGTCCGGCTCAGGACGCCTGAGACGTCGCGGACCACACGCTCGATCCGGCCCTCACCGGTGGAGCGAACGTGGTGGTGGATCGCGACGGCTCCCGGGTGCCGGCGCAGCAGCCGATCGACCGCGGCGGTCCGGGCGATGTGGTGCAGGCCCGCGATCAAGGCGACAGGAGTGCGCATTGAACCCCCTTTTCTACGAAATGAAAATCATTTTCGATATCATCGCATGTATCGCCAATCCGGGCAGCCCAATCGGGGTTCCGGGCGCTGCTTCGGGGGTTCGCGCGAGCAGGCAAGGCCTGCGCTCAGACGCGTTGCCGGCTCGTCCCGCGGCCGCGGGCGGTCGCGCCGCCCGCGGCTGCTGTCATGTCATTGGACGGTGATCCGGTCCACTTCGACGGTGATGCCTCGGACTTGGGGGGTCGAGGTGGCCGTGGTGACCTTGCCGACGCCCGGGCTGACTCCCCTGACCTTCATCGAGTACGTCAGGGTGCCGCCGGGGACGGCCGGGGTGCTGGTGACGACCAGGTCCTCGGTGGGCGGCCCGGTGATCTGGTCGCCCGCCGTGCCCTCGTCGTTCTCGGCGCCCACGGTCAGGCCGTACTCGGCGGGCGGCGCGCCGGGCAGGTTGGCCGGGTCGTAGGCGTAGCTGACGTCCTCCGCGCCGTTGAGCCCGATCCACTGCTGGAACACCTTCAGGTCCGCGGTGCCGAAGAGGTTGACCCGCCACTCCACCACCAGCCAGCGGTTCGTGCCGTCGGACAGGACCGTGGCCAGGACCCCGGGGGCTCCGGTGCCGTCGAGGTCGGTCCAGTAGGGGGCCAGCACGCCGTTGGGACGTGCCGGGTCGGGCAGTGTCTGCGGGGTGAACGAGATGTCCGCCGACGCGGCTCCGCCGGCCACGCTGTAGCCGTTGGAGGTCACGCCGAGCCTGGTGTAGCTCTCGCCGGCGAAGGTGAACGCCGCGGGCGGGGTGAGGTTCACCGCCTGCTCGTCACCGATCGGGATCGGGGTGACGCCGAAGGAGTCGAGCGGGAGGTACCCGGCCGGTCCCGCACCCGGTGCGATCGAGGGCCTGGCGGGCTGGCTGGCGGCCAGCGTCGTCCTGGCGGTCGCGACCTGGGTGCCGATCTTGGTGGCACCTGTGACGGCGTTGAGGCGCAGGCGGGCGTCGAGCGTGCTGACGGCGGTCACCTCCGCGTCCTGGGCGGTGTTGTTCCGCACGGTGACCGTGCAGGTGGACTCGCCGGTGTTCCTGGGGACGGTGGCCGGCGCGCAGGTCTGGTCGACCGGCACCGCGCCCTCCTGGCGGAAGAACGCGACCGGCAGGTGCAGCGCGCGGGAGCCGCCGGCCTGCTTGATGTCCACCTGGCCGAAGTACTGCCCGTCGGGCAGGTCGGGCGCGGTGATGACGATGCTCAGTTTGGCGCTCCTGCCCGGTGCGACGGAGAAGCGCGGCGGCAGGACCGCGATGTTCGCGCCGCTGACGGTCTTGCCGGCGGTGGTGAAGGTGAGCGTCCTGTTCGTGACGTTCGTGACCGTGCGCGTGGCGGTGATGACGCCCGGCATGGTGGGGGCGTTCACCGAGGGCAGGTTGAGGTCGATCCGGTTGAGCGGGTCGGCCGCGGAGGCGACGAAGCCGGCGGCGCTCTCGTCCAGGGTCAGGCCGGGGTCGCCGGCCTTGGTCAGGTCGATGCGCCCGCCGCCCATGTCGAACGGGTCCGCCGGCGTCGTACGGTCCTGCTTGGTGACCGCGGTCCTGGCCGTGGTCTCCAGCGCGGACTTGACCTGTCCCGGCGTCCAGTCCGGGTGCAGGGCGAACAGCAGCGCGGCCGATCCCGCCACGTGCGGTGCCGACATCGAGGTGCCCGAGATGACCTGGTAGAGGTTGCCCGGCGGCCCTTCCAGCGGCGACTCGGGCGTCGGGGTCATGCCCGCCATGATGTGCAGGCCGGGCGCGGTGACGTCCGGCTTGAGGAAGTCCCCGCCGGGGCCCCGGGAGGAGAAGTGCGTGATCGCGTCGCCCTGCCAGGTGCTCTTGGCCCCCTGGGTGAAGGACGCGGCGGCGCCCGGGTTCGCCGACAGGAAGCCCAGCAGGGTGTCGGCCTCCGGCTTGTCGAGGTGCACCGTGGGGATCCAGTGGGCGTCGGTGAAGACGTCGAACGGGAAGCTGTTGTAGAGGATCATGCCGGCGGCGCCGCCCTGCATGACGTTGTAGCCCTTCAGCACCCGGTTCGGGCCGCGCTCGCAGGCGACGATCTTCCCGGTGAACAGCCCGGCGGGCGCCGGGGCGTCACACAGCGGCCGCGAGTACGGCGGCGCCGAGCCGAGCACCACGGGCAGCGGCGAGCCGATCCCCAGGGTGATGGAGGCACCCTTGATCGTCGCCGTGGCGCCCCCGCCGGTCAGCGTGATCGTGGACTGGAACGTCCTGGTCTGCGTGGAGGCGGCCACCGTGGTCGTCCACGGACCGAGGTGGTCGGTGGTGTCCGCGCCGGGCCCGGAGTTGCCCGCCGACGCCGAGACCAGCACGCCGGCCGCGTACGCGTCGAGGAAGGCCAGCTCCACCGGATCGCTGTACGGGTCGCTGCCGCCGGAGATCGAGAAGTTGATCACGCGGACGCCGTCCAGGATGGCCCGCGCCACCGCCTGCGCCGAGTCGGAGGGGAAGCAGCCCTCCGCGCCGCACACCTTGTACACCGACACGGCGGCGCCGGGCGCGATGCCGTGGATCGGGCCCCGGCTGATGCCCAGCGGCGTCGCGTCGGCCACCGGTCCGCCGGCCGACGTGCTGGCGGTGTGGGTGCCGTGGCCGTTGGAGTCGCGGGCGCTGTCGGGATAGACCTCGCCGCCGAACACCGCGTTGTACGTCTCCAGGAACGGCCGCCCGCCGACCAGCTTGCTGTTGCAGGCGAACGGGTCGGCGGCGGGAGTCGTCGGGTTGTCGCCGAAGTCGCACACCCGCGGCGTGCCGTCCTTGGTGGGCGGCGGGTCCGGCAGGCCGGAGCGGGCGGCGAACGACGGGTGCTCGGGCCAGGCGCCGCTGTCCAGCACGCCCACGATCACGCCCTTGCCGGCCGTCTTGCCGGTGTCGCCGAGCTTGCCGTAGATCACGGGGGCGCCGATGAACGCGGGGCTGGAGTCGGTGAGCAGCTGCTGCGGCCTGTCCTCCTGGACGGCGACGGCGCCGGGCAGCTTCAGCACCTCGGCCGCCTTGTCACCGGGGATGCGCAGCGCGATGCCGCCGTACACCGTCCTGATCCGCTGGCCGGTCACGGCGCCGGGGACCTTCGCGGCCAGCTCGGCCAGGAAGGCGTTCTCGACGTCCTGGATGTGCTCGGCGTACCGGCGGGCGTCGGCGCTCCTGGTGTCGAGGGCTCGGCCCGTGACGGAGGGGCTCGTGCCCGGCAGGCCGGGCAGGCCGCCCTGGTAGGCGGCCAGCGAGTCGTAGTCCAGCTTGACCACGACGTTGACCGGTGCGGGAGAGGTGTTGCTCAGCAGGGCCGGGTCGCTCTTGGCGAGCTTGCCCGTCGGGGACTTGGCGCCGTCCACGACCTCGGCCGGGGCCAGGGGAGTGGCCGTCCACCGCTTCGCCGGTGGGGACGGGGCCGGGCTCGCCGTGGCGGTCGCCGGGCTCATGGCCAGGACGACGCTCAAGGCGGCGGCGACCGGGACGAGTCGCCGCGCGCGGGATAACAGGGCGCTGGATGACACGGAGATCCTCCTCGTCGAGGGGCTGCGTGGACTCGCCGCGCCGCCCGGGAGGCGTCAGGTCACCCAGCTCGCAGGCGCGCCGGAGAGAGCACTGACCCTCCCCGGCGGGTGACGAGCGGGAACGAAACTCATCTCCGTTCCGACCGGAGTGTACGCAGTGATCTCTTGACAAGGAACCCTGCCGAGTTGCCAGAATTCCGCCGGGAATCCGGCACAGTTCACGATCGACAGCGGCCGCCTGCGCTGCATGCCGTCGACCCGCCTTGAGCGGCGGGGGTCACAGGGCCGCGTCGAGCAGGCAG
This sequence comes from Nonomuraea sp. MTCD27, assembly GCF_041950495.1. Lineage (NCBI taxonomy): Bacteria > Bacillati > Actinomycetota > Actinomycetes > Streptosporangiales > Streptosporangiaceae > Nonomuraea > Nonomuraea sp. MTCD27. The sequence goes on along the minus strand of NZ_JBGNUW010000011.1, from coordinate 69,954 downwards.
CGGGGAGTCCCGTGCAGTTCGTCGGTGATCACGCGCCCGGCCACGCCGAACACTTCGGCCAGCAGGTCCGGTGTGATCACTTCCCTCGGTCCGCCGTCGGCCCAGACCTGTCCCTTGTGGAGCGCGACGACGCGTTCGGCGAAGCGGGCCGCGTGGTCCAGCTCGTGCAGGACGGTCACGACGGTGAGGCCGCGCGCCTCCCGCAGGGTGCGGACCAGGTCGAGAACCTCCAGCTGGTGGCGGATGTCCAGGTGCGCGGTCGGCTCGTCCAGGAGCAGGATGCCGGTGTTCTGGGCCACGGCGAGCGCCAGGCGTACGCGCTGGCGCTCGCCGCCGGACAGCGTGTCGAGGACGCGGTCGGCAAGATGGGTGACCCCGGCCAGCTCCAGCGCCTCGTCCATGGAGTCCGTCTCCCGGAGCAGTCCCAGCGGCCCCCGGTGCGGGTACCGGCCTTGGCGGACGAGCTGGCGGACGGTCAGCGCGGGGACGGGCGGCAGGCTCTGGTGCAGGACCGCCAGCCGCTGTGCCACCTGCCTGCGCGACAGGGAGGCCAGCTCCGCGCCGCCGAGCAGGATCCGGCCGGACGATGGCTTGAGCAGGCCCGCGATCAGGCGCAGCAGGGTGCTCTTGCCGCATCCGTTGACGCCGACCAGGGCCACGAACTCGCCGGGCTCGATGGTGAGGCCGACCCCGGCCAGGACCGGGCGCGTGCCGTACGAGAAGTGCAGGTCCTGGACCATGACGCTCATTGAGACCTTCCCAGTCTGATGAGGACGGCGGCGCCGGCCAGAGCGGTGATCACGCCGGTCGGGACCCCGAGCCGGTGCGTGCCGTCGAGGGTGCCCGGCGAGCTGGGCGAGGCTGTCCGCTGGCCAGGCTCAGGGGCCAGGTGTACGACGCGGTCGCCAGGATCGCCCCGGCCCGACTGCTGGGCCGCCGCAGCGGGGACCTGTCCGCGGCCGTGCTGTCCGACATCGAGACCCTGGAGTGGCTGTTCGCGCACACCCTGGCACAGCTCATCACGGCGGGCACGGTGCTCGCGGCCGGGAGCGTGGCCGCGGCGATGATCGACCCCCTGCTGCTGACCGTGTCGCTGCCGGTGGCCGCATGCGTGCTCGCCGTGCCGCTGTGGCTGCGCAAGGCCTCGCGGCGGCACGGCGAGGAGTTGCGGGCCGCCACCGCCGAGCTCACCTCCGACGTGGTCGACACCGTCCAGGGCATGCGCGAGCTCACGGCCTTCCGCGCACTGGAACGCCGCAGGGACCTGCTGGCACGCAAGACCCGCCGGCTGGCCCGCGCGCAGGCGGCGAACGCGGCCCGCGGCGGGCTGGAGGCGGCCCTCACCGACCTGCTGCTCGCCGTCGCGGCGGCCGGGACGCTGCTCGTGGTCGCCACGGTGATCCGAACCCCGGCCGACGCCCCGACGGCCATGTTGCTCGCAGCCAGCTCGCTGGGCCCGGCCGCCCAGGTGGCGCTGCTGCTCAAGGAGTACGGCACGCTGCGCGCGGCGGCCGACCGGGTGCACACGCTGGTCACCGCACCCGCCAACGTGCTCCCGCCGCGGGCACCCCGCGAGGTGGCCGCCCGGCCGGACGTGGTCTTCGAGGACGTGCGCTTCCGGTACACCCCGGACGGGCCCGACGTTCTGCGCGGGGTGTCCTTCCGCATCCCGTACGGCACGACCGTCGCCCTGGTCGGCGCCTCGGGCGCGGGCAAGTCCACCTGCGTGTCGCTCCTGCTGCGCCACTGGGACCCGGACGGCGGCCGCATCCTGGTGGGCGGCGTACCGCTGCCGCACATCGCCGGCCTGCACCGGCACGTCACGGTGGTGCCACAGGACGTGCACCTGTTCGCCGGCACGTATCGGGGAGAACGTACGGCTCGGCGCCCCCGACGCCGACGTAGCCGGTGCGCTGCACACCGCCCAGCTCACCATCGACCCGGGCCTCCCCGTGGGGGAGCGAGGCGTCACGCTCTCCGGAGGCCAGCGGGCCAGGGTGGCCGTCGCCCGGGCGCTGGCCACGCTGGCGCCGGTGCTCGTGCTGGACGAGGCGGTGGCCAACCTCGACCCCGACAACGAGGCCCGCCTCACCGAGGCGCTCCGCCAGGCCGCCACGGGACGGGCCACGCTGGTCATCGCCCACCGCCTGTCCACCATCCGGCAAGCCGACCACATCGTGCTGCTGGAGGAGGGCCGGGTCGCCGCCGAAGGCTCCTACGACGAGCTCCGCGAGCGGCTGTCCCCTCTGTTCGCCCGGCAGTCGTGAAGGGCGGCAGGACGCGGTGCTCCGCGGAGCGGGCTCATGGCTTGCGGGCGGGCAGTTGCGCCGGCGTTGGCGGCCGCTCGTGGCCCGGATCGCCCGGGTGGTGCGGCTCCAGGTGGTCGCATCGGACGGGGCGGCGAGAACCGCGATCCGGCGCCGCCGCCGATCACGGGCGCGTTCCCGCTCCGACCAGGGACGTGGCGTCCAGCTCGTCCATCTCCCGCTCGTCGAGGAGATGGACGAAGGCCGTGCGCACCCGTTCGACGGCGGACCCCTCCAGACCGGCGAGCATGCCGCGAAAGCCGCTGCCGAGCGCCACCTGCCAGGCGAGCGCGGCGTCGAGGGGGATGCGCAAGGGGGAGCGGGTCACGGTGACCTGCGTCAGCCCTCGGGCGGCCAGCCAGGCGCCCAACGCCTCCTCGGTGTCGAGCCGGGACGCCGCCTGCTTGCTGGGGGGCGGAGCCGTCGGCGTCTCGCGCACTCGCGCGACCGCCTCGGCGAACAGCCGGCCGAAGCCCTCCATCGCACCCTGCGCCCACGCCGTGACGACCAGCCGTCCGCCGGGCCGGAGCAGGCCGGTCAGGCGGGAGACGGAGGCGTCCATGTCCGGCAGGAAGAAGACGCCGTGGACGCATTGCACCACGTCGTAGCTGTGGCCCTCGACAGGCTCCCAGGTGGTGGCGTCCGCCTGGACGAAGCGCACGTTCCGCAGCCCGTCGAGGGCGGCGCGGCGCCGGCCGTGGGCGAGGAGCTCGCCGGCGAGGTCGATGGCGTCCACGTGCCCCTGCGGTCCGGCCGCCTTCGCAGCCGGGATGGCCGAGGCGCCCGCGCCGCAGCACACGTCCAGGACGCGTTCGCCTGCTCGGACGGCCGCTGCCGTCACCGTCGCCTCGCCGATGCGGTCCCACAGCACGGGTGAGACCTCGGCGTACTGGGTGGCGGCGCTGTCGAAGATGGTGCCGATGCCGGCGGATGTCATGCGGATTCTCCGTCTGGAAGGTTCTGGAGGTGCAGGGTGAGGCCGTCGAGGGTGGGCGCGCCGGTGCCGGCGTACGTCCAGCGCACGTCTTTGAGGTGGATCACGTGCCGGCTCCCCGCAGCGCGCGGCGCGCCGATGGAACCGTAGGAGCGGACATGCGGTCATCCTTCGCTGCAGAAGTCATCCAGATCGCGACAAGTACCGCAGATGATAATCATTGTCGAATCAATGCGTAACCCATCACATCGGCGAGGGCGGGAACGGAGCGCGAGGCAGGGCTCGGCGGATGATCGCGCGCGCACGCCCGCCCGGGACTCGACGGTGACCGCGTGCCGCGGGTCGAAAGCGTGCGCACCGTTCCCGCCCGGCCGTGCGGCGTGGCGGCAAGTTTCCGGACCGGGTCCGCGGCGGGTCAGAGCCTGACCAGCATCTTGCCGATGTTCCCGCCGCGCATCATGTCCAGGAACGCGGCGGGTGCCCGCTCGATGCCCTCGGCCACGGTCAGCTCGGTGTGCAGGGAGCCGTCCGCCAGCCAGCCGGCCGCCTTCGCGATCCATTCGGGGAACAGGTGGAAGTAGGAGTTGATCAGCATGCCGCGCAGGGTGGCGTCCTTGGCGGCCAGGGCGAACAGGTTGCCCGGGCCGGGGACCGGCTCGGTGGCGTTGTAGGAGCTGATCGCGCCGACCATCGCGATCCTGCCGCCGTGGCGCAGGGCGTCGATGGCCGCCACCAGGTGGTCGCCGCCGACGTGGTCGACGTAGACGTCGATGCCGTCGGGGGCGACCTCGGCCAGTTGCCCGGCGACCGAACCGGCACGATAGTCGATCGCGGCGTCGTAGCCGAAGTCCTGCACGAGCTTCTTCGCCTTCAGTGTCCCGCCGGCGGAACCGATCACCCGGGAGGCCCCGAGCTTGCGGGCCAGTTGCCCGGCGATGCTGCCGACCGCCCCGGCCGCTGCCGAGACGAGGACCACGTCGCCCTCCCGTACGGGGGCCACCTGGGTGAGGGCCGCGTAGGCGGTCAGCCCGGTGGTGCCCAGCGCGCCGAGCCACGCCTCGGCGGGGGCCAGGGTGAGGTCGGCGACGGTCACGGCTGCGGCGTCCACCACGGCGTACTCGCGCCAGCCGAGGAAGTGCACGACGGTCGCGCCCACCGGGACGCCGGCTGAGCGCGAGGCCACGACCTCGCCGATCGCCGAGCCGTCCAGGGGCGCGCCGAGCTGGAACGGGGGCAGGTAGGACTCGGCGTCGTGCATCCGCTCGCGCATGTAGGGGTCGACCGACATCCAGGTGTTGCGGACCAGTACCTGGCCCTCGGCCGGCTCGGGCAACGCGGTGGTGACCAGCTCGAAGTGCTCCGCGCCAGGCTCGCCGGAGGGGCGGGCGGCCAGGTGGATCTCACGGTTCACGGTCATGGTGGGCTCCTCGCTCGTGGTGCTCTCTTGCGTCGGCCTCCACTCTGGGCAGGGGCGCGCATGATCGGCTGAGGGTTCGCTGCGGGTACGGTGACCTGGTGCGATTCGGTGTGCTTGGCCCTCTTTCTGTGTGGACCGACGACGGGCGGCCCGTACGGGTGCCCGAGGTGAAGGTCCGGGCACTGCTGGCCGACCTGCTGGCCCACGAGGGACGTCCGGTGTCGGCCGACCGTCTGGCCGAGGACCTGTGGGGGGACGACCCGCCGGGCAACCCCGCCAACACGCTGCAGACCAAGGTGTCCCAGCTGCGCCGCGCCCTGGAGCAGACCGAGCCGGGAGGGCGCGAGCTGGTGGCCTTCCGGACGCGGGGCTATGTCCTGCGCGCCACCGACGTGGACGCCCTCCGGTTCGCCGCGCTGCTCGACCGGGCCCGCGCCGCCACCGACCCGCGGGCGAAGGCCGGGCTGCTGTCGGACGCGCTGGCGCTGTGGCGCGGTCCGGCCTACGCCGACTTCGCCGACGAAGAGTTCGCCCGGAGCGCCGCGGTCCGGCTGGAGGAGCAGCGCCTGACCGCGCTGGAGGAACGGGCAGAGGTACGGCTGGAGCTGGGCGAGCACACCCTGCTGGCCGACGAGCTGGGCGAGCTGGTCGCCGCGCACCCGCTGCGCGAACGCCTGCGCGCCGCCCACCTGCGCGCGCTCTACCGGTCGGGACGGCAGGCGGAGGCGCTGGCCGGGTACGACGAGCTGCGGCACCGGCTCGCCGACGAGCTGGGCCTCGACCCCGGACCCGAGCTGGCCGCCCTCCACCGGGCGATACTGCGCCAGGATCCCTCGCTCGCGCCGCCGCGGCCGCGTACGAACCTGCCCGCCCCCCTGCCCGCCCCCCTGCCCGCCCCCCTGACCGCACTGATCGGCCGCGAGCAGGACGTGGCCGAGGCCGGCGCCCTGCTCGGCTCGGCGCGCCTGGTCACGTTGACGGGTCCGGGCGGCGTCGGCAAGACCAGGCTCGCCCTGGCGGTCGCCGAGCGCGCCGCCGACGCCTTCCCCGATGGGGTGTGGCTGGTGGAGCTGGCGGGCACCTCGGGCGAGACCGCGACCGTGGCCGAGGTGGTGGCCGCCGAGCTGGGCGTCCGCGACGACACGGCGACCGGTTCGCGTCCCGGCGTGCGGCCGGCCGAGCCGGCGCACCGGCTCGCCGACGCCCTGCGCGGCCGGCGGCTGCTGCTCGTGCTGGACAACTGCGAGCACCTGACAGAACCGGTCGCCGAGCTGGTGGACCTGCTGCTGCGGGCCGCCCCTGGCCTGCGGGTGCTGGCCACCAGCCAGCAGTCGCTGGCGATCCCCGGGGAAACGTTGTACGCGGTGCCGCCGCTGGAGCTTCCGGTGCCGGGAGCGGATCCCGCGCGAGCCGGCTCCGTACAGCTGTTCGTGGCCCGTGCCGCGGCCGCCGCGCCCGGGTTCGTGCTGGACGAGGCCAGCGCGCCGTCGGTGGCGGCGATCTGCAGGAGGCTGGACGGCCTGCCGCTGGCGCTGGAACTGGCCGCCGCCCGCGTCCGCGCGCTGGGCGTCCGCGGCGTGGCCGACCGGCTGGACGACCGCTTCCACCTGCTCACCGTCTCGGGCCGGGGACGGCCCGCCCGCCAGCAGACCCTGCGCGCGGTGATCGACTGGAGCTGGGAGCAGCTCACCGAGCAACAGCGGCTGATCCTGCTCCGGCTGGCCGTACACCCGGGCGGCTGCACTCTGGAGGCAGCCGAGGCGGTCTGCGCGGGCCCCGGGCTTGACGTGGCCGATCTGCTGGACCAGCTGGTCGCCCGGTCGATGGTCGAATCCTCCGGCGGGAACCGCTACCGGCTGCTGGAGTCGATCGCCGCCTACTGCCTCGAACGGCTCGCCCCCGGCGATTCCGTCTTCCAGCGCCGCGACCTCTACTACACCGACCTGGCCGAACAGGCCGAGCCGCACCTGCGAGGTGCGGCCCAGCGGCGGTGGCTGGACCGCCTCGACGCCGAGGCGCCCAACCTGCGGGCCACGCTGGAGCACACCACCGACCCCGCACTGGCATCGCGCCTGGTCATCGCCCTGGGCTGGTACTGGTACCTGCGCGGCAGACACCGTGAGGGCCACGCCTCGTTCGCCGCGGCGCTGGCGCTGCCCGGAGCGGAGCGCCCGGTGACGGCGGCGTGGGAGGCCGGGTTCGCGATGCTGACCGGCGACGGCACCGACCTGCTGGAGCGCAGCCGTACCGCGGCGCGGGCGCTGGGCTCCGGCGACGCCCGCGCGCGCTGGTTCCTCGCGCTCGCGCATCTGAGCTTCGGGGACGCCGCCACCGCGGAGGGACTGCTGACGGAGGCGCTGGCCGGGTTCCGCGCCGCCGGCGACCGCTGGGGTGAGGCGGCGGCGCTGGCCGGGCGGGCCAAGCAGGCGATGTTCCGGGGAGAGCACGCCCTCGCCGAGCGGTCCGGCGCCCAGAGCCTGGCCATCTTCGACGATCTGGGCGACGGATGGGGACGGCTGCAGGCCTCCGACATGCTCGGCTACCTCGCCGAGATCACCGGCGGCTACGAACGCGCCGCCCACCTGCACCGGGAGGGCCTGCGCGTCGCCGAGGACCTGCGGCTGTGGACCGACGCCTCCTACCGGCTGTCCAGCCTGGGGCGACTCGCCCTGCTGGCCGGGGACCTGGACCGCTCCCGGGACCTGCACGAGCGCGGCCTGCGCCTGGCCGCCGAGCAGTCCGACCGCTTCGCCGAGGAGTTCGCCCGGGTCGGCCTCGGCCTCGTCGCCCGCCGCGCGGGCGACCTCGACACCGCACACCGGCTCTTCCAACAGTCGCTGGCCTGGAACCGCCGCCTGGAAGCCGACTACGGCGTGCCCTTCTACGGGGTGACGCTGCTGCTGGCCGAGCTCGGCTTCATCGCCGAACAGCGCGGCGACCCCGCCACCGCCAGGTCACTGCACCAGGAGGGGCTCGCGGCGGCCCGCGAGCTCGGCGATCCGCGCGCCATCGCCCTGGCCCGGGAAGGGCTGGCCGGGGCGGCGGCGGCCGAGGGCGCCCACGAGGAGGCCGCGGCCCTGCTGAGCGAGGCGGCCGCGCTCAGGGAGTCGGTCGGCGCGCCCCTGCCACCCGCGGAACGCGGCGACGTCGACCGGATCGCGGCCGCCGTCCGCGCTGGGCTGGGTGAGGAGGGGCCCGTGCGCTGACCCCCAGCCGATCGTGCGCGCGCAGCGTCAGGGTCGTACCCGTCGCCCACTGATGCAGGAGTAACGATGCGCGCCCTGACCTTCAACCCGGACCTCTCCTTCGACGTCGTGCCCGACCCGGTGCCCACGCCCTCCCAGGCGCTGATCCAGGTGGCGGCCTTCTCCCTCAACTTCGGCGAGATCGCCTACGCCGGCGCGGACGCCCGGCCCGGCCACGTCCCGGGATGGGACGCCGCCGGAGTGGTCGTCCAGCCTGCCGCCGACGGCACGGGACCGGCCGCCGGCACCCGCGTGGTCACCTTCGGCTGGTCGGGAGCGTGGGCGGAGCTGCGCGCCGTGGACACCGCCGACCTGGCCGTCGTTCCCGACGCCGTCGACCTGGGTCCGGCCGGCGCCCTGCCGGTCGCCGGGGTCACGGCGCTGCAGGCCCTGCGCCGGCTCGGCCCGGTGGCGGGCCGGCGCGTCCTGGTCACCGGGGCGTCCGGCGGCGTCGGCCGCTTCGCCGTACAGCTCGCCGCCCGCGCGGGCGCGCAGGTCGTCGCCTCGGCCGGCAGCCCCGCCCGCGCGCGGGGCCTGCGTGAGCTCGGCGCCGCGGAGATCGTGTTCGGCCCGGAGAACCTGGAGGGCCGCGTGTACGGCGTGCTGGACAACGTGGGCGGGCGGCAGCTCGCGCAGGCGTTCTACCGGCTGGAGGACGACGGCGTGGCCATGGCCGTCGGACGGGCGGCCCGCGAGGCCACGGTCATCGACTTCGAGCTGGCGGGCACCCGATCGGCGCGGGGGCGGATCGAGAACTTCAACGTGACCACGCCGTTCGGCGCCGACCTCGCCCACCTGGTCGGGCTGCTGGCGGCCGGCGAGCTGGACGCGCAGGTCGGCTGGCGCGGGCCGTGGGACAGGGTGACGGAGGCCGCCGATGCCCTGCTCGCCCGCCGCGTCGCCGGAAAGGCGGTCCTCGACGTATGACCCGCCGAGCCGTGCTGAGCCTGCTCGGCCCGCGCTCCGGACGGTGGAAGAGCCAGGTCCCGGTGGCCTGAGGAGGCCGCCGGAGGTGTGCGGTGGACATTGTGGCGTGGAGGCTCCCGCGCGTCGGGTTCGCCGTCCGCCGGCCCTGGACATATCGAATATCGTTATTTACGATTATCGTTATGTCTGCGAGATGGCTCACCCGACTCCAAACCCTCCTGTCCCTCTTCCTGGTCCTGGCCTGCCTGGGCGCCCTGGCCCTGTTGCTCTCCACCGTCCTGATCGCTTTCGCTGGCAACGCCAACGGCATCGGCGTTCCGCTGCGAGTGTTCGACATGCCGATCGCGGGTATGGCGGCTCCGGATGCCGTGATCGAGAGCGCTACCGCTGACGTGACCGTCCGCCACCAGGGTCCCGCGCCGCTCGTCGGCCTGCTCTACCTGCTTCTGTGGGCGCCGGGCGTCGTGACCACTCTGCTCGCCCTGTTCACCGTCGTCCGCGCGCTGGGCCGGGCCAGATCGGGAGACAGGGCGCTGTTCTCGGCCGTCACTGCCGCTCACCTGCGCCGCCTCGGCTGGATCCTGATCATCGGCTCGCTCGCCACAGGCCTGCTCGGCATGGTGGCCGAGCCGATCCTGGCCTCGATGCTGCTGGACAAGAGCCACCCGTTCTACCCCCCGCCGGGGGAGGTGCTGGCCGGAGTGGTGACGGGAGTCGCGATGCTGGCCGTGTCGGAGATCGTACGGCGTGGCCTGGTGCTGCTCGAAGAGGTCGAGGCCACCATCTGATGGCCGACCCGACCATCCGCGTACGGCTGGACGACCTGCTCAAAGAGCGCCGCATGACGCTCACCGAGCTGTCGAACCGGGTCCAGATCACCGTCGTCAACCTGTCGATCCTGAAGAACGGCCACGCCAAGGCGATCCGCTTCTCCACGCTCATGCGCCTGTGCGATGCCCTCGACTGCCAACCGGGCGATCTCCTCCGCTACGACCGGTGACACCCCCGTGTCGCGCCCTTACGGCGATCCCGGCACGACGACTCCCTCTTCCTCGACGGCTGGCGGGGCCTGTGGGAGACCGACGGCGAGAACGAGGGGGACAGAGGCGACGCGATCCACGCGCGGTGGCCGGTGTCGGCGGAGGTGGGTGAGGTCGGCGGCGGCCGGCGCCACCCCCTCCGCACGGGTTCGTGCTGTGTGCGTGCTCGGCGCCGGCTACACGGCCCGGAAGTACCACAGCTGCTGACCGGCGTACTGGTCGCAGGTCCACTGCTGGATGTTGGCGCCGTTGTGGGTCCAGCCGTTGTCCACGTCGAGGCATTTGCTGCTGTGTCTGTTCTCCAGGTGATAGAAGGTGTTCCACCAGGCGTCGGTGTAGGCGTACTTCCAGCGCCACATCTGCTGCGGGACATTCCCGCAGGCCCACTGCTTGACGTTCGCGCCGTCGTGGGTGTACGCGTTGTCGACGTCCAGGCATTTTTCGCTGTGCTGGGCGCGGATGAAGAACCACTCGCTGCCGGGCGTCACCCGGAGGTACTGCCACCGTTGCTGGGGCACGTTGGCGCAGGCCCACTGCTTGACGTTGGCGCCGTCGTGGGTGTAGCCGTTGTCGACGTCCACGCATGTTTCCGGCGCGGGGAAACGTCGGCGGATCTCGAAGAGGTAGGACCAGGTATCCGCTGCCTGCGCACTCCTCGCCACCGCGCCGACGGCCGGCGGCGCGGGCCACCACACGGGCACGGCGAGAGACAGGACCACGAGCACGGCGAGCAGCGCTCGGCGGCCGCTCCATCGATGATTCACGTCATTGTGCATGACACGTTCCCTCCGGCGTCCTTCTTGTCCCTTGAAGGCTGGACCTCGGGATCACGGCAGGCATGAGTAGATCCCTACTCAAGTTGGCGACACGTACGGCGTCGTCACTCGCTGGGACCTCGTCCTGGCGAGTGACGACGCCGCTAGCGGCGCGACTCGGGGATCGAGTGGAGCGGGGGTTCGGTCATGAGCGTCGCCAGGCCTGCCCGGGCGAAGTCCAATACGCGGTCCACCAGGGGAAGCAACTCCTCGGTGGCGGTGTCGCGGTGATGGGCCTCATGGGTCATGTACAGCTCGCGCAGGCCGCCCACCACGGTGTACGCGGTCAGGCGCGGGGCCAGCGCGCCGGGCGGTAGGCCCAGGTCCTTGCCGATGGCGGCGGCGATCAGGCGTTCCAGTTCGTAGTAGCTCGCGCGGGCGCGGCCGCGGAGGTCCTCGTCCTCGGCTATCAGGGTGGCGCGCTTGGTGCGCAGGGACCACGTCTCACCCGGCTGGCGGCCCTGCTGGGCGTCGCGTTCGTCGAGGGCGCGCATCGTGTCGCGCATCCACTCGCCGACGGCATCGAGGGCGGTGCCGGGCCGGCTGCCGAGGTGGGCGGTCAGCGTCTCCGGGGCGAACGGGTCGTCGGCGAACAGCAGGTCTTCCTTGGTGGGGAAGTGCAGCGTGACGGTCCGCGTCGCGACGTCGGCGTGTTCGGCGATCGCCGCGATGGTCGTGTTGCGATAGCCGTGCGACGTGAACAGCTCCAGTGCCGCGGTCTGGATCCGTTCGCGGGTCTGCCGCTTCTTCCTGTCTCGCCTGCCCTCCATGCGGCAAGAATAGCATAAGAGGAATTAATGCATTCCATGCTACTGTTGCAATGGATGGCATCGATTGTGGAGAGGTGAAGAGGATGTCCAAGACGTGGTTCATCACCGGCACGTCGAAGGGGTTCGGCCGCGAGTGGGCGGAGGCCGCCCTCGAGCGGGGCGACCGGGTCGCCGCCACCGCACGTGACCTCGACCACCTGCGCCCCCTCACCGAGAAGTACGGCGACGCCGTGCTGCCCCTGCGGCTCGACATCACCGACCGCGCGGCCGTGTTCGCCGCCGTGCGACAGGCGTCCGAGCACTTCGGCACGCTGGACGTGGTGATCAACAACGCCGGCTACGGCCATTTCGGCATGGTCGAGGAGCTGACCGAGAGCGAGATCCGCGCCGAGATGGAGACCAACTTCTTCGGCACACTTTGGGTGACGCAGGCGGTCCTGCCCGTGCTGCGCGCGCAAGGTCACGGCCGGATCATCCAGGTCACCAGCGAGGGCGGCGTCCGGGCGTACCCCGGTATCGGCGCCTACCACGCCTCGAAGTGGGCCGTGGAAGGGCTGTCGGAATCGCTGCGCAAGGAGGTCGCGCACTTCGGCATCGACGTGATCTGCCTGGAGCCCGGCCCGTACTCGACCGACTTCGGCGGCGGCAGCATCCGCACCAGTGCCGAGCACCCCGACTACGCCGAGGTCCGCACGGCCACCGATATCGTGTGGGAGCTGGGCGACCCGAAGGCGACGCGCGGTCCGATCCTGGAGTTGGCCGACACCGACGACCCGCCGGCGCGGATCTTCTTCGGCAGGTCGTTCGAGCCGGTGGCGGCCGAGTACGAGGAGCGGCTTGCCACGTGGCAGAAGTGGCAGCCGGTCGCGCTGGCCGCGTTCCGTTGATCGCGCACGGTTCTCACTGACCTTTGTGTCTCCGGGGCGGGACGGGCAGCGGTGGCCCGCCCCGCCGGTCCCCGGTATCGCGCCAGGCGCGGACAGGAGGCCGGCCGGCGTGGCGAAGTAGTCGCCGTGCTCCAGGTCGTCGAGCCGTGCCGGGTGGGTGGGCGACCAGACGGGCTGAATCTGGGTGCAAGAGCCGGAGACCGGGGGCGGATCGAGGCCCGAGTGATCGTCTCCGCGATGCTTTTCAGGGTGACGCCGCCCTTCGGCTACGCCGTTGGGAGTCGCGGGGGTCTCAGCGGAGGCACCCGCGCGTCAGGTGCCGTTCGGGCGCGGCCGGGCGCGTACATGAGCGCGTTCGCCCTGAGGTCCGAACAGGATGAGCAGCTCGACCGGCGTGGGCCCGGCGTTGCCCATCCAGTGCGGGACATGCGTGTCGAACTCGGCCACCTCGCCTGGCCCCAGGGTCAGGTCCTGGTCGCCGAGCACGAGCCGTAGCCGGCCGTTGAGCACGTACAGCCACTCGTAGCCTTCGTGGCGCTGTGGATCGGGGTCGGCGGGGCCTGCCGCCCCAGGAATGATCAGTTTGTACGCCTGGGTGCCGGGAGTTCGAGGTTCGGCCGCCGCTCGCCGCTCTCCAGGCGCGACAGGGTGCTCTGCGAGATGCCCGCGCGGGCCCATGACCGACAGCGCGGCGTCGAGATCGTCGTCCACAGTGGCCATCCATGCTGACTCGGCAACGAGGCAAGAAGCCGGAAACGGCTCTGATGTCCGGCGACGGCGTCAACCGGCCACGCGTGCGCTCGCATTCCCGCAGGGCGTCTCTTGCCGAATCGGCAAATTTTCGTGTGTCCGCGTCCTGGGGTGACGCAGACTCCCAGCCGTGCGACGCCGGCCAGGCGCCGAGCACAGCCGGGCGCCGACCACATGTCCGCGCCCGCCGCGGCCAGAGTCCGCCACAGTCAGAAAGGACGCTCACGGTGAGCACCCAACCCCTCCAGAGCTCCGGGCACGATCCGGGGCGCGACCGCGTCACCCCGCCGGATCAGCGGCCGGCGGCGAGCGGCGACCAGGCGCCCTCCACACAGCGGCTGCGCTACCCGGCGGTCATCGTGCTGTGCCTCACCCAGCTCATCCTGGTGATCGACAGCAGCGTGGTGAACGTCGCGCTGCCGCAGATCCGCCACGCGCTGGGCTTCTCCGCGACCGGCCTGTCCTGGGTGGTCACCTCCTACGCCCTGGTCTTCGGCGGTCTGGTCCTGCTCAGCGGCAAGGTGGGGTCGATCATCGGGCCGCGCCGCGCCCTGCTGATCGGCGTGTCCGTCTTCACCGTCGCCTCGGCGCTGGGCGGTGCGGCCACGACGCCGGCGATGCTCATCGCCGCCCGCGTCCTGCAGGGCCTGGGAGCGGCACTGGCCGCGCCGGGCACCCTCGTGCTGCTGATGTCGATCACCAGGCCCGGTCCCCAGCGCGCCCGGGCGATGAGCGTGTTCGTGCTGTCCATCGGCATCGGCGCCGGGCTCGGCCTGGTGCTCGGCGGGCTGCTGACCACCTCCCTCGGCTGGGAATGGGTGATGTTCGTCAACGTCCCCATCGGCCTGGTCGTCCTGGTCGGGGTACGCCTGCTGGTGCCGGAGGCGCCCCGCGCGCCGGCCCGTCTCGACGTCGGCGGGGCCGTCGCGTCCACGACCGGCATGACCGCCCTGGTCTACGGCCTCATCAACGCCGAGTCGCACGGCTGGACCGGCGCGCCGGTCCTGGTCCCGTTCGCGCTGGCGATCGCCGGGCTGCTCGCCCTGGTCCTCATCGAGCGGCGCCACGCCGCCCCGGTCGTGCCGCTGGAGTTCTTCACACGGATGCGCAGCGCGGCCCCGCTGCTCGCCATGATGCTGATTCCGGCAGGTCAGGTCGGTTTCCTCTACTTCGCCGCGCTGTTCACCCAGAACGCGCTGGGCTTCACCCCGCTGCAGACGGGATTGTCCGTCCTGCCCTTCAGCGCCGCGCTGCTCGTCACGAACCTGCTGACCGGCCGCCTGGTGCCGCGGTACGGAGAGCGGATCGTCGGCTCCCTCGGGATGTCCGCCCTGCTCGCGGGGTTGGTGTGGATGTCGCGGATCGACGCCGCCGACACCTTCGCCGGCGGCCTGCTCGGGCCGTTCGTCCTGCTCGGCCTCGGCGCGGGGCTGACCGTCGCGCCGCTCACCGCCGTCATCATGCACCAGGCGCCGCCGGCCCGTCTCGGCGCCGCCTCCAGCCTCAATCAGGCCATGCAGCAGCTCGGCGGCGCGCTCGGCCTGGCCGTGATGACCACCGTCTACGGCGCCGCCGCGGCCGGAGCCGGCGAAGCGGGGGCGATCGCGACCGCACTCACCGCCGGGGTCGTCTTCCCCCTGCTCGCCCTGACCCTCTTCGCCACCTGGGCCCGCCCCACCACGACCCCGCACTGACCGCAACGACACGAGGAACCGGAGAACCACCATGAGCGACGCACCCGTTCCCACCAGCCGGCAGGAGTTCACGCGCGCCTGGCAGGAGTGGAGGGCCGGATGGGAGCGATGGCTCACCCGGCCCCTGGGCCGGCTGGCCGCCACCTCGCACGAATGGCTCGACGACACGCCCCGGAACCATCCCGGGCTGCCCGGCCTGTGGTGGCAGCACGGGGACGCGATCCATGTCGACCCCCAGGGCGTCCCGATGGCCTTCGACGGCGAGACCTTCACCACCGAACGCCGGTTCACCCTCGCCGACGCCCCGGACGACGTCCGCGTCACCGTCGGAGAGCTCGAGGTGGGCATCACCTACCGCGGCACGTACCTGATCGTGACCTACGACCCGAGCTCACCGGCCCGGCACGACTTCGACGGCGTGCCCGTCCACGAGCCCAGCCAGAGGTGGGTACTCCCTGGCCGCCTCGAACGGTTCGACACGCCGACGTCCATCACGCTCGACTCCGTGGGCTGGGGCACGCACACCCACGACACGCCGGGCCTGGTCCGCTTCGAGCACGCGGGCACCGAGCACACCCTCCAGGTGCTCAGCTCGCACGGAATGCTGCTCACCGTCTTCACCGACGCCACCAGCGACTTCAACCGCGCCGTCAACCTGCCGTGCGCGTTCAGCGAGCACTTCCCCATCTGCCCGCTACCGCCATCGAGCAACCGGCTGCCCTTCGCGATCGAGGCCGGAGAGAAGACACCCCACTGACGCGGACCGGCGCGGCACCACCTGCACCGGATCGGCCATGCGGACGAGACCGCCGAGCCGGCCGGCGGCCACTAGGTCGCCGAGCCCCGGCCGGGTGCCTGCTATCACCGAACGCTTCGAGCAAGGCGGCTTCAAGCAGAGCGGGTACGGCCGTCGCTCTCCGGCACTCCCGCGCCCGGCGGTCCGGCCTGCGCGCCATGGAGCACGAAGTCGGCCACCCGCTCGAGGAAGTCGTCGTCCAGCGGGTGGCCGAGCATGAGCCAGTGGAAGTAGAGCGGCCCGGAGACCATCTCCAGTAGGAAGCCCGGGTCGGTGCCGGCGGGTAGTTCGCCGCGTTCGACGGCGCGCTCGAAGACGACTCCCGAGACCTTGAACCGGGCCGGCCAGAACCTGTCGAGGAGTTCGTACAAGTCGGCATTCGCGGCAGTGCGCGGGCCGGCTTCGCGCTGCAGCGCGACGACCCAGGGGACGTTGAGGCCGAGCCGGATCTCGTTGAGCAGCTCGATGAGATCCCCGCGCAGGCTGCCGGTGTCGGCGGGCGGCACCAACTGGCCGCGGCGCTCGATGAGGGCTGTGGACACCAGGCCGACCTTGTTGCCCCAGCGGCGGTAGATCGTCGTCTTGTTGACACCGGCGCGCTCGGCCACCGCATCGACGCGCAGCGCGGCGTAGCCGACCTCGCTCAACTCCGCGATGGTGGCATCGATGACGGCTTCGCGCACGCGCGCCGTCCGGCCGCCCGGCCGAACCGTCGCGGCGTCGGCGTGCAGATGCTGAACGTCTTGCGGCGGTTCTCCTGCCATACGGCCAGGCTAGAGCGACGCCAATCCTAGAGGCAACTTTTGGATGCGTTAAGCCAGGGATTAAGACAACAGTCGGTTGTGTTAAGGGAGCGCCGAATCTAGAGTCCTAAATGCAACAACCCGTTGTATCAACCGCCGATCGGGCCTTGATCGCCGCAGCTTTGATCCGGCGGCCTTCGGCGACGCCTTGCGGGGGAGACGTCCTGCCGCCTCGAGCCGCGTTGGCTGAAGGGCTCCGTGTCAGCCGAGCGGGGTGATGACGCCGGCCAGCTCGCCGGGCATGGACAGGAACGGCGAGTGGGAGGCGTCGAGCGCGACGACGGAGGTCGGGTTGTCGGGAAAGGCCGCGTCGGCCTCGGAGATGAACTTCGCCTGCACGCCGGGCCGGATCGCCATGTCCCGCGTGCAGGTGAGGTACGTGCGCCGCACCGATCCCCAGCCGTCGTGGGTCAGGGTGGTGGTGCCCAGCATGATGTCGATCGGACCGTCGGGCGTCAGCAGGCCGGTGGCGGCGTCGGCGAGGACCGGGTCCACGTCACCGTAGAACGCCTCGTAGAGCCCCTGCCGGTAGGCCGCGTCGTCCGTGGCCAAGTCGAGCCGCAGCGCGCCTGTCCGGGCCGGGTCGCCCTGTAACAACGGCGCGACCTGGTCGTCGGCGGCCTCCGGCAGCCGGGTGTACGCGGCGGCCGGCACGTCGGATGCCGGCATGTACGCGGACAGGTACACCGCGTGCGCCACCAGTTCGGGCGTCCGCTGGGCCACCCGGGTCAGTACGGGCCCGGCCGCGCTGTGGGCGACCACCGTGACCGGCTCGCCACCGCCGATCCGCTTGACCTGCGAAGTCAGCAGCTCGGCCGCATCGTCGAGGCTCACGTCCGCCACGGGCGAGACCTCTGTGCGGACCGCCTCACGGTTGTACGGCTGTCCGGTGAACCACCGAGGACGGCGGGCGTACAGCCCGTGCCCCGCCATGTCCACCGCGACGGCCGGACGCCCGGCGGCCACCACATGGGGGACGACTTCACTCCAGCACCAGGAGCCGTGCCAGAAACCGTGAACGAACACCAGAGTGGAGGTGGCGGACATGAATGCTCCCTTTTGGATCGTGCGCACTTCGCGGATGACGGCGTGGGGGCGGGGATTGAGGCGGGCACGGACCAGCCGGTCGTCACGGACTCCAAGCTGGCCGGCGCGCGCGGCCCACAGGCGAACTCAAGATCGCAGCGGCGCCTGCCCGACCCAGGCCCGTGGGTGAATCCGACGTCCGTGGCCGCTGCTGCCGTTGTCGATCACAGGACCATCATCAGTGGTTTCACAGCGCTCAGCCAGGTCCTGCCTCTACCTGGCCGGCGGTCCCCGCGTCGCGTACGCACGGGCGAACACCTCGTCAGATGCCCAGCGTCGCGAGGTGACGGGAAGGCCGGTGACGTCGCCAGGCGACGGCCAGGAAGGCGATCAGCCCGAGGACGGGCAGGGTGCAGAGGGCCCAGCTCAGCGCCAGCGGCGGGCCGGGCTGATCGAGGACCGTGACGTTGTCGAGGGTGCCTGTTCCCTGTCCCTGGAGGCCGTCGATGGTGAAGGTGAAGCTCCACTTTCCGGCCGCGGACAGTGACTGGATGTCCAGGCCCCAAACATCCCGTTTGCGCGGATGGCGAGACAGCGGGGCCGCCCCGCGCCCACCTCCCTCCATGCCGGGGCCGGTCATGCCGAGCGTGCCGGATTTGCCGGTCAGCCCCCCGTCGGGGGCGAAGGTGAAGTCGAGCGACTGCATGGCGCGCAGCGGCCACGTGGAGAAGCCCACGGTCAGGTGGTACGGGCCGGCCTGCACCCGCTCGGTGTGCACGACCTCGACCGGCGCGTACGCCTGCTCGGGCCCCGCCGGCGCGTGGGCCCGGGCGGACGGGGCCGAGACCGGGATCACGACTCCCATGACGCACGCGGCGAGGAGCAGGTTGCGGACGCGGTGCTTCGGCGCGGAGCGCGTGGCGCGGGCCTGTCGCGGACGGGGCGGTAGGTACGTACGGACGTGCATCAGGTCAGCGGCCTTCCTGGTCGGCGGCGGGGGTGTTGAGGCGCAGCAGTACGGCGAAGCGGGCGGCGAGATAGCCGGCCAGGGCACCGAGCGCCAGCCCGAGGACCACGTCGATCAGCACCGTGGTCGCCGATGTGGTGGCCTGGCCCATCGGCCCTCTCCCCATCCCTCCGCGCAGCATCGACGTCTGCACGAGCATGGACAGGCTCACCACCACGCCCCCGGCGGCGCCGACGAGCTGCGGCAGCCGGCGGGCCGACCAGCCCCGCCCGCGCCCCAGCCGGAGCAGCCCCTCCATCACCAGGGCCGCGGCGAGCATGAACATCGGTATGCCGGCCGGGAGCACGGGCGCCATCTCCCTGAGGTTGTCCCGCAGAGGCAGCCCGACGTAGTCCGCGTAGACCCTCGCGGCCCACGGCGAGAACCACCAGAGAAACAGCTGCATGGCGCCGAGGACGACCGCGATGGACAGAGCCACCCGCCGGTGCCGCAAGGTGATCGCTCCCATGAGCACGAAGCAGACGGCGAAGAAGACGGTGCCCGCGAGCCTGGGGTCGATGGGAAGGGGCATTCTCTGGAACGCGTACGTGGTGATCGGGGCGAACGTCATCAGCACGGGGATGCTGACGATGAGCCCGATCCGCCCCCAGCGCCGCGCGCGGGCGGCGGCGAAGACGATGACGCTGCCGACCATGGTCAGGCTGATGGAGATGAACAGGGCGACGTGGGGCGGGGAGTCCTGTACGGCGTCGAAGCCGTACAGGGAGTGCCACCACAGGTCGAGCAGGCCGTAGAGCAGGAACAGCGCGCCCCCGGTCCCGGCGACGAGGTATCCCAGGGGCGCGGTGAACGTGCCGCCGAGAACCCGGACCGGACTGCCGCCGGCGGCGGGGTCGGCGGGGCGCCCGGCCCGTTGGGCGAAGGTGGCGCGGAGCACCATCACCAGGCCGGCGATGCCGGCGATGGCGCTGCCGGAGTACAGGAGCAGATGGGGCAGGGTGAAGAAGGTGTCCGGGCCGACCTCGATGTGCCACTGCACGTCCCAGCTGAGGCCGACCGTCGACAGCAGCGTTCCGGCCAGCACGGTGTACGCGCCGGCCACGGCGGCGGGCAGCCGGTCGGACGGGGCGGGCCCGCCTGGTCCGGCCGGCGCGGGTGCGGGAACAGGATCCATCGGAGATGCCTTTCTCGGAACGGGTGTGCGCGATCAGGGGGAGACCGTGAGCGGGAAGACGAGCCGCTCGTGACGGCCGTCGCCGTCCACGGCGACCAGGAACTCCCACCGGCCGGCCATCATCAGCGGAAGGCCGGCCACGTGGTAGCTGTCGCCGGAGACGCGTACGGCGGGGAGGCCGGGTACCGCGTGGCCCGCGGTGGGCAGCACCGCGGAGACCGTGACGACCGGTGGTGACCGGACGGTCGCCTCGCGCGGTACGAGGCGGACATGGACGGGGGTGACTCCGGTGACGGGCGCGGAGACCGTCAGGGTCACCACGTCGTGGGCGGTGCCGCCGGTGAGGGTCACCGCGCCCTGCGGGGCGGAGTCGGACGCGGGCCGCGTCCCGCCTGACCACGGCGCCCACAGGGCATGGACCGACAGCGCGGTGAGCATGATCGCCGCCACGACCACCGCGGCTACCAGGGATCGCCGACCGGACGGGCTCATGGTGTCCTGTCCTCCGTGCCGGTGACGTGGAGCAGGTAGGGAACGGTCAGGATGGTGTTGTCGCGCTCGGCCTGGATCCAGATCCGGTAGTGGCCGGCGGCCGGGAAGGTGTAGACGAAGGCGACGTCGGGGCCGTAGGCGGCGACGGTCTCATCCACGGTGCTGTCGCCGTTGAGGGAGGTCAGCCCGCTCATCGAGTGTGTCTCCGCGGAGGGGGCGGAGGACGATGCCGGCGACGAGTGCGTCCCCACGTGCGGCGTCTCCTGCGTGCCGCTCATGTCGTGAGCGCTGTCCGGCAGCGCGCCCATGGAGTGGGAGTGGGCCCACAGCTGGGCGTTCTGCGTCGCCGCCCCCACCGCTGCCGTGGGTGAGAGCGGACCGGCGACGATCAGGTGGCCGAGCATGCCGAGCCAGGGCTGCAGGGTCGCCGTGTCTCCCACGCGGGCGGTCAGGACGGTGGCCTTGCCCGCCACCAGCGACGACGCGGACAGCCGTACCTCGACCCCGGCCACGGTCCGCGAACCGGTCCCCGCCCGCGCCGGAGCGTCGCCGGCCGTGGTCCGCGCGCCGGAGCCGGACACCGCGTCGATGCCGGTGGCGGAGCGCAGCTGCTGGACGCCGCCGCCCCGGCGGGCGAACTCGGCGGAGACCGCGTAGTGGCCTGCCTCGGGCAGTGACAAGGGGACCTCGAATTCGCCGGGTCCGGTCCGTACGGGGTGCAGGTGCCACAGCTGTCCCGAGGGGCCGATGGCCAGCAGGTGCATCAGCGCGCCGTCGTGGACGACGACGTCGTCCAGGGGCAGGCCGGTGGCGGCGTCCGACAGGGTCAGCCGCAGCTCGGCGACCTCGCCCGCGCGGTTCGTGGAGGACGACAGCAGCAGCGTGGCGGGCGGGCGCGAGTAGTCGCTGGTCTGCTGCCCGACGGAGGCGTAGGGATCGTTGACGCTGTCGATCGTGGCGGCCACCTGGCCGCCCTGAGACGGCGGCAGCGGCAGCTGGGACGACAGCAGCGCGCCGGTGACCGCGACGGCCAGGCAGGCGACCAGCCCGCCGCCCGGCACCAGCGTCCACCAGCCGCGCCGCGCCCGTACGGCGACCAGGACAGCGACGAGGATGAGCCCCCCGGCGCCGGAGAAGCCCAGGTAGGCCGCGGTCTCCGCGGGCGAGGCGGTCTGCTTCGGCACGATGAACGGAATCGTCGCGGCCCGCCGCCCGTCGCTGAGCGACAGCTCCCACGGGCCGGCCTGGGTGACGTCCAGCACCGCGGAGTAGGTCCCCGGCCGGCTCCCCAGCGTGACCACGGCGGTGTCGACGACCGTGCCGGACGCCGAGGCCGCCGACGCGGAGGAGGACACCCCCGTGGGTACCGCCGCCAGGTCGAGGGCGCCGGCGGGCGTGCCCGCGTGGGTGAACACGTCCACGTGCAGCGGTCCGGGCACCCCGGTGATCCGGCGCAGGATGACGGTCAGCTCCCGGTCGCCGAGCGTCTGGGCGACCTGCACGTCGCCGCCGCCGGTGGAGTCCGCCCCGGCCCGTGGGCTCATGGCGAGCGTCAGGGCCACGGCGGTCAGCACGACGGCGAGCGCGGCACCGAGGCGGCGCCGCATCGGCCGGGCAGGCTCCCCGGGCCGGACAACCAGGACAGGTGGGAGATGAGGAGCCGTGCGCGGGAACCCGGCGTAATCCCTCGTACGAGCGGCGGAGTCGTTCATCGTGCGGGCAGCCTAGGGAGGCCGCCCGCCGCTGTCGTCACGGCGCCAGGGGAGGCGGGTCCCCCGGGCGGGGGACTCGGCCACCGCCGCCGACCAGGCATCATGGGAGCTCGTGAACGAGGAAGGGATGCCGGTGCCCGACAGGGAGGGACGTGACGGGCCTGGTGCCGGGTCCGTCCGCATCCGCGACGTCAATGGGCCTCTGACCCGTCAGGCGATCGGGATCGCCGCGGTCACCTTGGTGGTGGACGCCCTCACCTTCGCCCACTCCACCGGTTCCCCCGCGTTTCCGGCGGGATGGCGCTGGGCCATGCTGGCGGCGATCGTCGTGGTGGACGCCGGCCTGGCCAGCGCGCCGCGGCTGTCGGGAGTGGTGGCCGTCGCTCAGGCGACGGTCCAGGTGGCGGGCACGTTGTTGCGCCCCGAAGCCGCTCTGCCGCCCTCGCTGAACAGCGCGGGCATGCTCATCTCCGCCTACCGGGCGGGTGCCTGGCTGGACCGGTGGCCGGCGGTGGTGGCCCTGCTCTGCCTGACCGCGGGGACCCTCGCGAGACCGATCCTCAGCGGGGCGGACTTCGCACAGGAGCTCCTCCTGCTCGCCCCCATGGCCAGCGCGTTGCTGCCCTGGCTCGTCGGCCGGTACACCACCGCCCGACGCGCGTACATCGCCGAGCTGGAACAACGCTCCGAGCGGGAGAAGGCGGAGGCGCGGCAGGCCCTGGCCGCGGCCATCGCGGAGGAGCGCGCCGGCATCGCCCGCGACCTGCACGACGTGATCTCCCACCACGTGAGCGCCATCGGCGTCCACGCCGGGGTGGCCCGGTTGCGGGCCGCGGCGGCGCCGGGCGCTCCCGACCTGGCGGAGTCGCTGACCGCCGTGGAGACCTCCAGCCGGGCGGCGATGCTCGACCTGCGACGGCTGCTGGACGTCCTGCACGGCCACCCGTCGGGGGAGGACAGCCAGCCCGGGCTGGACAACCTCCCCGAACTCCTCGACACCCTCCGCGCCGTCGGCCTGCGGGCGCGGGTGACCGTCCACGGCGCACCGTCCCCGCTGCCGGAGTCGCTGGACATCGCCGTGTACCGGGTGGTGCAGGAGATGCTCGCCAACGCCCTGCGGCACGGCGCCGGCGGTGTCGCGGAGGTCGAGCTGCGCCACGACCCCTCCAGCCTCACCGTGACCACCTCCAACCTCCTCGGCACGCGGGCGCGCTCCCGGCCGGACTCGCCGCACCGGGGGCTGCAGGGGATCCGCAGCCGTACCGCCGTGTTCGCGGGCCACACCAGCTACGGACCCGCACCCGACGGCAGGACCTGGACCACCACCGCGACGTTCCCCCTGAGCCCCTCATGACCTTGCGCGTCCTGATCGCCGACGACCATGCCATGTTCCGCTCCGGTCTGCGCGCCGTCCTGGGCACCCAGCCCGACCTCACCTGCGTGGGCGAGGCGTCGGACGGCCGGGCCGCTGTGACCGACGTGCTCCGGCTGCGTCCCGACGTCGCGATCATCGACATCCGCATGCCGCGGCTCGACGGCCTGCGCGCCACGGAGGAGATCCTCGCAGACCCGGCCAACGCCACCAAGGTCATCCTGCTGACCACCTACGACCACGACACGTACGTCCACCGCGCCCTTCGGGCAGGAGCCAGCGGCTTCCTGCTGAAGAGCCTCCCGCCGGAGGAGCTGATCGCGGCCGTCCGGGTGGCCGCCCGCGGCGACGCCCTCATCGACCCCTCGGTGACCCGCCGCCTCAGCGCCCGTCTGGCCGACGGCATCGCCCCGCCTCCCGCTTCGGCCGACCTGGACCTTCTCACCACGCGGGAACGCGAGGTACTGCTGCTGCTCGCCGGGGCGTACAGCAACGCCGAGATCGCCGGCCGTCTCGGGATCGGCGACGAGACCGTCAAGACGCACGTGTCGCGCATCCTGACCAAGCTGAACCTGCGGGACCGGGTGCACGCGGTCGCCTACGCCCACCTCAATGGCCTCGTCGGCCAGGCCCCCGCTCATCCCGATCCCGGAGAGGACCAGGGCGGGCGGGTCAGGCGCCGCCGAGAGGCAACCCGCCGCGAGCCTTGATCTTGTACGGGACGCCGACCGTGACCCAAGCCGTCTCGTCGATCCAGCGCTCGTATACCAGCCGTATTCCCTGAACAGACCGACGGCCGCCTGTGGTTCGGCAGGGACAACTCGAGGGCGATTGCCGGCTTCAACCGGTAGCCCGGCGAGGGGCCCGCCGGATCAAAAGGTCACGAGCGGACGGGCCGCACGCAAGGCCCGTTGACCGGCGGTGAAGGCACGTTGCCTCGCATGCCGTGATCAGCGCTTGGGCGCCGGGGGGAGCTGGAGTGCGGCCTTCTCCGAGTCGAGCTTGGTGGTCACCGTGCTCGCGGCCGGGGCCTTGATCGAGACCTTGGCGCCCCACTTGGTGTAGCGCATCTCCATCGCGGTCTTGCTCACGCCGGTCTTCTTGTTCTCCAGCCGCGTGGTCAGCTTGACCGGCAGGCCCGAGGAGCCGACGGCGAGCGTCCAGTTCACCTTCACACCGGAGTCGAGCTTCCACCACATGGTGGCGCGGGACCAGTCCGAGGCCTTCAGCAGGTCCTTGACGCTCATCGACCCCTTGTACGTCGACCCGCTCCGCTTGGAGCGCGCCAGCAGCACCTTCAACGTGCTCGGGTCGGCCGCGTTGACGAAGCCGCCGAAGAGGGCGGTCATGCCGCTCGTCCAACCCGGCGACTGCTTGTACCACGTCTTGCCCTCGGGCAGGCCCGCGCTCATCGGGCCGCCCCTGACGTAGGACGTCCGGCCGATGCGGATCGTGCGCTCCGGCTTGCCCATGGCGGTGGCCAGGGCGCTCGGGTCCGCGCCGCCGCCGAAGTCGTCGGCCGGCTTCTCGTCGTCGCCGGTGGCGAGCTTGCCGGTGATGTCGGAGGCCGCGATGCCCTTCTTGCCGAACTGCAGGCGGCCGGTCTGCGTGAGGGGCGTGGACTGTCCGTACATGCGGAACGAGAACGACACGCCCTTGCCCGCCACGAGCTGCGCCCGCAGCGCCGCGAGCGGGTCCTTGGGGGCGGCCACGGCGGGCGTGGCGGTCAAGAGGAGGGCGGCGCCGGCGGTGACGCCCATGATCGCTTGCTTCACGAGGCGCGATCATCCTGGATATAGATCACGAACCGGAAACGCCTGTGCCGGCAGCGCTCCGGCGAGCGTGGACCCTGCGGCGACCGTCGCCACGGAGGACCCTGCCGGAGCGTCAGATCCCGAATTGGAACGTCCCGCGCAGGACGGTGCCTCGCCCGCTCCAGTAGCTCTCGTAATCGGCCCGGTAGGTGACGTCTTCGAAGGCGGGGAGCACCGCACAGGTGGCGCCGGGGTGCCGGATGTTGTCATCTCTGATGACGATGGGCTTTCCGATCACACCCGGGCGGGTCAGGGTCACCTCCACCCAGGCCGTTCCCGTGGTGTCGTCCGCCCGGACGCACAGCTCGTTGGCAGGGTCGGCGTAGCGGACGATCCCGTCGCCGACATCCCGTTGAGAACTCGCCGCCAAGGCCGGTTGCGCGAGAATGACGCTCGCCACCGCGGCGGCGATGCCGACGGTGACCATTTTGAGCGGGTTCATCGTCTCTCCTGGCCTCCTGGTCACCCGGCGGCGTCGTGGTACGGCGTCCAGGGGGAAGGGCGGACGACGCCATGGCCGGTCGCGGTTCGAGGTCAGGCGCGTTCGGCACCGATGCCGTCAGGGACCGAGGGCCGGGCGAGAAAGATTCGCCAGGGTTTCTTGACCGAGTGGACCGACTAAGCAGGCCGTCCGGGTTTACAGTGCGTCCAGCCAAGGGAGCACTATGGAGTTTGGGATACTGGGTCCGCTGACGGCATGGCGCGCGGGTGAGCAGGTCGATCTGGGCACGCCCAAGGCGCGGGTGCTGTTGGCGGTTCTGCTGTGCCAAGCGGGTTGCCCGGTTTCGGAAGATCAACTCGTCGTGGCGCTGTGGGGGGACACCCCTCCGAAGAGCGCCACCAAGAACGTGCAGACCTACGTCCACCGGCTCCGGCGGCACCTGGGCGACCCGGCTCTCGTGGTGCGGCAGGGCACCGGCTACCTGATCCCGGTGGACGGGGACGAGCTGGACGCGGCGAGGTTCGAGAACCTGGCCGGCTCAGGGCAGGCGGTGGCGGCCGCCGGTGAGCCGGCGGAGGCGACCCACCGCCTGCACGAGGCGCTGAGCCTCTGGCGCGGGCCCGCGTTCGCCGGCATGACCGATGTCCCGATGCTGGCCGCGGAGGCCTCGCGGCTGGACGAGGTCCGCCTGTCGGTCCTGCAGTCGCGGATCGCCGCGGACCTGAGGCTGGGCCGCCACGCCAGGCTGTTGGGCGAGCTGACCGCGCTCACCAGCGAGTACCCGCTACGGGAGCGGCTGCGCGCGCAGCTGATGCTGGCGCTGTACCGCTGTGGCCGGCGGGCGGACGCGCTCGCCGAATACGCGCGTGCCCGCAAGACCCTGATCGAGGAGACCGGTCTGGACCCGGCCGGAGAGCTGCACGACATGCATCAGCGGATCCTCACGCAGGACCCTTCACTCGACCTCGTTCCTCGCGTCATGGCGACGATCACGGGTTCCCCTGCGGAGGCCTCACGGGCGTGCCGCGAACGTGCCGCGCACCTGCCGGACGAACTGGGCATCGAGCTGAGCGGGAAAGTCCGGCACGCGCACGTGTGGGCCCTGTCCGCCGACCGTCCCGTCCATGTCCCGGCTCCGATGCCTGAGCCTCAAGCCGCTCCCGCTCCAGCCGAGTTGCCGCCGGACATCGCGGATTTCACCGGCAGGGACGACGAGGTGGCGAACCTCACCGAGGCCCTCACCAAGCCGCGGCCGGGCACCGTCGCCTTGGCCAGCATCGCGGGTCTGGGGGGCCTGGGCAAGACCACGCTCGCGGTGCATGTCGCGCACCGGGTCGCGGATCGCTTTCCCGACGGCCAGCTCTATGCGGACCTGCGCGGCGCCTCCGCGGACCCTGCCCGTCCAGAGGACGTGCTCAGCCGGTTCCTGTTCGCACTGGGCGTCAGCCCCACCGGGATACCCGAATCCCTGGAAGAACGCGTGGCGCTTTACCGGAGCTGTCTGGCCGGACGCAGAATACTCATCCTGCTCGACGATGTCGCCCGGGAGAAGCAGGTGCGGCCGCTCCTGCCCGGGGCCCCCGGCACGGCCGTGCTCCTCACCGGACGTGTCCGGCTGGTCGGTCTCGAGGGCGCGAGCCTGCTGGAACTCGACGTCCTGCCGTCGGGCCAGGCCATGGACCTGCTGAGGAGGATCGTCGGCGACGAACGCGTCCAGGACGACCCGTACGCGGCACTGGAGATCACCCGGCTGTGCGGCCGGGTCCCGCTGGCGGTCCGCATCTCGGCGGCCAGGCTCCTCGGCAGAAGGCAATGGAGTCTGTCCCACCTCGCCGGCGTCCTCGGGGAGGAACGGCACCGGCTGGACGAACTGGTGGCGGGCGACCTCGACATCCGCGCGGGATTCGAGATGAGCTACCGGATGCTGCCCGCGGGCACGCGGCGGGCCTTCCGGCTGGCCGGGCTGCTCGACGCGCCCGATTTCGCCTCCTGGGCGGTGGCGGCCCTCCTGGACGTGCCGGTGCGGCAGGCGGAACGTGAGATCGAAACCCTGGTCGACGCTCATCTGCTGAACCTCACCGGGACGGACGAGACGGGCCGGCTCAGGTATCGGTTCCACGACCTGATCCGGTTGTACGCGCGTGAGCGGGCGCAGCGCGAGGATTCCGAATCCGAGCGCCTGGCCGCGCTCCAGCGGGCCCTGGGTGCCTGGCTGGCGCTGGCGGAGGTCGCGGCGGAGCACGTCCCGGGCCCCTGCTACGCGCTCATGCACAGCCGCGCGCCGCGCTGGCGGCTGCCCGCGGCGGACTCCGGCCCGCTGCTGGCCGACCCGATGGCCTGGTTCGGCGCGGAGCACGGCGCGCTGATGGCGGGGGTCGCCCAAGCGTGCGAGGCGCGCCTGACCCAACTCGCATGGGACCTCGCGGGGTCCACCGAGACGTACCTCAACGTGCGCGGCTTGTACGACGGCTGGCAGCGCATGCACGAACAGGCGCTCGCGCTGTGCCGCGAGACCGGCGACAGGCGCGGCGAGGCCGTGCTGATGCGCGGCCTCCTGGAGGTCACCACCTGGAACTCACCGCCGGGCCCCGGACCGGCGATGACACGGATGCGGGCCGGCGCTTCGCAGCTCCTCGACCTGTTCACCATGCTGAACGATCCGGTCGGGATGGCCGACAGCCTGGCCTCCCTGGCCTGGAGCCTGACGGCCGACGGGAACGGCAGTGCGCAAGCGCTCGCCCTGGCGGAGCGCGCTCTGCGGACGGCCGCCGACGCGGACTACCTCGGCGGCCAGGCACGGGCCTATCACGTGCTGGCGATCATCCACGGCGAGGACGACCCGCAGGCCGCGCACATCGTGCTGGAGCAGGCGGTGAAAGTCGCCGAGGCGCTCGGCAACGCTCACTACACCACGACGGTCACCCAGTTCCTCGGCGCGGCGAAATCGTTCTGCGGTGACATCGCGGGCGGCCAGGAACTGCTGGAGAGGTCGCTGACAATGGCACGGCGGTTGAACTACCGCTATCTGGAGACGTTCTCGCTGCTCTACCTCTCGAAGCTGTTCGCCAAGGTCGGCGACGAGCGGGCCAGGGCGACCGCCGAACTGACGCTGGCCCACAGCGAGAACGGCAACTTCGGCCATTATCTCGCCGACTCGCTCGGCGTTCTAGGAGAGCTGGACCTGGCCGAAGGAGACCTGCCCGCCGCCATCGCCACCCTCGAACGTTCGGTCCGGGTGTGGCGCACCCGCGGCTCGATCCCCTACCTGGCGCGGACGCTCCGGACCCTCGGCGACGCCCACGCCGCCGCCGGCGACCACGGCACGGCGAGGGCCGTCTGGGAAGAGGCCCGCGAGCTGTTCCGCGGGATCTCGCACGAGAATGGCGTGCGAACGCTGGACGCCCGGCTCGCGGGTGAAGGGCGGGCAGGCTCGCCGGCGCTCGCCGAACGATCCCTGGAACGCTGAGGGCGACGGCGCGGGGGGGCGTACGTGTTTCCGGGGTCGTCAGCCCGGCGCGGCCGCCTTGCGGAGCAGCACTGAGCGTTCGCGCTGGTTGGCGCACTGCCGGGCCGCCAGCTCCAGCTCGGCGCGCGCTTCCGGTCGCCGTCCGAGCCGGGCCAGCAGCTCACCGCGTACGGTCGGAACCAGATGCGAACCGGGGAGCCGGTCCGAGGCGATCAGCTCGTCCACGATGGCCAGGGCCCGCGCCGGGCCCGAGGCCATGGCCACGGCGACGGCCCGGTTGAGCTCGACCACCGGCGAGGGTGCGACCCGGCCGAGTGCCTCGTAGAGCAGCACGATCCGGTCCCGGTCGGTCGCCTCGACCGAGGGCGCCGCCGCGTGGGTGGCGGCGATCGCGGCCTGCAGGCCGTAGGGGCCGAGGCCGCGAGCCGATGCCCTGGCCAGCGCGGCCAGCCCGCGGTGGATCGCCGAGAAGTCCCACCGCCGCCGGTCCTGCTCGTCGAGCAGGACCGGCGAACCGTCCGGGCCGGTCCGGGCCGGGAAACGCGCGGCCGTCAGCTCGCACAACGCGAGCAGGCCGTGCATCTCCGGCTCGTCCGGATCCCTCCGACCCGCGTTTCGCCCGTCAGATCGGCCCCTGGAGCGGTGGCGGACCCGGACGCCCTGCTGATCGGAAAGCTATCGTCGCATCTTCGGAAGGCGGCGGTCAGTCTGAGAACGTGCCGGCGATGATCGCGATGCTCTGGTGGTCGGAGCGGAGGACGGCCATCCCGAAGTCCATGGAGCAGTCGTCGCGACCGTGCCAGTCGGAGGTGTAGAACAGCCAGGTGCACCGGTCAGCGGCCCATGCGATCGTTGCGGGGTCGCCGTCGGCCCCGGTCAGGGCTGCGAGGGAGCGCCAGGCGGTCAGACGCGCGTACGCGCCGTACATCCGGCTGCGGGACTCGGTGCCCGATACGGCAGCGCTGTACAGCGTCCTCATCACATCGGCGGTCCCCGCATGATGCACGGTCAGGTCGCCTCCGACTGATCGCAGGTTCAGCGCGGCCAGCGTGGTGGCCCCGAAATCGGCCGGCGCCAGCGGGCGGTCAAGGCGGAACAGCTTGGCCTCGTCGCAGTCGCTCGCGCTGTCGTGGATCCACCCGCTGATGGCGCTCATGGCCTGGACGGCCTGTGGCCAGTCGATCTCGGCCGCTTCCAGCTCGATCCCGGTCGCGCCGGGGGGCGGCGACCGGCTCGGGAGCGACGTACCAGTTCGGGCGGGGCCGGCCGGGATATTGCGGCACGCCCAGCTGGTGCTCGGCCGGCAAACGGTGGAGCGGCAAGGCAGCGAGCGGATGGGCTGCCGCGCGAAGCCGTCCCGCGAACTCGACCGCCGCCCGCGCGGACCTGAGGTCGTCGTGGCGCAGCACTGTCTCCTGCAGCAGGCAGGCCGCCATCTCGTCATCGGCCCGGGCGGTGGCGAAGACCGGGACCAGATGTTCCAGTGGCTGGCCGGTGGCCAGCCACTCGGCCACCTCCCGAGGCAGATCTCGGACCGCGCCCCAGTTCTCCCCTGCGGCGGCAGCGATTCCGCGCACCGTCATCACGTGCTCTGGATCGCCTTCCACCAGCGCGAATCGCTGCAGCGCCACCCGGAATCCGTATCGCATCGGGTGGGTCGGCGATGAGACCCGCAGGAGAGCCGTCAGTAATTGGTCAAGCCAGTCGGGGGCGGCCCTTCGCACGACCTTGTCGGTCACCGCGATCGCTTTGTTCCAGTGCTCGTCCTGGTAGGTGTCGGCCATTCCCATCCGGAGCACCGCGTCGTCGACCTTCATCTGTCAGAGTCTTCCAGGCCGAGCACGCCGACATCTGGATGCTCTCGCCTTGGCGCGCCCGGCCAGGATCGGGCACGCGGCGGCGGGCGGCGATCTTACGGACCTGAAGCAACCCTGGGCATTTCTATACTCAATAGGGGTTTTGTCCTGTTCGGCTGGCCGATAGAAACCGGCCCATGGCCATGCCTTCCGACCAGCGTGAACACGCCCGAACCCGGCTGCGGACCCCGATCGAGCCCATGCTGGCGACGAGTGTGGACAGCTTCCCTCCGGGGCGGCCGGGCACGTGGGCGTTCGAGCCCAAGCTGGACGGATTCCGCGCGCTGGCCATCATCGACTCCGACCGCGGTGTCCACGTGCAGTCCCGGCGCGGCGCCCGCCTCAACGAGACCTTCCCCGAGGTGACGTGGGCCGCGTTCGAGCACCTGCCCGCGGGATCGGTCCTGGACGGGGAGATCGTCCGCTGGTCGCCTTCCGGCCGCCTCGACTTCTCCTCCCTGCACCGTCGCAACGTGGCCGGACACCGCCGTGCCGCTGCCCTCGCACGCGTGGAGCCCGTCCACTTCGCGGCCTTCGACCTCCTGCGGCTGTGCGGCCGGGACGTGACGGGCCTGCCGCTGTCCGAGCGTCGGGCGCTCCTCGAGACGTTGTTCGCGTCGATCCCGGCCGCCGGCGTCCTCGCCCTCGGGATGCAGACGCTCGACGAGGCCGAGGCACGAGCCTGGTTCGACTCGCTGCACACGGTCGGTGTGGAGGGCCTGGTCATCAAGCCGGCCCGCTCGACGTACGACGGCGGCGCCCGGGGTTGGCTCAAGCTGAAACGGCGGGCCAGCGCGGACGCCGTCGTCGGGGGGTTCGTCGGCTCCCCGCGGCGGCCGAGCGGGCTGCTGCTCGGCCGGTACGACGCGGGACGGTTCCGCATGGTCGGCCGCACCACCCAGCTGAGCGCGCAGGCCGCCGCCGAAGTCGCCCCGCTGCTCACCCCGGCTCACGACGGTCACCCGTGGCCGGCGACCCTGCCGCCCGGCTGGGTGTCCAGCCCCTACGGACAGCGCGAGCCCCTCGACTACACCCGGGTTCGGCCCGATCTCGTGGTGGAGATCCTGATCGACACGGCCACGGACGCCGGGAGACACCGGCACCCCGTGAGGTACCTGCGCCCGCGAACCGATGTCGACCCCGCGCACGTGGTCGCGCAGCCCGACGCCATGGTGTGAACCCGAACCGGCCGCCCCGGGGGCAGCAGGCGACGTAGCGCCTGTTCCCCAGATCTCCGTACGCCGTTTCTGTACGCAGGTCGTGCCCGGCGCGCATAATGACAGCCCTCGATACGGCTCCTGGAGAATCCATGAATCGCGCGTTCGTGCGCTTGATGATCTACGTGGTCAGGTTCGCAGGTGCTGTCGCGGCGGTCTGGGGCGTCGCCTACGCGATCAACGGCGCCACGCAGGCCGAAGGATCGATCACCGTACAGGTCAGCCCAGGGCCGGGCGTCGTCGACAGCTTACGGTTGACCGGCGTGGAGCTCCCTCCGGGCGTCGGGTTCCGGGGGGCGGATCTGTCGTTGCAGGTCTGGAAATCCACGGTCATCGAGCAGGTGGTCGCACGCGCGGACGTCCTGGTGAGCGGTCTGTGCGCGGGCGTCGCCGCCTTGCTGCTCGGGCCTCTGCTGGCTTCCGTCCTCGACGGGGAGCCCTTCCGAAGGGGCAATCCCGCCCGCGTCGCCTGGCTCGCCGTTCTTGTGGTCGTCTCGGGTTCGGCCGGCGCGCTGCCAGGCCTGGCGTCGGCCGCGGTGCTCGGCCGCGTGGGGCTGACCGGGACGTTCGTGGTGTCGCCCGCCCTGTCGTGGGTGCCGTTCGTGGGTGCCGCGTTCCTGTCGGCACTGGCCGTGGCGATCGGCGTCGGGAGGCATGCCTCCCCGGTGCCGGGCAGGTAGGCGTCACGGTCGGTCTCGACCAGCCCGCCGTACAGGCCGTCCGGCGGTGGGGACGGCGTGGTCCTTGGTGCCATATGGACCACCTGAATACTTCCAAGGTCGTAATCAGGAACGCCTCTGCTCCCGCAACCGTACCCTCAAGTCCCTCCTCAGGCATGACGACCAGGGCAGGCCCACCACGAAACGCTGTCGGGCATGAACGTGCGAACGAGCCGCCGGAGGAGTTTCGCCAGCTGGGTCGGCGATCGTGCCTGCGCCATGGAAACCCTGGACTTCCAGTCACCCGTGGACGACCTCGAACCGCTGCGCGACATCGTCGGTGGCGCGCGCGTCGTGGCGCTCGGCGAGAGCTCCCACCACATCCGGGAGTTCTACCAGGTACGCCACCGCATCCTGCGGTTCCTGGTCGAACGGTGCGGTTTCGAGGTGTACGCCTTGGAGGCCCCGTTCACCCAGGGGCAGGTCCTGGACGGCTGGGTCCGCGGCGGCCCCGGCACCGTGGAGCAGGTCGCGGCAGACGGTATCGCCCTGTCACTGGGGCAATGCGAGGAGATGCACGAGGCGCTGACCTGGATGAGAGAGCGGCACCGCACCACGGCAGAGCCGCCGCTGCGGTGCCTGGGCACTGACCTGCCCGGGGCCGCGGCATCGCCGCTGCCCGCGCTGGAGGAGGTGGCCGGCTACGTGCGCTGGGCCGCCCCGGACGCGCTTGCGGTGCTGGAACAGGCGGTCAGCGTGGCGCAGCGCTTCCACGACCCGGTCACCTTCACGGCGCTCGGCCGCTACCAGAGTCTCGACGCTGGTGACAAGGACCTGCTCACCAGCGCGCTGAGCCGGCTGATGGGGCACCTGCAGCGCCTGGCTCTCGTCCAACGCGCCCGTGGCCACGGGGCCGAGCACGACACGGCCATGTGGCACCTGCGCGGCGCCTGGTACCTCGACCAGCTCCATCGTGCCAACGCCCAGGAGGGCTTCGAATCCGCCTCGACGTTTCGCGACGTCTACATTGCCGAATCCGTGCTACGCCTCCTGGAGGACGGCACGCGCGTGATACTGGCGGCGCACAACTGGCACATCCAGCGCACAACGGCGGCCGACAGCCAGGGGAACCCGCTTCTGCCGGCCGGCGCCCACCTCGCCGCCGCTCTGGGAGACGACTACCGGGCCATCGGCGTCACGTCGAGCCTGGGCCGCACCACCACACTGGGGGAGCCGACCCCGGAGCGGCCCCAGGGCGCCTGGTACGACGCGCCGCTCCCGCCGCCCGCCGCGGGCAGCGTCGAGGCGGCGTTCCCCATCGACCGGCTTTGGATGCTCGCCGATCTGCGCGCGGCCCGTCCGCACATCGACGACGCGGCGTCCTTCCAGCGCTCGCGCATGGCCGACTACTTCGTGGACATGCCGGTGTTCGAGGCGTTCGACGCCATCGCGCACGTGTCGCGGACCACCGGCACCGATCACGTGGTGAAGCGCGCCGGGAACTGAGGTCGTGCGCGCGGCTTCCACGCGCCAGGGGGATGAGGCAGCGGGGCCGGCGAGCTTCTTCAGGGCGGCGATCAGCTCCTGACCAACGTGCTGAGCCTGAAGGCAAGCGCTCGCCGCGGGCGGGTGCGCCTTCCTGCCCAAGACCGTGTCCTCTGCCGCCCTGGCGGAGGTCGTGCGGAAGGTCGCGAGCGGCGGCCGGCACGTCGGCCCGGAGCTCGCGTCCGAGGCGACCGGTGCCGGCGACTCCCCGCTCACCCCGCGCGAGACCGACGTGCTCGCCCTCGCACGCGACGGCGCACCCGCCGACGAGATAGCCCAGCGTCTCGCTGTCCCGCGGGACCGTGCGGAACCACCTGGCCGCCGCCATCGCCGGGGCGCGCGATCGAGAACGTCAGCCATGCCACGCCGCTCAGCCACCAGACCGGCTTACGGCGTTTCTGCGACTGCAACCGCCCGCAGTGGCTCGACCGCTGATTCCAGAGCGGAGGCGCCCGCGGCTTCAGGCGCCCGCCGGTGCGCTGTAGTCGGTGACAGCATAGACCTGCAGGAGCCTCTCGACTCCGCGCAGGAAGGTCTCGCAGATCAGCGCCGGGTCGAACAGGCAGCCGGCGGCCATGGCGCCGTCGCGCATCATCACGAAGTGGCGGGCGGCGGGCTCGGCGCCGGTCTCCTGGATCTCGGCCAGCAGCTCCGTGACGGTGTCCAGGAACCACTGGCGGTGGGCGAGCACCGCCCTGTGCACCGGGGACTCGGGGTCGGGATACTCGGCGGCGGCGTTGAGGAAGGCGCACCCCCGGAAGCCGGGGGACTGGATGCTCTGGGCGATGGACTTGCTGAGGGCCTGGATGGTGCCGGCGGCCGGTAGTCCGGCGGCGACGGCCTCGTCCGCCTGGCCCCGCATGGCCCGGTCGACCTCGTTCAGGTAGGCGAGGACGAGGTCTTCCTTGCCGGGGAAGTGCCGGTAGAGGGTGGCCCGCGTCACCTTTGCTTCGGCGACGATGCGATCGATGCCGACGGCGTGGATGCCCTCCGCGTAGAAGAGCCGGGTGGCCGTGTTGAGCAGCCGGGACCGCGCTTCGGACGGCCGGCCTTCGGATTGGCTGGGCATACGGCCATGTTAGCGGATAGAACGTTCGGTCTTGACAGTCTGCGTCGCGGGTCGCCATGCTGTGCCGAGACAGAACGTTCGGTCTAGCAGGAGAGGGCCGGCAGCGGCTCGTCGGCTGCACGTACGCACCAGCGGCTGCCGCGACCAGGGGCGTCACGCGGCGCCATGGCCGCGCTGGACCGCTCTCCACATCGCTCATCCACCGAAAGGATCACCATGAGCACCATCGCCGCTTCACCCGGCATTTCCGGGACCGCGTCCGCACTGCGGCGGCTGTACTTCGTCCGGTTCGCGTTCGCCATCGTCTGGGCCCTTGCGATGTTCACGACCGCCGCGAACCTGGGTCCGCTCGCGGTCACCCTGCTCGTGCTCTACCCGCTGTTCGACGTGGCCGCCGCCATCATCGACGCCCGCGCCTCGCGCACCACCGGATCGCCTGCCCTGCTGTACGTGAACATCGCAGTCAGCCTGATCACCGCCATCGGCGTGGCCGTCGCCTGCGCGTCCGGTATCCCGGCGGTGCTGCGCGTGTGGGGCGCCTGGGCGGTCGTGGCCGGGGCGGTCCAGCTGATCGTGGGCGTCACCCGCCGCAAGATGGGCGGCCAGTGGCCGATGATCATCAGCGGCGGCATCTCGGTACTCGCCGGTGCGTCGTTCATCGTCGGCGCCTCCGCGGCCGGCCCGACGCTGACCAACGCGGCCGGCTACGCCATCCCCGGCGGCATCTTCTTCCTCATCTCGGCCTTCCGCCTCGGCCGCGCCGCGAAGGGGAACTGACATGGACGGCGACACGTACGACGTCGTCGTCCTCGGAGCCGGCCCGGTCGGGGAGAACGTCGCCGACCGGGTGGCGCACGGCGGGCTCAGCGCAGCCGTCGTCGAGCGCGAGCTCGTCGGCGGGGAATGCTCCTACTGGGCCTGCATGCCGACCAAGGCCCTGCTGCGCAGCGCGGCGGCCCTGCGGGCGGCGCGCCAGGTGCCGGGCGCGCGCGAGGCAGTGACCGGCGGTCTCGACGCGGCCGCGGTGCTGGGCCGCCGGGATTCCTTCG
Source organism: Nonomuraea sp. MTCD27 (assembly GCF_041950495.1). NCBI lineage: Bacteria > Bacillati > Actinomycetota > Actinomycetes > Streptosporangiales > Streptosporangiaceae > Nonomuraea > Nonomuraea sp. MTCD27. Next base: position 33,710 of record NZ_JBGNUW010000011.1, on the reverse strand, counting down.
CCTCGCACTGGAAGGATGACGGTCAGGTCGGCTGGCTCGGTTCGGCCGGGATCGCCCTGCACCGTGGTCAGGGCCGGATCGTGTCCGCGGGCGTGGTCGAGGTGACCGGCGACGACGGCGTCCCGGTCACGTTGACGGCCCGGCACGCGGTGGTCGTCGCGACCGGGAGCGGCGCGCTGCTGCCGGACGTTCCCGGTTTGCGCGACGCCGCGCCGTGGACCAGCCGGGAGGCGGCCGCCGCGAGCGCGGTCCCCGGCCGGCTCGCGATCATCGGCGGCGGCGTGGTGGCATCGGAGATGGCGACCGCCTTCGCCGCCCTGGGGTCCTCGGTGACGATGCTGGCCCGTGACGGCGTGCTGCCGCAGGCCGAGCCGTTCGCCGGCGAGCGGGTCACCGAGTCGTTGCGGGAGGCCGGTGTGTCGGTACGCCTCGGCGCGGAGGCCGCATCGGTGCACCGCGACGAGGCCGGAACGGTGCACATCACGCTGACCGGCGGCGAGCGGGTCGAGGCCGACGAGGTTCTGGTGGCGATCGGCCGGACACCGAACACCCAGGACATCGGTCTCGGCGCCGTCGGCCTGACGCCGGGCGCCTGGCTCACGGTGGACGACACGCTGCGCGTGGTGGGGGAGGACGGGACGCCGGTCGGGGACGGATGGCTGTACGCCGCCGGTGACGTCAACCGGCGAGTGCTGCTGACCCACCAGGGCAAATACCAGGCCCGCGCGGTCGGCGACGTCATCGTGGCGCGGGCGAAGGGCGAAGCGGTCGAGGACGGCCGCTGGGGCCGGCACGTGGCCACGGCCGACGAGCGCGCGGTGCCCCAGGTGGTCTTCACCGATCCGGAGATCGCGTCGGTGGGGCTGACCGCGGCCGCGGCCGAGGCCGCCGGGGTACGGATCCGCGTCGTCGACCACGACCTGGGCGCCGTCGCCGGATCGGCCCTGCACGCCGACGGCTACCGGGGGCACGCCCGCATGGTCGTCGACGAGGACCGGAAAGTGATCGTCGGCTGCACGCTCGCCGGCCCGGACGTCGCAGAGCTGCTGCACGCCGCGACGATCGCGGTCGTCGGCGAGGTTCCGCTGGACCGGCTGTGGCACGCGGTTCCGTCGTTCCCCACGGTCAGCGAGGTGTGGCTGCGGCTGCTGGAGGCGTACGGCCGCTGACCGCCGGCTTCAGGCACGTCGCGCTGGGCAACCCTCATGAGGTTCGGAGGGTGCAAGCCCGCCGGAGAAAACCAGTGGACGGTCCGGGGTGGCTGCCACCAGCATGGGCGGTGATGTACCGAGCGTAGACGTACCCCGATCACTGGCTGTGATGGTCCCCGGAGCCGCCGGCCCGGTGTCGCGACCATCACCCCGTTCAGGCTGTTCGCTGTCGGCGGCGCCCCTTGCCTGTGGCTTGTCGCGCGCTGTCCGCCCATTCCAGCTGTGATCGAGGTACAGGTGTCGAGGACGCCGGGAGATGGATTTCTCATGAAACTTCACGAGTACGCGAAGTACGACGCCGTCGGAATCCGGAATCTGATCAGGGCGGGCGAGGTCACCGCCGACGAGGTCGAGGCCACTGCCCGGCAAGCTCTCGCCGTGGCGAACGCGCAGGTGAACGGCCTGGCGTTGCCGGTGTTCGCACCCGCGCTCGACCACGCGGCGGATGGGCCGTTCGCCGGGGTGCCGTTCCTCATCAAGGACCACGGGCCGGTGGCCGAGGGAGTGCCGTTCACCCTCGGCAGCCGCGCTCTGCCGGGCGTCGTCGCCCAGCACGACACCGATCTCATGGCCCGATTCCGTGCCGCCGGACTGGTCACCTTGGGCCTGACCACCGTGCCGGAGCTGTGCGCCAGCTTCTCCACCGAATCGGTCAGATACGGGCCGACCCGCAACCCGTGGGCTCTGGACAGGGGCGTGGGCGGGTCGAGCGGCGGCGCCGCCGCGCTGGTCGCCGCCGGTGCCGTGCCCGTCGCCCATGGCAGCGATGGGCAGGGCTCCATCCGGATTCCGGCCTCCTGCTGCGGGTTGGTCGGGCTCAAGCCGACCCGGGGCCGGGTCACGTGCGGGCCCGACGCGGGGGAGGCGCTGCTCGGCATGGCGTACGAGTTCGTGCTGACGCGCACCGTCCGCGATGCCGCCGGCCTGCTGGACGCCGTGCAGGGACCGGGGATCGGCGACAAGTACACCGCGCCGCCCCCGCGCCGCCCGTACGCGGAGGAGCTCGGCGCCGACCCGGGCCGGCTGCGGGTGGCGGTGACCACCCAGCCCTGGTCGGGCACGCCGGTCGACGGCCAGGTCGCCGCCGCGGCGATCCTGACCGGCCAGGTGCTGGAGCAGGCGGGGCACAGCGTCTCCGAGTCCGGCCCGTACGTCGACGGGGAGGCCGTCATGCTGGCCGGGATGGCCGAGGGGGTCGCGCTGGCATCCCTGCTCCTGCTGGCCCCCCGGCAGCCCGACCCGGCCATGATGGAGGCCGTCTCCCGGCAGTTCCTCCAGCTGGCCAGGGAGTGCAGCGCACTGGACATGCTGGCCGCGCTCAACGCGCAGAACCGGGTGACCCGATCGGTGAGCACGTTCTTCACCGAGTACGACCTGCTCATCACGCCGACGATGGGTCGTCTGCCGGCGCCGCACGGCACCCTGCGCTACGACGACCCCGGCCACACGATGAGCACCTGGGGAGCGGCGCTGACGGACTATGGGCCGTTCACGGGGCTGTTCAACATCACCGGTCACCCGGCGATCAGTCTGCCGCTCGGTCACAGCGACGACGGGCTGCCGATCGGCGTACAGCTCATCGCCGCCCACGGCCGCGAGGACCTGCTGTTCCAGATCGCCGCCTACCTGGAACAGGCCATGCCCTGGAAGGACCGGACGCCGCCGGTCTTCGTGGGCAACGCCTGACAACGTATGGGAGGCGGGGTCTCAGGCCCTGTACTGACCGCCGCCGCCGGACCCTTGCCGAACGTCGCGGGGGCCTGGCGGCGGCATCGGCTGTGCCGAGCTCGGGCGCGCCCCAGGCAGTTACGACAAGTGCAAGGCGATTCGGCGTGCGTACGTCTCACCAGAGGCGAACAAGAGAAACGGCCACGCCGGACACCGGGCGCTCCGGGAATGCGGCCTGGCGTGCCCCCGCCTGCCGTTTCACCATTTATCCCCTCAGCAACGGGTGATCTTGTAGGATCCGCTGACGCGCCAGAAGACGAGGAGTTGACTGCGATGCTGCACCTAGGAACGGCACTGGCCCTGACGGCCATGCTCGCCGCAACACCCGTGCAACCACCGGTGGGCAAGCTGCCCGGTACGACGGCCAAGATCGTGGCCAAGATGAGCGGCCGCCCCGTCCAGCTGGGTTTCTATTCCTACTTCACGGAGAGTGATCCCGGCTCGGGTCAGCGCGCATGGGATCCGGCCAGGCGCGCGTTCGTCGAGATCGACGGCGAGGCCACCGTGTCGCCCGACGAGCGCTGGCAAGCCGTTCACCTGCGGGATCGCCGCGAAGGGCCGCCCATGGTGCGTTTCGTCGACCGCAAGACCGGTAAGGCGACAGAGGTCGTGTTGCCCGTCGAGGCCGACCCGACGCGGGAGGGCCGATACCTGAACACGATGTGGCCCACCTGGTCGCCGGACGGCCGGACCCTGCTGGTCAACGTCTTCGAGCCGGGATCCGAGCCCCGGTCCGCGGGCATCGTGCTCATCGACGTACCCTCGCTCAAGCCACGCTTCGTCCGCATCGAAAAGGCCCTGATCACGGTCGGCGGCTTCCAGTGGACCCGCGACAGCAAGGGGGTCGTGGTGCGCTGGGGCAAGAACGGCAAGTCCTCCATCCGCCAGTACGACCTCGAGGGCGCGATGAAGCGCACCTGGAAGGTACGCGGCCGCCCCGCCAGCCACGGGCTCGGCACGTTCTCCCCGTCGGGCCGCCGCTTCCTCACCGCGTGCCACTCCCTGGAGTCGTCGGCCTGCGTGTGGGACACCGCCAGCGGCAAGGCCGTCACCCGGATCAAGGTGGCCCACCGGTTCCCCGTGTTCGGCTGGTACGACGAGAAGCACCTGCTCCTGCCCGTCCGCGACGGCTTCGGCGTCGTCGATCTCAAGGGCAAGGTCGTGGAGACCCTGGTCAAGGTCGATGACAAGGCGAACTTCTACCCCCGCTTCGACGCCCGCCGCAAGCACTGAAACGGGCGGGGCGGTGACGGCCGGCGTGCGGCCCGAGGGCACGGCGGCACCGGTGACGAGGGATCCGTTCCACGCGGAGAAGCCGGACGTCGTGGGTGTGCCGACCATGTGGACCAGGACGTCGGGGCACAACTCCCAGGCCACGGTCCCGCCGTAGCCCCCGACCGGACCGGACCGGAGCGCCGTGGCGGGACGCGCCGCCTGCTACGGCCGCTGGTGGTGATCAGCTCGCGCTCGTGCCGGTCCTCGAAGCCGAATCCGGGGAACAGCGCCTCGGCGAACACGAGCGCTTAGACGCGGTCGCGGTGCCGTCCACTCGTCATGCTGCTGGACGCAGAGCGGCGAAGTGAGAGGTGCGGGTCGGGGCCCGCTCGGCGACGTAGCGGCAGCGCGGCGTAGAGCATGCGGGGCTGAGCGGCCCAACCGATTCGGCCCCGAACGGCCGTAGACCGTTCGGGGCCGAATCCATGGCATTTGAGGAACGAGCGGCCTGCGCGCGCTGCCCTGCGTACCTACTTCGTGACCTGGTCCCGATAGTCGCCCGTCAGCGGCTCTTTGCCGCTCAGCGCGATCTCACCACTCTCGAACCGCTGGCCCGTCACCTGGTAGCCCGCCCTGGCCGCGCCGGGGTTCGTGGCGTCGTAGTCGACCGTGAAGGCCCATTCGCAGGTGAAGAGCTTGTGGAACTTGTTCGGCGCGACCTCCATGACGACGTGGGTGACGAAGGTGTCCCTGATGGTGATGCCGCGCAGCTTCTGCCCCTTGGCCCAAACCTTCGGAAGACCCCATCGCGGCGCGTCGTTGGGGGCCACGGCCGTGGGCGCGCCTGGGACGATCTGCGCGGACACGCCCTTGTACCAGGGCCGCTTGCTGGTGTCCAAGGCGTTGGTGAACCTGTTGCCGACCGTCACGCCGTCGTACGTGGCGACCCGGTCGCTCGAGGCGAACTGCAGGATGCCCAGCTTGGACGCGCCCTTGAAGTCCGCCTCCGTCCGCAGCCCGGCGGCCACCTCGAACAGCCCCATCCCGACCTCGATCACGTCCGTCTGGTACCGGTAGTCGCCCAGTAAGCCGGACACGTTCGCCCGCTCCTCGAAGACCGGCTGCCGGACGAGGACGAGCGGCGTGGGCAGGACCAGCGCCTGCCCGGCCACCGCGTCCTTGTGATCGAGCGAGAGCCCGCCGCTCATGCAGCCCTGCAGGAACGTCGCGATCTCGAACGGCTCCTCGCCGATGTGCGCGACATAGGCGTCGAGCTTCTCCTTCCACCAGCCTCCCAGCCCCCGGATCTCCGCGGCCTCCGCCAGCGCCTTGCGGATCTCCCGCATCGCGGCCGCGAGAGGAAAGTCGGACGCCGAGACGGCGTTCAGCAACGCCACCACGAACTGCTCCTCCGCCCCCAGCCCCGAGAGGTCCACGAGCTTCTGCAACTGCTCGACCGTCTGCTTATCGGGTGCCGCCTCGTAACGCTTGACGTACTCGACCGCTGAAAACATCGTCTCCCCCTGCCGCCGCAACCGCCTACGCGGTTGTCCGGGTGTGCAGAGAGAGCCTCCGCCGCTCCTGATACAGCTCACTTCGAACACGCGCTCACCAGCACCGGCCGAAAGCCGGCGGTCACCAGCTCGGCGATCGCCTCCGCCGGCAACGTCGGGCGGTCGACGGCCTTTAGCAGCGGGATGCCCGCGGCCGCTCGGGCCAGGGCAACGGTTCAGGCGGCGGCTTCCCGGCACCTGGTAGGACCGATGGCGCTCCTACCGGCCGGCCCCGGATGCCGCGGTCAAGGTCGCCGGGGATGATCGGGAGGCTCTGCCCGGCTCGCCCCTCCCCGCTGTGCCGCGGAGCCGCACTCCCCGGCGAGAACGGCCCGCCGTTCACCACACCCCTTCGTTCTCTCAGGACGATGGAGTACGTGACCCGGCCGAAGGGCTTGACCTCAGGTTTGCTTGAGGTTGGATCCTTGATCCGTGACGACTTCAACGATCAAGGCCGGAAGACGTGAATGGACCGGCTTGGCCGTATTGGCACTCCCCGCGCTGCTCGCGTCCCTGGAACTCACGGTCACTAACCTGGCGGTGCCCGCCATCGGGAAGGATCTCGGGGCGAGCAGCACTCAGTTGCTGTGGATCGTCGACATCTACGCCTTCCTGCTGTCCGGTTCGCTCATCACCATGGGGGCCTGGGGCGATCGGATCGGCCGCCGCCGGTTGCTGCTGATCGGAGCGGCGGCGTACGGCCTGGTCTCGGTGATGGCCGCGTACGCGCCCGACGCGGGGAGCCTGATCGTGGCCAGGGCGTTGATGGGGATGGCGGGGGCGACGCTGATGCCGTCCACGCTCTCGCTGGCCACGTCCATGTTCACCGACGCCAGGCAGCGGGCGGTGGCCATCGGGGTCATCGTGGCCAGCGTCTCGGGCGGCACGGCGATCGGGCCGCTGGTGGGCGGCTGGCTGCTGGACCGCTTCTGGTGGGGCTCGGCGTTCCTGCTGGCCGTACCGGTGATGGTGGTGCTGCTGGCGCTGGGGCCGTGGCTGCTGCCCGAGCACCGCGACGCGGGCGCGGGGCGGCTCGACCTGGTCAGTGCGTTGCTGTCGTTGGCGGCGGTGCTGCCGGTCGTCTACGGGCTCAAGCAGATCGCGGCCGACGGCCTGACGGCGCAGTCCGTCGCGGCGATCGTGGTGGGCGTGGCGTTGGCCTGGGTGTTCGTACGCAGGCAGCGCGGGCTGGCCGATCCCTTCGTCGACCTGCGGCTGTTCCGCGAGCGGGCGTTCAGCGTCGCGGCGGCCACCCTGGCGCTCGGCATCTTCGTGTTGTGGGGCTCGAACTACGCGATCGCTCAGTACCTCCAGCTCGTGCACGGCATGTCGCCGCTGGAGGCGGGCCTGTGGACGGCTCCGTCGGCAGTGGGTGTCATCGTCGGCTCGACGCTGGCTCCCAGGTTGGCCCGCATGGTGCGCCCGTCGCTGGTGATCGGGGTCGGCCTGGGCGTGTCCGCCGTGGGGTACGTGGTGCTCACGCAGACCGGCGGGCTGCCCGTACTGATCACGGGGGCCGTCGTGGTCTCGGCCGGTCTGGGGCCGATGATGGCCCTGGCCACGGACATGGTCGTGGGCTCCGCGCCCGCAGAGCGAGCCGGAGCGGCTGCGGCCATCTCCTCGGCCGCGCCCCAGCTCGGCGGCGCACTCGGCATCGCGCTGCTCGGCAGTGTGATCACCGCGACCTACCGGGCAGAACTGTCCACCGCAGTCGTTCCTGACGACGGCGCCCGCGACAGCCTCGGCGCTGCGGTGGCGCTGGCGCACCGCCTGCCCACGGAAACCGCGGTGCAACTGCTCGGCACCGCCCGCGCCGCGTTCATCGACGGGTTCCACGTGGCGGCGGGCGTCAGCGCCGTGCTCATGGCCGCAGTCGCTCTGCTGGTCGTGACCCTGCTCCGAAGGCGCTGACCCCATCGACGAGCGACACAGCGGTGGCTCGTGACGCGGTTGGCCGTTGCAGGCCGACGGTCAGCCCGGCCGCCGGTGTCGCGGGCGATGAGGCTGGTGCCGCCGGAGGCGTCGCGCACGTCGGTGGCGAACTGTCAGAAAGCGTAGTTGCGCAGGACGGCGAGAGCCTCGGCGGCGTGCGGGCCGGTCGCCGTCAGCGCCGAGTCGGCGGGCGCGATACGGCGCGCGCCCACGCGGCAGAAGTCGCCGGCGGGGCCGGTGATGACCGAGGGGGAGTCGGGGTCGCCGAAGTGCCACAGCTGCCCGTCGGGTGAGGTGAGCTCGCAGTAGACCTGCCCGCCCACCAGCCCTTCCACCTCGAACGCGTACGGCAGCGTGCGGTGCCCCAGCCAGGCGATGTGCCGCAGCCGTGCGGTGTCCGGATACGGGATGCCGAACGGGGCGGTGATGTCGTAGGCATGCGCCCGGTGTTCGGCCAGGCGGGTGGTGGCCGGCGTCGCGGGCGAGACGGAGGAGGCCACCCAGTCCAGGCGGCTGCCTTCGGGATGGCCGCGCAGCGCGGCCGGGGTGATGGAGGTGGCCGCGCGCCAGCGGGCCAGGAGGCGGGCCGGGGCGATGTCGCGCTCGGCGGCCACGAGGCGTCCGCCATGGCGTCGATCTCGCCACGTGGCCGCGTGCCCGTCAGCTCGCCTCTGACCGCAGCGGCGGCGTGCTCCTCGGTCTGGGCCAGGTGAAGCACCACGTCGGAGACCGTCCATCCGGCGGCGGGAGGGCTGGTCACGCCGGTTGGGCCTGCGGCGGGGTTCTTGCCGACATTCAGGTGAGGCAACTGTTCGTCCACCGAGACGAACGCGTTGGTCTCCGCGGCATCAGGCACGCACTAATTTGACCATTCGGTCATTCGGTGTGGAATCATCCGGCAAGATGATCAACTGTTGTCCCGGATGGCGGGAGACGGTTGAGAAGGGCTGGCTGAATGCGCAAGTCAACGACGACGATCCTCCTTGCCGCGGCACTGTCGGTCGGAGGGGTCATGGTCAATCCTGCGTACGCGGCCGCCTCCGCCGTCACCCCGGAGCGGGTGTGCGGTTCCGGCTTCGCCCGGGTCACCCACAGCAAGCAGGCCGTGAAGACTCCCGCCAAACGTGTCCTCGGTTACGTCTATCTGCTGTACAACCGCAGGACCGGCTACAACTGCGTCACCACGATCAAGACCTCGAACATCGGCATCCCCACCTTCACCATGGCCACGATCACGACGCAGACGCGTGGGGCCAACTCACGCGCGAGCGGCGAGAACGAGGGTCGGAGCGTCAAGCACTACTTGGGACCGGTGAAGACCTACGGCAAGGGCCGGTGCGTCAAGTACATGGGGACGATTCGGGATGACGGACGCGATGCCGCCGTCGGCAAATCGCGCTGGAAGTCCTGGGGCAACTGCGGCTGAGCCGGGTTCGGCGCCCGGCCTGGCAGACCACGAGCCGATGCGGCAGCTGGGCCCGCCCGCTAGAAGGTGTAGCGGGTGTGGCTGAACACCTGGCTGTCGTGCCCGAAGCCGTACGCCGTGCCGGGTGTCACCGCGAACAGCAGGTCGTTGCCCTTGCGGATGCTGCCGCCGAAGCCGTAGAAGGCCCCCTCCGGCGAGGTGATGTGGTCCCCGTACTGCGCCTCGAACGCGGCGATGACCTCGTCCTGCCGCGCCGGATCCGTCACCCGCTCCGCCATGCCCTCGATCACGATGTCGAGGCCTTGGGAGAGTGAGTTGTGCCCCGTGGTGACTGCGCAGTGGGCATTACCGGCCAGGTTCTTCGCCTTCTGCTCGCCCGGCCCGGTGCTGAAGTGCAGCGCCCCGTCGTGCCAGGCGGCGATCAGTGGCGTGACGTGCAGCCGGCCGTCCGGCCGGACCGTGGTGATCCAGAAGACCTCCGCGGCCCGCAACTGGCGCTGGGCCTCGGCCCAGTCGGTGGCGGTGACGTTGTCCGCGCCCGGGCGCGGGTTCAGCGCGGAGCTGTAGCGGGCGTCGAGCTCGGTCTTGGGCTGCTTCGGCGTCATGCGGAACTCCCTTCCCCCTATTGCCACGAAGGCACGCAGCCCGGCGCTCAGGGTGATGGGCGGCGCTGGGTCCGCTCTGCGGCGACTCGCTCGAACGGGTCCCACACGTCCTCGCTCCTGATGCCCTCTGGGATGGCCGGCTACGAGCCCTGCCCAGGCCCGTCCTGTTCTTCCCGCCCCTCCCGGTGAGACCCGGCCGTTGACGGGAGGGCCGCGGCGATGCAGTCGAGGACGCGCTGGAGCCCGTACCGGAACTGGTCGTCGCGGCTGAGGTGCGGCTGGCGCGCCTCCATCACGATCTTGGTGAAGATCGGGTACTCCCCGCTCTTCACCAGCTGGTCGATGTACGGGTAGCTCCGCGCCATCCACTCAGACTCGCTGAGCCCGCTGCGGCGGAATTCCATGGCCGAGCTGTTCTCCTCGCGGACGGTGCCCTCGATGTAGCCGTTCAGCATGGCGATGAGGCCGAGGTTCTCGTCGATGGAGACGAAGGGGTCGAGCACTCCCATCAGCCGTTCGATCAGGCGCAGCTGGTTGGGGCCGAAGCTGGGGAGTGAGCGCTGCACGGTGGCGATCCACGGGTGCCGCAGCCACATGGCCCGCAGCCCGTCGGCGTAGCGCGTCAGATCCGCGCGCCAGTCGCCGGAGGGCATGCCCTCGACGTCGATCTCGCCCTGCAGCCGGTCGGCCATGAGCTCGATGAGGTTGTCGCGGCTCGGGACGTACCGGTAGAGGGACATCGCGCCGGCGCCGATCTCGGCGGCGATGCGCCGCATGGTGGCGGCCTCCAGCCCCTCCGCGTCGGCGATCCGGATGGCGGCCTCGGTGATCTGGGCCCGGCTGTAGGTGGGCTTCGGGCCGTAGGCCGGGCGCTCGGGCCGCATCCAGATGTTCACGTACTCGGCGTCGGTCATCGTCCCCCCTCCTGGTTGCGTACATAGTACCCGGTCTCTTAGTCTGGCCGCCATGACCGCGTACGAAGTACCCAGTGGAGGGATCATGGCGGAACCGATCGTGGTCGCCGAGGGGCTGCACAAGTCCTTCGGCGGCACCCATGCGCTGCGGGGGCTGGACCTGAGCGTTCCGAGAGGAACGGTCTGCGGCGTGCTGGGGCCGAACGGCGCGGGCAAGACGACCGCGGTGCGCATCCTGGCGACCCTGTCCGATCCCGATGCCGGGCACGCCCGCATCGCCGGATACGACGTCGTCCGCGAGGCCGGCGAAGTGCGCGCCAGGATCGGGCTCGCGGGCCAGTACGCCGCCGTGGACGAGAAACTCACCGGCCGCGGCAACCTGCGCATGTTCGGGCGCCTGTCCCACCTGACCCGCCGCGAGGCGCACCGGCGGGCCGACGAGCTGCTGGAGCGCTTCGGCCTGATGGACGCCGCCGATCGGCAGGTCGCCGGCTACTCCGGCGGCATGCGCCGCCGGCTCGACCTGATCACCTGCCTCATCCAGCGCCCCGAGGTGCTCTTCCTGGACGAGCCGACCACCGGCCTGGACCCGCGCAGCCGCGGCGAGATCTGGGACAGCATCCGCGAGCTGGTGGCCGACGGCACCACGGTGCTGCTCACCACGCAGTACCTGGACGAGGCCGACCGGCTTGCCGACGACATCGCCGTCATCGACCACGGGCAGGTGATCGCCACGGGCACGCCCGACGAGCTGAAGGCCACGATCGGCGACCGCCTCGACGTCACCCTCGAGAACCCCGCCGCGATGCCCGAGGCGGCGACCGTCCTGAACGCCCTGACCGGCGCCGAACCCACCACGACCGGCGCCGACCGGCTCGGCGTCGCCCTGCCCGCCACCGGCCTCCGCCTCGCCGACATCGTGCGCGAGCTCGACCGCGCCGGAGTCGCCGCCGCCGACGTGAGCCTGCGCCGCCCGACCCTCGACGAGGTGTTCCTGCGCCTCACCGACCGCAAGGAGACCGTGCGATGACCGCCCTCACCTCGCCACTGGGCCGCCTGCGCTGGACCCTCACCGACGGACTGACCCTGGTCGGCCGCGAGCTGGGGCGGCTGCGGCAGGAACCCGGGCAGATCATCGCCGCGCTGGTCTTCCCGGTCATCATGGTCGTGCTGTTCGGCTACGTCTTCGGCAGCGCCATCCAGGTGCCGGACGGCGGCGACTACCGCGAATACCTCATGCCCGGCCTGTTCGCGATGGTGACCTTCTCCGCCTGGTTGGGGGTCATGACGCGGGTGGCCACCGACGCCTCCCGCGGCGTGATGGACCGGTTCCGCTCCATGCCGATGGCGCGCTTGGCGGTGCCGTTCGGGCAGACCGGCGCCGACCTGCTGACCGGCCTGCTGATGCTGGCCATCATGGTCGGCACGGGCCTGCTGGTGGGCTGGCAGCCGCACCGCGGCCTGATCCTCACCGCCCAGGCGTTCCTGCTGATGATCGTGCTGCGGTACGCGCTGAGCTGGGTGGGCGTCTATGTGGGCCTGGCGGTGAAGAACGACCAGGTCGCCGACGCGATGGTGCCGCTGGGCCTGCCGATCACGATGCTGTCGAACGCGTTCGTCCCGACCGACGGCATGCCGGGCTGGCTGCGCTTCCTGGCCGACTGGAACCCGGTGAGCGCGCTCACCGCCGCCTCGCGGGAACTGTTCGGCAACCCCGGCGCGCCGTCGGGAAACGTGGCCTGGCCACTCGCGCATCCGGTGACCGCCGTCCTGCTCTGGTCGGCCGCACTGCTGGTGATCTTCGTCCCGCTGTCGCTCCGCGCCTACATGCGCAGAGGACGCTGAACGCTCCGGCATCCGCGGACCCGAGTTGGGGTGAGGACGCCCGTTGGTCGCGGTCCCGGCCGGGCATGGGGCGGGCCCGGCACGCGAGGCCGCCGAGGGCCGGGGCTTGGGCCACCCGGGTCGGTCATGCCCGGTGCATACCTGGTCGTGAGCGGTTAGGCCTCGGCGATGGCACGCCCCTGGTCGTCGAGCCTGACCGCCAGGCCGAAAGTCGCGTAGACGTTGGAATCCTGGAACACCGAGTTCCGGCTGACGCCCTCGTCGGTGACGGTGAAGATCTGGAGCGTGTGCAGGTCGTACCCGTCGCCGACGCGCTGATAGGCGGCGAATCCGGGCTGGCCGCCGTTGGCCGCGACCTCCTTGAGAAGCCAGTCCTTCCCGGCCGCCCCGAAGACCCACTCCATGAACAGGCCGTAGTTGCCGCGGCCGGAGAACCAGTTGGGCATCGGCGGCATCTCCATGATCACGTCCTCGGTGAGCAGCCGCTTGAGCCCCTCGACGTCGGCCAGCTCGAACGCCTTCATGTAGCGTTCGACCCAGGCGCGCTGCTCGGCCGCGGACGGCTCGCTGAGCCGTTCCTGCCGGACCCCGACCTCCTTGACGCGGGTACGCGCCCGCTGCAGGGAACTGTTCACCGACACGACGGTGGTGCCGAGGATTTCCGCCGTTTCGGACGCGGAGAAGCCGAGCACGTCACGCAGGATCAGCGCACCGCGCTGACGCGCCGACAGGTGCTGCAGGGCGGCGGCGAACGCCAAGCGCAGGCTGCTGCGGTCGATCACGGCCCCAGCCGGATCGCCCGCGTCCAGCAGCGAGTCCGGCAAGGGCTGGAGCCAGGCGGCGTGCTCTCCCTGGACGAGCGGCCCGAGCGGATCCGACGCGGCCACCAGCCCCGACGGCAGCGGCCGGCGACCCTGGACCTCCAGGGCGGTCAGGCAGGCGTTGGTCGCGATCCGGTAGAGCCAGGTGCGCACTGAGCTGCGAGCATCGTCGTACTGCTCCCGCGCCCGCCACGCCCTCAGGTACGTGTCCTGGACCAGGTCCTCGGCGTCGTGAGCCGAGCCGAGCATCCGATAGCAGTACGCCAGCAGTTCCGTCCGGAAAGGTGCGATCCGACGATCGAAGCCTTCCTTCCCCGTCATCACGCCACGCTCCATCTCCGCCGCCGCCGCAGCCACCATATCCGGCGACTGCACTGAGCATCCGCCATGGGCGGACAGATCACCCCGCGCGGTCATCAACGGCTACACACGGTCACCGCTGGCTACAGGGAAGGGTTCACTGCGCGGGCGCCAGCACCGGACTGTTGTGATAGGCGGCGATCAGCCACTGGCCATCCCGCTTCTCGAAGACCCACGTCGCGTTCACCTTACGCACGTCGTCCGGCACCTCGGTCTCGCCGGGGAACAGGATGGCGGACTCGCTGATGACGATCGCGCCGTCCCTGCCGATGAACCGGATGCTGAGCTGCTTGTTGTAGGTCGAGCTGCCCTTGAGCGGCCCCTCGAAGGCCAGGGCCATGCTCTGACGGATCACGTCACGGCTGTCGCGGAACGAGCCGGTCATGATGGCGGTCGCGTCCGCGGTGTAGTCGGCGACCATGCCGTCGGCGTCGCCGGCCTCCCACGCCTTGTAGGAGTCAACCAGTACGGCCTGGATGGCGGCCTCGTCTGCAGCACGGGTGTTCGACATCGGATTCTCCCTTGTGATCGGTTCGCCCGGGGTACTCCGGCGAGCTCGTGAGTACATACCGGCGGCGGGGTCGGAACTCATCGCGGCGGATGAAATCCGTCTCCACGTCTTCGAGGGCGGCCTGGCGCCCGCCGTTCGGCCGGGCGCGTGGCCTCTTCGGGCCGGTCACGGCGCGGTGGTCTGCCTGGCCGGGCGTCCTGGAGATCATGTACGCACCACTTGGAGCGCTGGCTCGCGATACGTGATTCCGTGCCGTGGCAAGACGCCTCAGACGGAAGTGAGGACCACCCGGTGGCCCCATCCCGTGACGGCGCGGCAGAAGACATCCGAGCCTTCGACGGCGCCATAGAACCGGCCCGCGCCGAAGGCCTGCTCGCCGCCCTGGAGGACGTCCGGACGGACGCGACGCGCGGCGCCTCCCTCACCTTCGAACGGCTCCACCAGCGGGCGGGCACTCTCCTTGACCGCCCGCGCGGCACGGGCCCATCTCGACGTCTGCTTCTTTCACCCCTTCGGCGACTGCAACGCCCGTGCCGCGTTCCTTGCCCTCCTCTTCGTCCTGGCCCGCGAGGGCGTCGCGCTTGACGACGTCAGCCTGCTCCGACGCGTCAGCTTTCAGGCCGGTGCCCCCGAGGACCCGCCCGGCGCGCATCGTCCTGAAGGTTCGAAAGGTTCTCGACAGGCATCCGACGAGCCTCTCGGCGGCGCATGAGACTTCCGCCCATGCAACGGCCGCGCCGTCAGTCAAGATTGCTATGGCCGCCTGCGCCGATCACCCGTGGTGCTCCTCCGCCTTCTTCCGGAGTGCAAGCGCCAGAGCACCACGGCTGATGCTGCCTCCAGCCTTCCGAGGTTGCTCAGGCGGAATCAGTTGGCGGGCTTGCCGAACCAGCGGGAGAGGTGGGCGTCCAGGTCGTGCTGATCGTCGCCGATCCACGCGACGTGGCCGTCTGGGCGTAGCAGGACGCAGGGGACATCAAGGTCCGCAGTGGGATCGGCGAGGTGATCGACCCGGTCCGACCAGCCGCCGACGGTCAGGCGTTCGGTGCGGTCCAGGAGCAGGCCGCGGCCGCGGTGCAGCAGACCGTAGAGGTGGCCCTGCTTCACGTCGATGTCGCGCAGGCGGCGGCCGAGCAGGTCGGGGCCTTCGCCGAAGTCGTAGCGGACGCCGATCGCGGTGATCTTCTCGATCAGGTGGCGGTTCACCTCGTCGAAGTCCATCAGTTCGGTGAGCAGCCTGCGTACGGCCTGCGCGCCGGGTTCGGTGGACAGCAGTTCCGTCTGGGCGCGGGTGTTGTCGAGCACGTCCTCGGCGACCGGATGACGTTCGGCCTGGTAGGTGTCCAGCAGTGTGTCCGGGGCCCAGCCGCGGATCTGTGCGGCCAGTTTCCAGCCGAGGTTGAAGGCGTCCTGAACGCCCAGGTTGAGGCCCTGTCCGCCGATGGGTGGATGGATGTGTGCCGCATCGCCGGCCAGGAGCACCCGCCCGACCCGGTAACGTTCGGCCAGCCGGGTGGCGTCCCCGAAGCGGGACATCCAGCGCGGGGAGTGCACGCCGAAATCGGTTCCGGCGATGGCGCGCAACTGCTGTCGGAAATCCTCGAGGGTGGGCGGTTCCGTGCGGTCGCTGACTCCCGCGGCGGGGACCAGGACGCTGTAGACGCCTTCGCCGAAGGGCCGGAGCCAGAATCGCTGCTGGGTCTCGCGGACTTCGGTCATCTTGGCGATGATCTCTTCCTGCGGCACGCCCACTTCCATCTCGCCCATGAGCGTCTGGGTACGTGAGGGCTCGCCGGGGAAGCCGACGCCGAGCAGTTTGCGCACCGTGCTGCGCGCGCCGTCACAGCCGATGAGGTAGCGCGAACGCAGCTGTTGCCCGTCGGCCAGCTCGACGGTCACGCCCTGGTCGTCCTGCTCGAAACCGGTGACCGCGCAACCGCGCCGGACCTGCGCGCCCAGGGCGAGCGCATGTTCTTCGAGCAGACGCTCGATGACCGGCTGCGGGATGCCCAGCAGATAGGCGTACGCGGAATCCAGGCCCTTGGGCGCGGGTTTGGGGATGGCGGCGAAGAAACCGCCGGCCGGACGCCGTCTTCCGTGCTGGACGATGCGATCCAGCAGTCCGCGCATCGCCATCAGTTCGAGACTGCGCATATGCAGACCGACTATCCGGACGAACGACGTGGGCTCGGTCTCCTTCTCCAGAACGAGTACCCGAACATCGTGCAGCCGCAGTTCGGCGGCCAGCATCGCACCGGTCGGCCCGCACCCGGCAATGATCACATCGAAGGTAAGGGGCAGAACTCCGGGGACCTCGCCCACGGTGGAGTCACGCTCGGCCCTGGCGTTCGACGGCGGCTCGGCGGTGACCTGCTGAGAGTGCATAGGTGTTGCCTTTCGGGAGTGCCTTGTTGGCGAGGCGCTCCCGGCGACACCTACCTCGATCGCCCGACCGTGACGGCAAGGGGGAGCACCCACATCGCTACAGCGTTCATGGGTCTCACCTCCTCGGGCGGTGTCACGATCAACCGCAAGCTACAAGCCCGAGCATCGTCGCGTCCAATCCTTTTCCCGGCCACGTGATCACGGCTCCGAACGGGCCCGCGCGGTTGCCCGGGCGAATCCCGGTGGTCATATCCGCCGGTCCAGCCATATTTGGGTGCGGGCCGATGCCGGCGCGGTGGCGCGGGGCCCGGGTACGGCCGATGATGACCGTCATGAGCGGTCCAGAAGGGGTGCGCCGGGTTCACCAGCAGGCAACCGGCTCGGGGTTCGCGCGCATCTACCAGGCCGCCGGCGACATGATCGTTCATGACGGCGGGGAGCCGTACCGGCTGGCGGTCTGGCCGGCCCCTCCCGCCGCCCCGCCGCCGGAGCAGGCGCGGGCGCGGCCCAGCGGCCTGCTGCAGGCGGCGCACGGGCTGATCGCGTTCACCGGACGCAGGGACCTGCTGGACGACCTGCGGCGCTGGCGGGACGGGCCGGGCCTCGCGGTGCGGCTGATCCACGGCGCTGGCGGGCAGGGCAAGACCCGCCTGGCCCACGAGATGGCGCGGACATGGCGGCAGGACGGGTGGGTGGTGCTGGCGGCACACCACCGGCGCGACCGCTCCGCGCCCGGGCCCTTCGTCGTTCCCGAGCTGGCGCGGGCCGCCGGGGTGCTGCTGGTGGTGGACTACGCCGAGCGGTGGGACACCGCCGACGTGCTGTCGCTGCTGGCCGACACCCGCGTCGGCACGGGGCTGCCGGTACGCGTGCTGCTGCTGGCCCGCCCGTCCGGCACCTGGTGGCAGGGCCTGGCGTACCGGATCCAGCGTGACGTCCACCTGACGCCCGGCCGCACGGAGCTGGGGCCGCTGGAGGACGGGCCCGGCGTCACGCGCGCCGGGCTGTTCGAGGCCGCGCGTGACCGGTTCGCCGAGCTGCTCGGGATACCGGACGCCGGGAACGTGGACCCGCCACCCGCGTGGGACCGCCACGAGGCTTACCGGCTGGTGCTGACCGTGCACATGGCCGCGCTGGCCGCGGTGCTCGCCTACGACCGCGGTGATTCCCCGCCCGCCGACCCCGCGACCGTGTCGGCCTTCCTCCTGGCCCGCGAGCGCGATCACTGGGAGGCGATGTCCGCGCCCTCTCGCGACAACCCCCTCCGTACGACTCCCGACGCGCTGGGGCAGGTCGTCTACACCGCCACGCTGACCGGCCGGCTCGGCCACGCCGACGGGAGGGCGGCGCTGGCCCTGGCCGGGATCGACTCCGGAGAGGCTCCCGGGCAGCTTCTCAAGGATCACGCGGTCTGCTACCCGGGAGCGCGGGACACGGTCCTGGAGCCCTTGTACCCGGACCGGTTGGGCGAGGACTTCGTCGCCTTGATGACCTCCGGCCATTCTCATGAGTTCCCGGCCGACCCATGGGCCGACGGCGCACCGGCCCGGCTGCTCGCGCCGGCTGAGAAGGCGCCGGCGGGGGACCCCGGCCGGGTGTGGGCGCCCCACGCGCTGGCCACTCTGGTGGAGGCCGCGCGCCGATGGCCGCACCTGGCCGGCGGCCAGCTGTACCCGCTGCTGGATGCCTACCCCGAGCTGGCCCTGCAGGCCGGGAGCGCCATCCTGGCGGCCCTGGCCGCGCTGGACGGGATCGATCCCCATCTCCTGGAGGGCATCGCGGCCGTCCTGCCGGATCACCGGCACATCGACCTGGACATCGGCATCGCCGCCGTGACCTCCCGGCTCGTGGGGCATCGGCTGGCGGTCACCACGGAGCCAGCCCTGCGGGCCCGCATCCACGAGGATCTGGCCATCCGCCTGGGCCATGCCGGGCTGCACGCTCGCGCTCTCGCCGAGGGCGAGCGGGCCGTCCAGATCATGCGCGAGCTGGCGGCGCTCGACCGCGCCAGGCATCTGCCCAACCTGGCCGCCTCCCTGAACAACCAGGCCACGAGGCTGATGTCGCTGGGCCGGCGGGACGAAGGGCTCCCGCTGCTCGACGAGGCCATCGCGTTCCGGCGTGAGCTGGCCGCCGCCGACCCGGCCACCCACCTGCCGGACCTGGCGACCGCCCTGGCGAACCACGCCGCCTCGCTGGCCGAAGCGCGGCGGCTGGACGAGGCGCTCCCGCACTCCGAGGAGGCCCTTCTCCTGCGGCGGCGGCTGGTGGCGCTCGACCGCGCCGCCCACCTGCCCAACCTGCCCCCGTCGCTGATCAACCACGCCCTCCAGCTCGCGGACATGGGGCGGCGGGCCGAAGCGGTCCCGCTCTCGGAGGAGGCCGTGACCATCGGCCGGGAGCTGGCCGCACTCAACCCCGCCGCCTACCTGCCCGACCTGGCCACCGCCCTGGAGAGGCACGCCGGACGGCTGGCTGAGGTAGGTCGGCTGGACGAGGCGCTTCCCCTCTCCGAGGAAAGCCTCGCCCTGTGCCGGGAGCTGGCCGAGCTCAACCGGGCGGCCCACCTGCCGGACCTGTCCGTCTCGCTGAACAACCACATCGGGCTGCTGGCACAGGCCGGACGGATGGACGAGGCCATCCGGCTCTCGGTGGAGACGATCGACGTGTGCCGGGAGCTGGTCGATTCCGATCGGAGGGCCTACTTGCCCCTGCTGGCCGCCTCGCTGCACAACTACGCGCTCAAGCTCGTCCCGTCCGGGCGCGAGGCGGAGGCGGTCGGGCTCTTCTCGGAGGCCGTCTCGCTGCGGCGGGAGCTGGCCGGGCGGGACCCGGCCGTTCGCCTTCCTGAGCTGGTGTCCACGCTGGAGAGCCTGGCGGACCTGTCATCCAGGTACGCGCTGCGGCTCGTGGGCGAGGAACGGCGGGCCGAGGCGCTCCCGTACTCGGAAGTGGCGGTGGCCTCGTGGCGGGAGCTGGCCGAGCTCGATCGCCCGCCTCACCTGCCCATGTTGGCCAGCGCGTTGAACAACCACGCCGGGCGGCTGGCCGAGGCGGGGCGGGCGGCGGAGGCGGCCCCGGTCGCCGAGGAGGCGGTGGCCCTGTGGCGGGAGATGGTGGAGCTCGACCGGGCCGAGTATCTGCCGGATCTGGCGCTCTCGCTGTACAACTGCGCGCTTCGGCTGGCGGGGGCCGGGCGGCGTGCCGAGGCTGTCCCGCTCGCGCAGGAGGCCGTCGTCCTGAACGCGCAGCTGGCCGAGCTCGACTCGGTCGCTCATACGCCGTCGTATGCGCAGGCTCTGACCGTCCTAGGGCTCATGCTGGTGGAGGAGGCCAGGTTTCGCGAAGCGGTCGCACCCCTGCTGCACGCCTTGCCGGCCGGTCGCCACCTGCCCGACCACGGCCGGGACATCGTCTACACGATCATGGCGCAGCTGTACCTTGCCTACGCGGGCGACTCCGCGGGGGTCTCCCGCGAGTATCGCGCGATCACCGGCCAGGACGTTCCCGACTGGATGCGTGGGTGATCCGCCCTTTCGAGCAGCCCTGATCGCCAATACCGCGCCAAGCGCCACACACCGGCCAGGACGACGCGTGCGAGTCGCGGTTGCCGTCGTCGTACCCTCGGCACCAGGGCCACCCGCTCAGGGTTGCTGACGTGCGGCCCGGTCACCCCCGGCACGAAGGAGGCCGCCGGGCATCCGGATGAGGTGGATCGCCAGCAGCGTCAGCCAGAGCCAGCCGATGCCGACTGTCAGGCGCTGGAGGAGGCCGCCGACTTCGACCAGGCCGTTCACCTGCAGAGAGGCCGCGACGAACAGGACGAACCCGATGGGGAACAGGATTCCGCTGACCGCCGAGTACCGTGCCCATCGGCGTTCGCCCCAGTCCGCGAAGCGCCGGGCGAACACGAAGTAGGCGACGGCCAGCGCCAGGAACCCGACGAGGGAGATCTTGCCGTGCAGGTCGCCGTGAGGGGTGGGGGGCACGGTGAGTGCCGGGGTTCCCGGCGGGTAGCCGCTGACCGGATCGTCCAGGAAGACGCCCGCCCCGATGAGCCCCACTCCCCACAGGGCGACGAGCAGCGACCCCCAGACCGACCGCCGTCCGTGCTCTCGCAGCGCGCCGGGCAGGGCTGACGCGAAGACGATCACGAGCAGCCCGGCCAGGATGAAATTGGCCTGCTGTATCCAGCCGAGCCTGCTGCCCAGTTCCAGGGAGCTGCCCGCATGACGGATCGGGTCATAGTCGTCGCGGACGGCTCCCTGGATGAGGAGAACGAGCATGAACAGCGGTCCGGCGACCGCACCGCACAGCAAGCCGATCCGCTTGACCATGATGTGCCTCCAGGAATCCGACGATGAGCGATGTCTGTCAGTTTCACTTGACAGGAGGGGCGTGTCAAGACAAACTGACAGACATGGCGTTCGATAACCTGGCGCAGCGCATCGAAGCTCACGACCCGGCCCTGGGCCTGCGAGCGGTGGGAGTGCTGCACCAACTGGCCGAACAGGTGGAGACCGCAGCCGTCGCCCACGCCCGGCGACAGGGATGGTCATGGGAGCAGATCGGTGACGCGCTGGGCATGTCGCGGCAGTCCGCGCATGCCAAGCATGGGAAGTGAGGACACCGTGTTCGAACAGTTCACCGGCAGCCCCTACGTGGTCGTCGTCACCGCCGCCCGGGAGGAGGCGCGGCGACGGGGCGCCAAACGCATGGGGACCGAGCACCTGCTGCTCGGCCTGCTCCACGAGACCGGCTCGGCCTCCGTACGAGCCCTTCAGGTCGATCTCGACGCCGCCTACGCGGCCCTGGAGGCGCTGGACCGTGAAGCCCTGCGCGCCATCGGCATCGACCTCGGACACCTGGTCACCGATCCAGGCGCGCCCTCCCGCAAGTACCCGCCGATGACCTCCACCGCCCAGGCGGTACTGACGAACGCCGTCAAGGCCGCGAAGGCCAGGACCCGCGACATCGACACCAGACATCTGCTGCGCGCGCTGCTGGAACTGGAGCGTCCCGACCCGGCGGCGGAGCTGCTGGCGCGGCTGGGCGTCGATCACGCGGCCGTGTCGCAACGCCTCGCGCGGGACGGCTCCTGACCGCACGCCATCCCAGGCACCGAGGTCGGGGAGCGGGATGCCAGAGCCGGTCGTTGGCCTGCGTGCCGTGGAAGAGCGGCCGACCGGCACGACGCCGGCGCCCGCCACGATCGTGCGGGCGGCGAACATCGGCGGCGACCGGGTCCACAGGCGCCGATGGCGGCGACGTTGTGGACGTGCCGCCGGTCGCGCGGGAAGGCGGGGACCAGGGAGGAGAGCAGGGAGGAGAGCAGGCCGCCGGCCGCGAACGCCGCCGGACAAGCCCCTCCAGGCGGCGTCCGAGGCCGCGTGAGCGTCAGCCCAGATCGAAGATCGACCGCCTCTCCCGGAACGGCAGCACGTAGTTGCATCTCTTACAGATCATCAGCGCTACCGGGTTGGGGAAGTAACCGCTCTTGCTGTCGATGCGCCCGTCCTGCCGCAGGAACTCGGTGCCGTGACAGAGGGGGCAGGCGAGCTGAGGTGTGGTCATTCCCCGGCAATGAGCGGGTGATCATCCGAGTTCCTGCGCCGTTCGGGGTGCTGCTCCGGCGATCGGGCAGTGAGATCGCGGCGGACGCCCGTTCACCGCTTCCGGGAGGCGGGGGCGGGCCGTTCCCTTCAGCGGGGCGACGACGGCCCGAACGGGAGGTCGCCGCGCAGCGTGATGCGGTGCATGACCCGGTGGGCGGTGCCGTAGTCGCGGTTGGCGTAGTGGGATGTGCTGCGGTTGTCCCACATGGCGACGTCCCCCGGGCTCCAGCGGTGGCGGATGACGTGCTCGGGCTTGGTCAGGTGCGCGTAGAGCAGGTCGAGGAGGTGGCGGCTCTCGGCCTCGGACACGCCGACGATGCGCGAGGTGAAGCCGGGGTTGACGAACAGGCCCTTGCGCCCGGTCTCGGGGTGGACGCGGACGACGGGGTGCTCCACGGGGTCCAGCCGGGTGACGACCTCGCCGTCCCAGACGCTGCCCTTGCCGCCGCGCCGCTGGGCCAGGTAGTAGCCGAACTCGCGGTTGCCGTCGTGCACCGCGGTGAGCTGGTCGGCCAGCTCCCTGACGGGTGCGGCCAGGGAGTCGTAGGCGAGCTGGCTGTCGGCCCAGCTCGTGTCCCCGCCGGTCGGAGGCAGGACCACGGCGCGCAGGATCGAGCCGAGCGGCGGGCGGGGCATGAAGGTGACGTCGGTGTGCCAGACGTCGGCGAAGCCGTTGTCGGCGCTGTCGAGCGCGTAGATCTCCGGGTGCGCCTCGTCCACGCCGCCGACGACGGGGTGGGAGGCGGTCAGCTCGCCGAGGCGACGACCCAGGGCGACCTGACCGTCGTCGTCGAGGCTCTGCCCGGAGAAGAAGAGCACCTTCCGCTCGACGAGCGCGGCCCGTACCGCGGCCAGCTCCGCGTCGTCGGCGGTCGCCAGGTCGAGCCCTTCCACCTGGGCGCCGAAGTGCGGTCCGAGCGGCTGCAGGGTGAGCTGGGCGGCAAGTGACGTGGACATGTGAGCTCCTGTTCGGGTGGGTTTCAACCGGCGGCGTCGCGGACGGCGTGGCTGACGGTGGCACGCAGCGCCGCGTATTCGGGGAGGGCTCGGAGCTCGTCGGGCTCCAGGCCGGTGCGGGGCAGGGGGATGTCGAGGTCGAGGGCGATCTGGCCGGGTCTGCTGGTGAGCACGATGACGCGGCTGCCGAGGAAGATCGCCTCCTCGACGCTGTGGGTGACGAACACGGAGGTACGGCCCGTCCGCTCGCTGACCCGGCGCAGGTCCTCCTGCAGCCGCTCGCGGGTGAGCGCGTCCAGGGCCGCGAACGGTTCGTCGAGCAGCAGCAGCGGATCGGCGCCCGCCAGCGCCCTGGCGATGGCCACGCGCTGTTGCTGACCGCCGGACAACTGCCAGGTACGGCGGTGGGCCACGTCGTGCAGGCCGACCCGTTCCAGGAGCTCCGGCACCCGGCGGGCCCGCTCCTCGCGAGGGACGCCGGCGTAGCGCAGCGCGAGCCCGACGTTGCCCCCCACGCTCTTCCAGGGGAACAGCCGGGGCTGCTGGAACACGATCCCGGCGCCGGTGCCGGGCACCGGTGCGGCTCCGGCGGTGCGGACGACGCCGGCGGTGGGCCGCTCGAACCCGGCGATCAGGCGCAGCAACGTGCTCTTGCCGCAGCCGGACGCACCGACGATCACGACGAACGAACCCCGGGGGACGTCGAGCGAGATCGGGCCCAGCGCGGTCACGGCGTCCGCACCGGTCCCGTAGACGTGCACGACCTCGTTCACGTGGACGGCGGCCTCCGTACCGATCTCAAGGGATGAGGACATCGGGCAGGCCCTTGGTGTAGATGGCGTTCCGCACGGTCGCCAGGTCGGGAACGTCGTCGATCTTCTGCAGGCCTTTGAGGAACCGCGCGGCGCTGACGAGGTTCTCCGCCAGCGCGCCGGGCCGCTCGGGTGTGCCGAGCCATTCGGGGGAGGCCAGGTCGGCGGGCTTGAGGAAGACTCCCTGGCCGAGCTGGTCCTCGGCGTCCTCCTTGGTCAGGTTCAGCTCGGCGGCCACGGCCGCGGCGGCCTCGCCGCGGTTGTCGGCGATCAGCTGCAGGGCCCTCGACTCGGCCTTGCGCCAGGCGTCCACCGCCTCCGGGTGCGCCTTCAGGAACGCGGTGGACACGACCCCGAGGTCCAGCGTGGGCTTGCCGGCCGTCGCCAGCTCACGACTGGCGATCAGGACCTTGCCGTCCTTCTTCAGCTCCTTCAGGGTGGGCAGCCAGGTGTAGGCGGCGTCGATGTCGCCACGCGTCCAGGAGGCGAGGATGTCCTGCGGTTCGAGGTCGACGATGGTCAGCTCCGACTCGCGTATCCCCGC
Organism: Nonomuraea sp. MTCD27; assembly: GCF_041950495.1. Lineage (NCBI taxonomy): Bacteria > Bacillati > Actinomycetota > Actinomycetes > Streptosporangiales > Streptosporangiaceae > Nonomuraea > Nonomuraea sp. MTCD27. Next base: position 9,276 of record NZ_JBGNUW010000011.1, on the reverse strand, counting down.
CTGGTCCAGCGCGGCCAGCAGGCTGTAGTGGGCGGTCGAGGCGAACGACGTGGCCACCTTCTTGCCGCGCAATCCCTCGATCCCCGACACGCCGCTGTCGTTCCTGACGACCAGGGCCTCGTTGTCGCCGGCCACGTCGAGCACGAACGCCACCTGGTACGGGATGTTCAGCGGGGCGGACAGCCCGCGGGCGACGGGGCTGGATCCGATGGCGGCGATGTCCACGCTGCCGGCCACGAAGGCGGTGTTGATGCTGGCGCCCGAGTCGAACTTGGTCCATTGGATCTGGTAGCCGGGCAGCGCCTCCTCCAGCCACCTCTTGTTCTTCACGATGAGGTCACCACTGGGGAACGCCTGATAAGCGAGGCGGATACGCGTACCCGCCGCTCCGTCGCCGCCTCCTCGGGAGGCGGTGCCGTCACCGCAGGCGGTCAGGATCGCGATCAGCACGAAGGACAGCAGGAATCTGAGACGCATGGCGGCTTCCTCGCGGGGACGTGGGACGGTGGGGCGGTGGCGGGTCAAGAGCGGCCTCGCCACGGGATGAGCCGTTTCTCCGCGACCCGCAGGAGACCGTCGATGAGCAGGCCGGACAGACCGATGGCCAGCAGCCCCAGCACCACGACGTCGGTCTGGAGGTAACGCTGGGCATCCCGCACCATGCCGCCGATGCCGGGCACGCCGTTGACCGTCTCCGCGGCGACCACGGAGGAGTACGCGATGCCGACGGCCAGGCGCACGCCGGTGAAGATCTCCGGCAACGCGTTGGGCAGGACCACGTCCCGGATGACGTCCCACCGCGAGGCGCCCAGCGCCCTGGCCGCCTCGACCAGCTCGGCCGGCGCACCGTGCACGGCGGCGGCGGTGGCCACCGCGACCGGCGGCAGTGCCGCGATCGCCAGCAGCCACAGCTTGGGCGTCTCGTCGATGCCGAACCAGATGATGAGCAGGCTGAAGTACGCCAGCGGCGGCAGCGCCCGCACGAACGTGACCACCGGCTCCGCCACGACGCGGATCCACGGCACGGTGCCGAGCACGACGCCCACCACGAGCCCGCCGGCCACGCCGATCGCGGACCCGATGAGGATGCGCCGCAGGCTGATCCCCAGATGCTCGACGAGCAGGCTGCCGCTGTAGCCGCGGATGCCGTCATGCGTCGTGGACAACCGCAGGAGCTGCTCCCACACGGCGCCGGGGGAGGGGACGAAGGAGGGATTGGCCGCCGCGGTCGCGGCGAGCTGCCACAGGCCGAGGAGCGCGGCCCCGGCGAGCACGCGCACCGTGACCCTGCGGGTCGCAGGTCGCCATCGCCGGGTGGCGGACGCCGCTCCGCCGTGGGCTACGGAGGTCGAGGCGGCGGCCGTCGAGGTGGGCGAGGTCACCGTCTCGGACGGGCTCATGACCACGAACCTACGGCGGCACCCCGCTAAAGTCAACATTTCCTACTAGGTTTTAGGGTTATGGCGAGGGTCGTGTCGTACGCGTTCATGAAAGGCGAGCCCGAGCGCCGACGCTCACCGGCTGCCCGGAGCCCGGCGGTCGACTCGGCAAGATCCTGCCGGCCGTTCAGCCCGCGTCGCGTTCGGCCGCCTGGAGCCGCGACCACTTCGCCATCGACTGCCTGATCTCCTCGCGCATGAACGCGAAGAACCGGCTGGTCTCGTCCAGCCGTCGCCCGGCGGGGGAGTCAGGGCCCAGGAGCGCGGTGCCCTCGTCGGCGCCGGTCTGCACCCGGACCAGCACCGGGTCGGACTGGCTGATGAAGTGGCTCCAGGTGTGCTCGTGGATCCGGCAGAAGTCGTGCCGCGTGCCGGGTTCGCGGCCACGCTCGACCAGCCGCACCTGCACCAGGTATTTGACCGCCCCCGAGATCGCCGGCGCGCCGACCCCCAATTGACCGGCGAGCTCCGCGGCCGACAGCTTGCCGGAGTCGGTGACCAGCAGCGCGGCGTACACGCGCGCGGCCATCCGGGGCATGCCGGATTCGACCATGATCTGCGCGAACCGTTCCCGGAAACCGGCGATGGCGCCCTCGTCCGCTCGCGTCACCGCGGATCCCCTCCCCGTCGTCGGCCTCACAGTTTAGATCATTCAGATATTTCACGAAATTCGTGAAATAAGAGTAGCGTCGCTGATGTGAAGGAGACCGAACTCGTCGGAGTGCAGAAGACCCTCAGCCCCGTCCTGAAAGCCAAGGCTCTGGACAACCGGCTGCCGGACCCGATCCTCGGCGACGAATACGCCGAGCAGGTGATGCGCCGCCTCGACCCCGGCTACGACCAGCGCAGATTCGGCACCAGCCAGCTGGGCCTCGCGGCCGTGGTCCGCGCCAAGGCCCACGACGACTGGGCCCGGAGCTTCCTGGCCGATCACCTCGACGCGGTGGTCCTGCACCTGGGCTGCGGCCTCGACGCCCGGGCGTACCGGATCGACCCGCCCGCCACCGTCGACTGGTACGACCTGGACTACCCCGCCGTCATCGAGCTGCGGCAACGATTCCTGCCGCCGCGCGAGCACTACACCCTGATCGGCTCCAGCGTCACCGACCTGACCTGGCTGGACCGCATCCCCCACGACCGGCCGGTGCTGATGATCGCCGAGGGACTGGTGCCCTACCTGACCGAGCCGGACGCCCGGCGGCTGCTGACCGGCGTCGTCGACGCCTTCCCCGCCGGCCAGATCCAGATCGACACGGTGGCGGTCTGGGCGTGGCGCACCTCGAAATGGGACCCCATGCTGCGCAAATACGACGCCCAGTTCCACTGCGGCTTCAACACCCCGGCCGCGCTGGCCGACTGGCACCCCCGGCTCGAGTACGTCGACGAGGCGCCGATGAACGACTCCCCGATCCTGATGGCCAAGGCTCCCGCGAACATCCGCCGCATGTACCGCCTCTTGAACCTGCTGCCGGGTATGAAACGGTCCACTCGCATCGTGCGCTTCCGGTTCTGAGTCCGGACCGGAGGCGGCCGAGGGGCATGCCGCACGGGCAGGGGTCGGTGGCGATGCCGGTGCCGGGGCTTGACCTTGCCCCTGGGTCAAGGTCCGACGATCGTTCGCATGACCAACAACGCACTGCACACCGTCGAAGCCCAGATCCGCGAGCAGGTGGTCGCCTTCTGCGCGTCCGACAACGTCCCCGGGTTCGTCGCCGGGGTCCACCACGCCGGCGAGCAGACCGTTGTCGCCCACGGCACCGCGAACGTCTCCACCGGCGCGCCGATGCTCACCGACACCGGGTTCCTCTTCGGCTCGGTCACCAAGGTCCTGACCACCACGCTGGTCCTGCAGCAGGTCGATCGTGGCCTGCTGGACCTCGACACGCCGGTCGTGACGTACCTTCCCGAATTCGCCCTGAACGTGCCGGGCGCGGCGGACAAGATCCTCGTCCGGCATCTGATCTCCCACACCAACGGCATCGACGCGGACCTGTTCTTCCCCGACGCCAAGGGCCGCGACGCCCTCCAGGCCTACGTCACCGGCCTCGCGAGCGACTGCGGCATTCTGTTCGAGCCCGGCGAGCAGCTCAGCTACTCCAACGGCGGCATGATCGTCGCCGGCCGCCTGCTGGAAGTGGTGACCGGCACGCCCTTCCCCGACCTGCTCGAGCGCGACATCTACGCACCCGTCGGCATGAGGGACTCCAGCACCTCGGCCGAGCGGGCCATCCTGCGCAGCACGGCGATCGGCCACTTCCCGGACCCCGAGACCATGGCGGCCAGGCCCACAGGCATGTTCACGCTGCCCGACACCTGGGGGCCGGCCGGCGGCACGCCGATCGGTACGGTCGCCGACCTGCTCGCGTTCGGACGCACCCACCTCGCGGGCGGGATGTCCCCCACCGGCACACGCGTCCTGTCGGCCGGGTCGGCCGCGGTGATGCAGCAGGTCTCGTACGACATGGCGACGCCGAACGTCCCCCCGATGGGCCTGGGCTGGGTGCGGTACCCGTTCGGCGACACGACGGTCCTGGCCATGTCGGGCGCGTCGCCCGGCGGCGTGTCCATCCTGTGCGTCATCCCTGAACACGACCTGGTCTTCACCGCCTACGGCAACACCCCCGCGGCGATCATGCTGCAGGACCAGCTGCTCCAGTGGCTCCTGAGCGAGCACCTCGGTGTCCCGATCCCCACGCTGGTCACCGAGATGGAGCAGGACGTCGACCTCACCCCCTACGCGGGCACCTACCGCTCCGACCAGCTCCGCATCGACGTCAGCATCGTCGACGGCCAGCTCGAGGAGCGGACCACCTACGAACCGGCGGACGCCTCGCAGGAGCGGATCTTCACGGAGTTCGCCGGCGGCACGACCTCCGCGCCCCCGCAGCGCTACGTGCCGATCCGGCCCGGCCTCTTCGCGCCCGCCGGATACCCGCTGGAGGCGTTCGACGGATACCTGCGCCTGCTGCTCGTCTCCTACCACGACGTCCGCGACGGCCAGGCGCGCTTCCGCAACGGCGGCGGCCGCCTGACCCGACGGGCCTGACCGTTCCGACCCACCGGATGGAAGGATGTCCGGCATGCTCACGATTGGCCAGCTCGCGGACTACGCCGGAGTGACCATCAAGGCCATCCGCCACTACCACCAGCGCGGCCTGCTCACCGAGCCCGACCGTGACTCCTCCGGCTACCGGCGCTACTCCGCCCAGGACGCCATCGACCTCGTCAAGATCAGGACCCTGGCGCATGCGGGCGTGCCCCTGGTTCGCATCAAAGACCTTCTTGAGGCCGACCCGGCCACGCTCACGGCGGCCATCGCCGAGATCGACCACGATCTCCAGGACCGCATCGCGCAGCTGCGGCAAACCCGCGAGCACCTCGCCCAGCTGCGCGGCGGTGACCGGCTCTTCGTCTCCCCCGAAGTCGCCGACTTCCTCGACGACTTGCGCCGGCTCGGCGTGAGCGAACGTCAGCGGAACCTGGAACGCGACGGCTGGATCCTGATGCAGACCGCCTCACCGGAGGACGCCGCCGTGTGGATCGCCGAGAAACGCGAGCTCATGAGCGACCCCGAGTTCCTCGCCCTCTACCTCGACCATGACGCCGCCTACGGCTGGCGGCCGGACGATCCCCGCCTTCCGGCCCTGGCGGACCGTACCCGGAACTGGTTCACCCAGCACCACAGCCGATCCGAGACCCGCCCCGTCCACAACGCGGCCATCGCCCGGTTGGCCATGCGATCCCAGCCCGGAGCCTCGTCCCCGGCCTGGGACCGGCTCGCCCAGATCATGGAAGGCTAGTGCGGCAGCGCCGCCCATGGCCCCGGCGAGCCCCCGTGAGAGCGCGAGGCCGACGCCGGGGCCGCGGTCGATCACGCGGATCTCGGCCCCATCGTCGTGCCGGCCGCCCGTGATCAGCACCTCGTGATCCTGACGGCGTTGAGAGACTTGGCGCCGGCCACCTGCGGGACGCCCTGGGGGAGAGGCGCCCGCTCCGGTCGGGTGGTGGCGGCGCCGCACCGCGCGGCCGGGCCATTCGACGGCTGATCGGGTTGGGACGACAGGATGTCATGACGCACTGGAACTCAGGCCATAGCCTGGTCGTTCAGACGGGCAAGTGACTCGATCCCTGCGAGGCGGGAGATCAACTGTGATCTTCATGCGGCTGTCCGATGCCGGCGGGGCGAGCGCGCCCTCTGTCTTCACATTCCTGGCCACCCCGCGAACGCAGCCCGGTGGTGTGCTGTCCGGCGAAGTACGGCTGAAGGGCGGTGACGTTGACGTCGCGATCGACCGGATCGGCCTCGGCCTCGGCCTGATCGCCTCGCCATGGCCGGCGCGGGAAGGCGGCGGCCACCACCCGACCGAGGAGTTCTCGCAGGTTCAGGTCTCGGGCCCGGTCGTCCTGCGGCCGGGCGAGGAAAGGGCGATCGCCTTCCGGGCCGCGGTCCCATGGGGGACACCCATCAGCGAGATCGGCGGCCGGCACCTGCCGGGCATGGCACTGGGCGTGCGTACCGAGGTCGCGATCGCCACGAACGTGGGCAGGAGCGATCTCGACCGGGTCGCCGTCTGGCCGGCGCCCTCGGAGTCACGGGTGCTGCAGGCGTTCGCGCGACTGGGCTGTCCCTTCAAATCCGCTGTCCTGCAGGCGAGCCGAGAAGCGGACGCGCATCACGGACTGCCGTTCCTCCAGAAGATCAAGTTCTATCCTCCGGACCATCACGCCGGAGCGGTGCACGAGGTCGACGTGACGTTCGTGCCGAGTTCGTCCGAGCTGGTCGTGGTGCTGGAGGCGGATCAGCTCGCAAGCCGCCGCACCCATGCCGAACGCTTCCAGATGAGTCATGAGGAAGCGCTGCATACCGACTGGCCCAGTGAGATCGACCGCTGGCTGGTGACTCGCCCAGGGCGGGGCGCCAGGTAGCCGGTCGGTGCGTCCGTTCGAGCCGCGCCGCGTCACCGGTGCGGCGTCTGCCGGCGGACGTCGAGCCGTCCGTGCCGCATCCGGCCGGTCAAGCGGATGCGCAGCGCCTCCGGTGTGCCGTCGTCGGTGTCCCCGCGGATCGCCAGCGTGCTGTGCCGCACCGACAGCGCGTTGGCGTCCACCACCATGCCCGGCGCGAGCACCAGCTCCACGTTGCCGCCGCTCACCCGTAGCTCGATGACCAGGTCGGGCGCGCTGCGCACGGCGCTGGTCAGGTCCAGCAGCACGTCGCACCACGCGGTGCGCAGCGCCAGCCGGTGCGGCAGCGTCCACCGGCCGTCACGGCGCACCGAGCCGTGCCGCTCCTTGATGGTGAGCAGTTCGGCGGCCGGCTCGGCCGGCCGCCCAGCGAGCGGCAGCATGAGTGCGCCGGCGCTGCCCGGCACCGCGACCAGGTCGGTGACGAGCGGGGCCAGCGCGTCGAGGGTGCGGGCGGTCAGCGCCGCGTCCAGCCGCTCGTCGAACTCGACCGGGTCGAGCCGGCCGTCGGCCACGGCGGTGCGCAGGAGCTCGGTGACCCGGTCGCGGTCCGCGTCGGACGCGCGCAGCGCCGGCGAGGAGGACTTCTCCAGACCCTGTACGTGGATTTCCTGTGTCATCGGGTTCTCCCTTCCGTCGGCCCGTGGCGGTGTCAGTCGCCGAACACCGTGGGCTCTGCGGTGATCTTGCTTCGGCCTGCGCACCGGACCGGCCGTGCCCGATCTCGAACGGGGTGCCGGGCTGTCGTCAGCCGAGGCAGGAGCGGACGGCCTTGGCCAGGTTCGCCGCGCGCGGGTCGTCGGGCCGGTAGTTCCAGAGGTTCGTCACGTAGGCGAAGCCGACGCCGGCGTCGGGGTCGGCGAAGCCGATCGACCCGCCGGAGCCCGGGTGCCCGAACGACGCAGGCCCGGTCATCGGCATCGGCGGGCAGGCCCGCCAGAACCCCAGCGACATCCAGAAGGAGCGGTCGGCCGGGACGTTCAGGCCGGGCGGTAGCCCGTGCATCGGGGTCGTGTCGGTCTGCACGTCCGTCATCCGTTCGACGGTTGACGGGTCGAGCAGCCGTACCCCATCGACGTCGCTGACTGTGGCGGCGTACATCCGCGCCACCGATCGGGCGTCCGCGAGCATGTTCGCGGCCGGGAACTCGGCCGCGCGCCAGGCACGCGTGGTGTGATATCCGGGGGTGGTCAGGGCGCCGCCGAGCTCGCCGGCGCGAGCCTGGACCGAGCCCGGAGCCCACACGGCGTTCACCCAGGCGGTGACCGTTTCGGCGTCGAGGCCGGTGCTCGCGATCAGCCCGGCCAGCAACTCCTCGTAGCTGAACGGGGCGGCCTCGTGGAGCCGGGCCACCCGCTTCTCCTGCCTCTCGGGCAGCCCGATCCAGGCGCTCAGCCCGAGCGGGGCGGCCACCTCCTCGGCGAAGAAGGTACCGAGCGACTTGCCGGTGATCCGGCGTACGACCTCCCCGACCAGGAACCCGTACGTGACGCTGTGGTAGACGTGCTCGGTGCCCGGCTGCCACAGCGGCTGCTGCGCCTCGAGCGCGCGGATGACCGGGTGCCACGCGCACGCCTGCTCGAACGTCAGCGGCCCGTCCACGATGGGCAGGCCGGCCTGGTGCGACAGTAACCAGCGCACCGGGATCTGCTCCTTGCCGGCGGCGGCGAACTCCGGCCAGTACCGGGCCACCGGGGCATCCAGGTCCAGCAGGCCGCGCTGGACCAGCAGATGCGCGCAGATCGCGGTGGCACCCTTCGTCGTGGAGGCGACCTGGACGATCGTGTTCTCGCGCCACGGCCGGTTCGCCTCGCGGTCGGCGCGGCCGCCCCACAGGTTGACGACGGGGCGGCCGCCCACGTAGACGCTGCACGCCGCGCCGACCTCGCCGGGGTTGGTGAAGTTCGCGCGGAACGCGTCGGCGACCTTCCCCCAGCCGTGCTCGACACCGCGCTCGCCATCGTTCACGGAGGCATTGGCGGGGCCTGCGAGGGCGGCGTGCGTGCCGGCGAGCGCGCCGGCGCCCAGCACGCCCTTCAGCACGGTCCGGCGCCCGATGTGTCCCTGCTCGGGTGTTCCGCTTGTCATGCTGTTATTCCTCTCAAACGATCTGACATGTAGGGATCACCGGGTGACGGTGCAAGCCCGGATCGAGCGGACGGTTGGATCGACGCGGCACGCGAATGGCGTGCGAGGAACGTCCGGCTTCGCGGCTCCGGTGACCGAGCCGCCCACGTCCGGTTCGTCGTTACGCGCCCCAGGTGACCGGGGGCTCTTGCCGCCGTAGACGTCGGCGGTCTCCGGTCGCCCTTTCAGGAGATCTTGCGGCGGTAGGTGGTCATGGCGAAGGCGTAGGCGACGGCGAGGATGCCGACGCACCAGGCCAGGGCGATCCAGATGTCGTTGCCGACCGGCTGCTCGGCGAACAGGGCGCGGACGGCGTTGACGATGGAGGTCACCGGCTGGTTCTCGGCGAAGACGCGCAGCGGGCCGGGCATGGTGTCGGTGGGCACGAAGGCCGAGCTGAGGAAGGGCAGGAAGATGAGCGGGTAGGAGAACGCGCTCGCCCCCTCCATGGTCTTGGCCGACAGGCCGGGGATGACGGCGATCCAGGTCAGCGCCAGGGTGAACAGCACCAGGATGCCCGCCACCGACAGCCACGCCAGCACGCCCGCCGACGAGCGGAAGCCCATCAGCAGGGCCACCAGCATCACCACCACCAGCGAGACCAGATTGGCCACCAGCGAGGTCAGCACGTGCGCCCACAGCACCGCCGACCGCGCGGTCGGCATCGACTGGAAGCGCTCGAAGATGCCGCCCTTCATGTCCATGAACAGCCGGTAGGCGGTGTAGGCGATGCCCGAGGCGACCG
>NZ_JBGNUW010000010.1:390686-411401 GCF_041950495.1 Nonomuraea sp. MTCD27 | reverse complement strand
ATCATCCTGGCCAACATCCATCCACGATGGACATCAACCAAAGGAATCCGTCACAATCAATCCATGACGGGGTTGTGCATCATGCACTGGCTTTTAACACACTGTTGAGTTCTCAAGAAACGGACGCGTACACCCTCACCAGAACCACTCACGCGGTCCCCGCTCGGAGGCGCTCATTTCGTTTTGTTGTGCTTCGTTCGTTGTGTCTTAATTCTTTCAGCCGTTCAAGTCCCTGTCAAATTGACCGGACCCGCTCGACCTGCAGGAATTAAGCCGCGCCCCTTTCGGAGACAACCCCTCTAACTTACCAGCCCATCCGAACAGATGCGAAACCATCGAAGGATGACCCTGAAGGTAGTGGGATTTGCCGGGCATCTTCGAGGCTCTGGGAGCCCCCTCGATCGCCCTGCGGGAAGCAACTCTAGCAGCCTGCCGCACCCACTCAGGCCTACTCAGGTAATCAGGAGGTTCTTCCCTCACCACCGGACCCTCAAACCTCTGCCATCGACCTCCTGGTCGACACCCGGGGTCAAGCGGTCGGCAAGTCATCCGCAATCGTCCCCAGATACGAAGTACCTACGAGCAGACTGCGCTCTGGGAGGTGGCCGCAATGACCCGGTCGGAGTTCGACGACATCCGCGCGTTCCTCGCCGATGAGGCGACGCACGCCGGAGATCTGCTGCGAGTCGCCAGGACTCTGATCGACGACTTGGAGCACGCCCGCATGCGCGAGGCCGTCCTGCGCACCCACTACCTGCGCCTGCTGACGGCGGCGCGGGCGACGGTGGCGGCCGACACGGTGGACGCGCCCGATGCTTTGGCGTTCATCAAGCATGAGCTGGCCGAGCGCGGCCAGTTGCCGGAGGACGGGGAGGCCGTGCATCGCATCCTGTCCGACGCCCGTACGGCAGCCGCGCTGCTGGCCTGTCTGGAGCAGCCGGTCCCGCAGCGCCCGCGCGGCATGCGCCTGCGCCGCTGCGTCGGAACCGGCCGCACCCTTCCCCGATAGCCCCCTGCGCACGCGGCCGGGCAAGGCGTCGTTGCCGCCCGCTGACGCGATGCCGACTTCCGAAATACCCGCCCTTGGCGGACCGCCTGTAAGACTTCGCATATGTGGCAGCGGGGGCTGAACTGGGCGGCAGTCGTCTTGGTTGGGATATTTGGCCTGATGTGGGTCGGCATCGTGATTTATGCCGATCAGGGGTCATCCCTCTGGATGCGCATCGTGCAAGTCGTCTTCGGGCTCCTGCTGCTGGGCTGGGCCGTTCAGCGAGCGGTCCGGATGGTCAGCAAGGCGTGAAGAGCCATGGAAGACGACAACATCTATCGCATCAGCCGAGACATGGGTGACGATCCACAGACTTCGCTCGTGGACATGTACCAGGACAGGCTCCCCTACCGGCACCGGATCGCCGAGATCGACGACGAGGTCTCACGGGGAATCTCCCGATGGGTACGCGAAGAGGACCCACGCGAATCCGACACCTACGTGAACCCGTTCGAAGACCCCGGCCCCTACGTCGACGAGGACGGCTGGAACCGGTAACCCATCCCCGGCTCGGTCAGCAGGTGCACCGGATGCGCGGGATCGCGTTCGAGCTTGCGCCGCAGCTGGGCCATGTACTGGCGCAGGTAGTGCGTCTCCTTCAGGTAGGAGCTGCCCCAGACCTCGGTCAGCAGCTGGCGCTGGCTGATCAGCTTGCCGGGGTTGCGCAGCAGGATCTCCAGGAAGTGCCACTCCGTCGGCGTCAGGCGTACCCCTCCCGAGATCGTCTTGCCGGCGAGGTCGACGACGTGGTCACCCACCTGCACCGTCGCGTTCTCCCCGTCGTGCTGTCCCGTGCGGCGGGTCACCGCGCGCACCCGCGCGAGCAGCTCGTCGATGCTGAACGGCTTGGTCACGTAGTCGTCGGCGCCGGCGTCGAGGGCGTCCACCTTGTCGGTGCTGTCGGCGCGCCCGGACAGGACGATGATCGGGATCGACGTCCAGCCGCGCAGGCCCTGGATGACCTCCACGCCGTCTAGATCGGGCAGGCCGAGGTCGAGGATGACCAGGTCGGGATGCCAGTCGGCGGCCAGGCGCAGCGCCGTGCCGCCGTCGGGCGCTACCGCGACCTCGTACTGCCTGGCCGCCAGGTTGACGCGCAGCGCCCGCAGGATCTGCGGCTCGTCGTCCACCACGAGGACGCGCGTCACGTGGCCCGCCGCAGCGAGATCGTCATGGTCAGTCCTCCTCCGGGCGTGTCCTCAGGGACCAGCGTGCCGCCCATCGCCTCGGTGAGGCCGCGGGAGAGCGCCAGGCCGAGGCCCACCCCCGCGTGATTGTGGCGATCACCGAGCCGCTGGAACGGCAGGAACACCCTTTCATGCGCATCCGCCGGAATGCCGGGGCCCCTGTCGACGACCCGGATCTCCACGTACTCGCCGTGCCAGCTCGCGCTGACGAGCACGGGCTCCCCGTCCCGGCTGTAGCGGACGGCGTTGGCCATCAGGTTGACGAGGACCCGTTCGAGCAGCGCGGGGTCGGCCTGGAGCTCCGGCAGGTCCGGCGGGATGTCGCTCACGAGTCGGTCGCGCACGGGGCCGAGGTCGTCCACGGCATGCGGCAGGACGTCCTCGATCGCCACCGGTTCGAGCCGCACGCCGAGTGCTCCGGCCTGGAGGCGGCTCATGTCGAGCAGGTTCGAGACGAGCCGGTTCAGCCTGATCAGCGACTCGTCGGCGGTGGCGAGCAGCTCGGCGCGATCCTCGTCCGACCAGGTGACGTCCGTGGCGCGCAGGCTCTCGACCGCGGCCTTGGCGGAGGCGAGCGGCGTACGGAGGTCGTGCCCCACGGCGGCGAGCAGCGCCGTACGCATCCTGTCGGCCTCGGCCAGCGGCTCGGCCCGGTCGGCGGCCTCCCGCAGCCGCTGCTGGCGCAGCGCGACCGCCGCCTGCGCCGCGAACGCCTCCAGCACCCGCCGGTCGCTCGCCTCCAGCAGCCGCCCGCGTGCGGCGAGCACGAGCCGGTCGTCGATCGCGACGTCGGTGTCGGCCGTTCCGGGGCTCGTGGCGGGCAGCCCGCCGGTGGTGGCCACGACGCGCCATCCGCCGGGCTCCTCATCCCGTTCCAGCAGGGTCACCGCGCTCAGCCCGAACGTCTCCCGCATCCGCGCCAGCAACGACGGCAGCGCCCCCTCACCCCGCAGCACGTGACCCGCCAGCGTGGACAGCACCTCGGCGTCGGCCCGCGAGCGCGCCGCGTCCCTGCTGCGCCTGGCCGCCAGGTCCACGACCGTGCTGACCATGGCCGCCACGAGGACGAAGATGGCCAGCGCCAGCACGTTCTCCGGCTCGGCGATCGTCCACGTGTGCAACGGTGGCGTGAAGAACCAGTTGAGCAGCCCGAACCCGAGCACCGCACCCGTCAGCGCCGGCCACATGCCGCCGGTCAGGGCGACACCCACGACGAGCAGCAGGAAGAGCAGGATCTCGCTGGGCAGCGACAGGTCCGTCACGCGGAGCCCGGCCGTGAGCAGCGGCATCCCGAGCAGCACCAGCGCCCATCCGGACAGCCGCCGCCTGCGGGTCAGCGCGGCCCCCGACCTCGGCCGGTAGCGGCCCGCCCCGGTCGCCTCGTGCGGGACCATGTGCACGTCGATCGACCCGGACAGCGCCGTCGTCGTGACGCCCACGCCCCGCGTGAGCAGCCGCTTCCTTCTCGACGTCCCGAGCACGAGCTGGGTGGCGTTCACGCCACGGGCGAACTCGAGCAGCGCGCGTGGCACGTCGTCGCCGACCACCTGGTGGTACGTCCCGCCCAGGTCCTCGACCAGCGCTCGCTGGCGCGCCAGGTGGGCGGGGTCCCCGTCAGTGGTCAGCCCGTCGGCGCTGGTGATGTGCACGGCCAGCAGGTCCGCGCCCTTGCCCCTGGCCGCGACGCGCGCGGCCCGCCGTACGAGCGTGTCCCCCTCCGGCCCTCCCGTGAGGGCGACCACCACCCGCTCGCGCGCCTCCCATGTGCCCGCGATCGAGTGGTCCGTACGGTAGCGCCCGAGTTGCTCGTCCACCTTGTCCGCCACCCAGAGCAGGGCCAGCTCCCGCAGGGCGGTCAGGTTGCCGACGCGGAAGTAGTTGGCGAGCGCGGCGTCCACCCGCTCGGGCAGGTAGACGTTGCCGTGCGCCAGCCGCCGGCGCAGCGCCTCGGGCGACATGTCCACCAGCTCGATCTGGTCGGCCCGCCGCACCACCTCGTCCGGGATGGTCTCCCGCTGCGTCACCCCCGTGATCCGCTCGACGACGTCGTTCAGCGATTCGAGGTGCTGGATGTTGACGGTGGAGACCACGTCGATCCCGGCGTCGAGGATCTCCTCGACGTCCTGCCAGCGCTTGGCGTTGCGGGAGCCGGGGACGTTGGTGTGGGCGAGCTCGTCGACCAGGGCGAGTGTGGGGGCGCGTTCGATGACGGCGGCGGGGTCGAGCTCGGTGAACGTCGCGCCCTTGTACGTCATGGTCTGCCGCGGCAGGACCTCCAGCCCGTCGAGCAGGCGGGCGGTGCGGGCGCGGCCGTGGGTCTCGACGAAGCCCACGACCACGTCCTTGCCGCGCTCGCGGGCGCGGCGCGCCTCGCTGAGCATGGCGTACGTCTTCCCCACCCCGGGCGCCGCGCCCAGGTAGACGCGTAGCCGCCCTCTGGGCCTGCCTCCCATTCCTCCAGGTTAAGGCTGGTACGGCGGCGCGACCCCCCAGCCCCAGTGCGGCACCGGGGCCTGCGGCGGTGGCGTCGCGCCCGGCTGGGAGTTGTGTCTGGCCAGCCGGGTGCCCCATTCGATGTAGCCGGCGAACGCGGCCCTGAACTCGGGGTCGTCGGGCAGCCCGGCCTCGTCGGCCGCGTCCATGAGCAGGTTCACCCACCGGCGGCGCTGCGGCTCGGTGATCGCCTTGCCGAGGTGGTGGCGGAGCATGTTCGGGTAGCCGCCGCGTTCGCTGGTGTAGCGGTCGGGGCCGCCGAAGACCTCGCTCAGCCACATCGCCACGTGTTTCGGGTGGTCCGGGTCCATGTGCGCGAACAACGGGCCGATCAGGTCGTCCTTGACGACGCTGCGGTAGAAGATCTCGGTCAGCCGCTCGAAAGCCGCGGTGCCGCCCGCCCACTCGTAGAGTGTCGGTGCTGCCTTGTCGGTCACGTAATCATGTAATCACCGCGCTGTGCGGCGGACAACCCCTCGCGCGGGCGTTCCGGTGCCGGGGAAAAGAAAAATCCCCGGCCGCCGGATGATCCGGCGACCGGGGATTACGTTTGGTAGCGGGGACAGGATTTGAACCTGCGACCTCTGGGTTATGAGCCCAGCGAGCTACCGAACTGCTCCACCCCGCGTCGGTGTGTTAGTACTTACTATACAGGCCCGGAGGAGTGCTTTGACCGCAACCCTCCACTCACACAGAAGCCCGGGTTTCCGTTTCCGGAACCCGGGCCTCCGAGCTGGTAGCGGGGGCAGGATTTGAACCTGCGACCTCTGGGTTATGAGCCCAGCGAGCTACCGAACTGCTCCACCCCGCGTCGTTGTCGTGCTCCTTAAGGCTATCGGGGACGCGGGGTGGGCGCAAACTGAATGGGCTAAGACGTGTTTCCGGTCGGCGATCCCGTCGGCGACGCCGTCGGGGACGCCGGCGGCGAGGCGCTCGGTGACGCTGCCGGCGAGGCCGTCGGCGACGCTGTGGGCGAGGCTGTGGGCGACGGCTGCGGCTGCTGCGCGTTCGCCCCCTCCAGCGCCTGCAGCGCCTCCTCCAGTCGCTTCTGGGCGTCGCCGTAGGCGTCCCAGTCGGGCGGGCTGGCCTGCAGGGCCTTCTGCGCGTCCGAATAGGCCTTCTTGGCGTTGGAGATCGCCGTGTTCAAGGCCGCGTTGGCCGTGTTGGGCTGGGCCTGTTGCTGATCACTCGGCTGTTGCTGTTGTTGCTGTTGCTCAC
Source organism: Nonomuraea sp. MTCD27 (assembly GCF_041950495.1). Taxonomy (NCBI): domain Bacteria; kingdom Bacillati; phylum Actinomycetota; class Actinomycetes; order Streptosporangiales; family Streptosporangiaceae; genus Nonomuraea; species Nonomuraea sp. MTCD27. The sequence goes on along the minus strand of NZ_JBGNUW010000010.1, from coordinate 405,455 downwards.
CGCCGAAGACCTCCTGGAGCGCCTCCTCCAGTGTGCGTGCCACACCGATCTTGCTGCCGAACGACACCAGGACCCGCTGCAGGATCGGGTACGGCTCCTGCCCGCCGCCCGCGGCCACCTGGATGTACACCGGTTCGATGTAGACCAGGCCGCCCGCGTACGGGAGCGTCAGGAGGTTGCCGTAACGGACCGACGAGGCACCCACGCCGAGCAGGTTGAGCTCACCCGCGAACCGGCTCTGGAAGGAGTTTTGCGCCTGGCCGGGGCCGGGGATCGGCGTGCTGGACGGCATCCGCAGGATGCGCATGCGCCCGTAGTCGGAGCCGCCCGACGAGTCGACCGCCATGAACGCCGCCAGGTTGGGCCCCTGCCTCGGCACGAAGGTCGTGGTCAGCGAGAACGCCGGCGAGCCGCCCGGCATCGTGGTGGTGAGGTAGTAGGGCGGCTGCTTGATGTTCTTGTCGCCCTGGGTCGGGTCGCCCGGGACGTTCCAGAAGTCCTGGCCGCTGTAGAAGGCGGCCGGGTCGGTGATGTGGTAGCGCGACAGGGTGTAGCGCTGCACCTTGAACAGGTCTTCCGGGTAGCGCACGTGCTGGCGCAGCTCGGCGCTCATCTCCGTGGCCGGGCGTATGACGCCGGGGAAGGCGTTGCTCCAGGTCTTGAGCACCGGGTCGTTGTTGTCCCAGGCGTAGAGCTTGACCGTGCCGTCGTAGGCGTCGACCGTGGCCTTGACCGAGTTGCGCATGTAGTTGATCTTGTCGCTCGGCTGCTGGGCGATCACGCGGCGGTCGGTCGTCGTGTCGCGCGTCATGTCGCCGAGGCTCTCGCTCTGCGAGTACGGATAGTCGTTGGAGGTCGTGTAACCGTCGACGATCCACTGGATGCGCCCGTCGATGATCGCCGGGTAGGGGTTGCCGTCGAGCGTGAGGAACGGCGCGACCTTCTGGACCCTGTCCCGCGGGTGGCGGACGTAGAGGATCTTGGAGTTGTCGTTGACGTCGCCGGAGAGGACGATGTTGGCCTCGCCGTATTTGGCGGCGTAGAGCAACCGGTTGACGAACGAGCCGACGGGCACGCCGCCCTGGCCGGTGTAGGTCGTGTTCTTCTGGCCCGTGCCGCCCGTCTCCGGGTAGTCGAGCTCCTGCGGGGTGTTCGGGTTGCCGCCCGCGATGACGTATTCGGCGGAGGCCGGGTCCTCGCCGTAGTAGACGCGCGACTCCTTGAGCTTGGTGCTGTTCACCAGCGGGCCGATGACCGGCATGTCCTTGGCGTCGTAGGCGGGCAGGCCGCTGGAGTCGACCTGGTTGCCGGGCGCGGCGACGAAGCCGTAGCCGTGGGTGTAGACCAGGGCCCGGTTGATCCAGTTGTTCTGGCCCTCGGGCGGGCTGGTCAGCTCGCGGACGCCGACGACGTGGTCGATCAGCTTGCCGGTGCTGTCGGGATAGCGGTCGACGTCGAGCGAGTCGGCGAAGCTGTAGAAGCCCCTGATGCGCTGCGTCTGCTCGTACGTCGAGGACACCAGGGCCGGGTCGAGCAGGCGTACGCCGGAGACCGAGGTGTCGCCGTTGGCCTGGACCTTGGTCGGGTCGGCCTGCGCGTTGTAGGTCTCGACCTCGGTCTTGTCGACGTTGTACGCCTCCCGCGTGGCCGCGATGTTGCGCTGGATGTAGGCGGCCTCCTTGCCCTGCTGGTTGGGCTTGACCTGGAACTGCTCGACCAGCGCCGGGTAGACGCCGCCGATCAGGATGGCCGAGAGCACGAGGAGGCCGAAGGAGACCCCGGGCAGCATGCCGCCGGGGCGCACCACGCCCGCGAAGAAGAGCGCGGCGCAGATCAGCGCGATGATCGCGAGGATGGTCTTGGCCGGCAGCACGGCGTTGACGTCGGTATAGGAGGCGCCGTGGACGAAGCCCCGGTCGGAGAAGACCAGCCCGAAGCGGTCGATCCAGTAGGCGACGGCCTTGAGCAGCACGAAGATGCCCAGCAGCGCCGACAGGTGGATCCGGGCCGCCCTGGAGGCGTGCACGCCGGGCGACTGCAGGCGGAACCCGCCGTAGAGATAGTGCGTGATCGCCGCCAGCACGATCGAGATGATCACGGCGGTGAACAGGAAGTTCAGCACCATCCGGATGAACGGGTAGTCGAACATGAAGAACGAGATGTCCATCCCGAACAACTGGTCCTGCTTGCCGAACGACGCGCCGTTGATGAACTGCAGCCACGTCTTCCACTGCCCCGAGAACGAGGAGCCGGAGAAGAGGGCGAGCAATCCCATGCCGACGATGAAGATCAGCTTTCGGTGGGGGTCGAGCGCCATGCGGTAGCGGTCGGCGCCGCTGCCCCCGCCGAACATCGCGGGCCCGAACATCGGCCGGGTCCGGAAGGCCAGCAGCATGTTGCCGCCCGCGATGCCGACCATCAGCACCGCTCCGACCAGGAACAGCACGATCTGGGTCAGCACCACGCCGCTGAAGACCGAGGTGAAGCCGGTCGAGTCGAACCACAAATAGTCGGTGTAAATACCGGAAAAAAGGAAGAATAGCGCAACAATCGCCACAAGGGCGATCGCCACAGGCAGAAGCAGTCGCGGTCGGCGGGGCAAGCGCATTGCCCTGCCGGCTCCTGGGGTCCGGAAGCTCAAGGCCAACCCCTCGTCGTAATGAAGAAACGGTCCGTGTCTGGCAACCTACACCGCGGTGCCAGCCCTACGACTAACGCACGGCGATCGCCAGAAGTTTCATCCGGCCTCGCATGCGGGCACGTTGCCCTTGCCCGTGCGCAGCGCGTCGAGCGCCTGCACGGCGTCGTGCAGCGTGTCCGCCCTGACCAGCCGCAGGCCGTCAGGGACGGCCTTGGTGGCCTCGGCGCAGTTTCCGGCGGGGGTCAGGAAGATCGTGGCGCCGGAATCCTTGGCGCCGACCATCTTCTGCGCGATCCCGCCGATCGCGCCGACCTCGCCGCCCGGGTTGATGGTGCCGGTGCCGGCGATCTTCTTGCCACCGGTCAGCTCGCCGGGCGTGAGCTTGTCGAGTATGCCGAGCGAGAACATCAGCCCGGCGCTGGGCCCGCCGACGTCGCCCACGTTGATGTCGACGTCGAACGGGAACTCGTAGCCGGTCTGCATCTTCACGCCCACCAGGGTCTGCCCCTCGGGACCGGCCACGGTCGGCACGGTGATGTCGACCTTCTCCTTGCCCCGCGTGACGTTGAAGGCGACGCTCTCGCCAGGTTTGTGCGTCTTGACCGTGTCGGCCACGACGGTGACGTCTTTGGCCGCCTTGCCGTCGACCGAGTTGATCTCGTCGCCCTTCTGCAGCTTGCCGTCGGCGGGCATGCCCTTCTCCGTCGAGGCGACCTGCACGAACGCGCGGAAGGTGATCTTGAGCTCGGTGAGCGCGGCGGCGGTGGCCGAGTCTTGGGAACTGGTCATCTCGACCGTGTTCTCCTCCTCGACCTCCTTCTGGGTGCGGTCGGGCGCGAAGATGGTCTCCTGGGGGACCACGGCCACGGTGGGGTCGAGCCAGCCGCGCAGGGCCGTCAGCAGGTCGATGTTGGCGGCGGGGCCGCCCTGGTAGGCCACCGTGACCAGGCTCAGCGCGCCGGTGGTCGGGTAGGTCTGCCTGCCCTTGATCGAGATCACGGGCTTCTTGTCGACCTCGCCGATGGTGTTCTCCGTCGGGCCGGGGCTCAGCACGACGTACGGGACCGGCCTGAACGCGCCAGTCACCCCGAGCGCGAGGACCAGGAATCCCGCGAGCAGCAGGGTCAGGGCGCGTCGTGACATGTCGATGAGCCTATTCGCCGGCGCCGACCCACTCGGTCTCGCCGTCGGCGAACACCTGATGTTTCCAGATGGGGACCTGCGCCTTGAGGTCGTCGATCAGCCGGCGCGCGGCCTCGAACGCCTCGCCCCTGTGCGGCGCGGCGACGGCCACGATCACGGCCGCGTCGCCCAGCTCCAGATCGCCCACGCGGTGCACGGCGGCCAGCGCCGTCACGGGGAAGTCGGCCGCCACCTTCTCCGCGACCTGCCGCAGCTCGGCCTCGGCCGACGGGTGCGCCGAGTAGGAGAGCCGGGTCACCGGCTTGCCGTGATCCTGCTCCCGCACGGTGCCCACGAAGAACGTGGTGCCACCGGCGGCGTGGTCTCCCACGGCGGCCAGCACCTCGTCGACGGAGAGCGGGGTGTCGCGTATGCCGAGCAAGCGGATGACGTCCACGGAAAAAGCCTAACCTTTACGAGCGGCGCTTCTTACGCACCTGGCGAACGATCGCGGCGGTGCCGATGACGGCCACGGTGGCCCCGGCGGCGGTGAGCGTGGCCTCCTTGACCGGCAGGCGCCGGCCGACCACGGTCGTCCTCTTCTCGCGCAGTTCGAGGAGTTGCTCGAACGCGGCCTCGTTCGTCCACGACGGCTTCCAGCCGGCCTCGCGCAGCGCCGCGCAGGCGACCACCCACGGGTAGACGACGTAGTGCAGATCGGTCGCGGGGGCCGGGGTGATGCCGAGGCGGTGCAGGCGCTGGGCCGTGCCGAACGTGAGCCCCGCCGGCAGCTCGAGGCTGCGGATGCCGGACAACTCCTCGACCTGCTCCTGCTCCAGCCAGCCGTCGCAGCCGACCGCCACCACGCCGGTGACCACGCCGCGCGCGGCCAGTTCGAGCGCCGAGACCAGGTCGTCGATGTGGCAGAACTGCCAGTGGGGGCTGCAGCCCTTGACGGTCAGGAGCCGGGGCGACTCGAAGTGGCGGGTGATCACGGTGTCGACGCCCGGGCCGACGACCGCTGCCGGGCGCAGGACGGTCACCTCCAGGCCCGGATGGCTGCGCAGCGACCTGCGTACGAGGGACTCGATCTCCAGGAAGTCGCCCACCACGCCGGTGTCGGGCTCGGCCGCCACGGGGGCGTCCTCCGGCAGCGGCACCTCGTTGTCGGGCGCGGCGCCGTACACCATCGCGCTCGTGACCAGTACCACCCGGCGCACGCGCGCGGCCGCGCTGGCCGTCAGCACCGTCTGGGCGGCGCGCAGGTTGTACGCCCGCCGCTCGCCGGGGTCGGAGTCGACGGCGTAGTCACCGGCCAGATGGACCAGGACATCTATGTCGGAGATCCGGTTCGCCAAGAGCGGATCTCGTACGTCGATCACCCTCCACGTGGCTTCCTGGACGTCGCCGCGCTCGTCGTCGATGGCCACCACTCTGCGGAAATCCGCGGAGGATACGAGCCTTGCGAGCACTTCGCGGCCTAGGCCGGAGGCCGCGCCCGTTACGGCGACGACGGGTTGGCGCGGGCGTTTCGAGGTAGGCACCAGGTCCTCACTTTGCACTGATCCGCCGTAGGACGACTAACGTGGCGGATGTGGACTCCTCCATCCTGCACGAGGTAGAGCGGTGACTGACCTGCCAGGTCGCGAAAACGACCCCAACGAGAACCCGTTCGCCATGTTCGGCAACCCTGAGCAGATGGCTCAGGCGATGCGCCAGTTCGCCGACATGCTGTCGGCGCCCCAGGGTTCGGGCCCTGTCAACTGGGACATGGCGAAGAACATCGCCCGGCACGCCGTGGTCGCCCAGGGCGACCCGAGTGTCATGGAAGGCGAGCGCCGCCAGATCGTCGAGGCGCTGAGCCTGGCCGACCTGTGGCTGAACGAGGCGACGACGCTGCCCAGCGGCGTGTCGAACCCGCAGGCCTGGAGCCGGTCCGAGTGGATCGAGAACACGATCCCGATCTGGCGCAAGCTCTGCGAGCCGATCGCCGAGCGCATGGTCGAGACCATGGGCGGCGCTCTCGGCGGCTCCGGGCTGCCCCCGGAGGCCCAGCAGATGGCCGGGCCGCTGATGGGCATGCTGAAGCAGATGGGCGGCATGATGGTCGGCCAGCAGATCGGGCAGGCGCTCGGCTCGCTGGCCCGCGAGGTGGTCGGCACCACCGACATCGGCCTGCCCCTGTCCGACACGGCCGCGCTGCTGCCCGGCGGCATCTCCTCCTTCAGCGAGGGCCTGGAGATCCCGGCCGACGAGATCAGGCTCTATCTGGCGCTGCGCGAGGGCGCGCACCACCGGCTGTTCCAGCACGTTCCGTGGCTGCGCTCGCACCTGCTGGGGGCGGTCGAGGAATACGCCAAGGGCATCACGGTCGACACCTCGGCGCTCGAGGAGCAGATCCGCGGGCTCGACATCAACAACCCCGAGGCCATCCAGGAGGCGCTGAGCGGGGGCAACCTGCTCAAGCCCGAGGAGACCGAGCGGCAGAAGGCCGCGCTGGCGCGGCTGGAGACGATGCTCGCGCTGGTCGAGGGCTGGGTGGCGACGGTGGTCGACCAGGCCGCCGAGGGCAAGTTGCCCTCCGCCGTGGCGCTGGCGGAGACCGTACGCAGGCGGCGGGCGACCGGCGGGCCGGCCGAGCTGACGTTCGGGACGCTGGTGGGGCTGGAGCTGCGGCCCAGGCGGCTGCGCGAGGCCGGGGCGCTGTGGCGGGCGCTGGAGAGCGAGCGCGGCCTCGAGGGGCGCGACGCGCTGTGGGGCCACCCCGACCTCATGCCGACGGCCGACGATCTCGACGACCCCGAGGCGTTCGTACGCGGTGAGGCGGCCTGGGACATCTCCCAGCTCGACACCAAGCCCAACGACGAGGGTGATGACGACGGCGAGGGCGGCAAGAGTTGAGCCTGCACGCCGACGCGGTGGCGGTGCTGTCCTCGTGGACCGCGCCGACCGCCGAGGAAGAGGCGCTGCGTACGCAGTTCCTCGACCACCTGAGGACGCATGACGACGCGATGCTGCGCGAGTGCGTTCCCGGGCACCTGACGGCGACGACCGCGGTGCTGTCGCACGACGGCGCCAAGGTGCTGCTCACGCTGCACCCGAAGGCCAAGATGTGGCTGCCCATGGGCGGTCACTGTGAAATTTCCGACACGTCCCTCGCGGCGGCTGCCCTGCGAGAGGCGTGGGAGGAGTCGGGAATTTCCGGGCTTGAGCTGCTGCCCGGGCCGCTCGCGGTCGACAAGCACGCCGTGTGGTGCCATCCGCCGCAGAGCTGGCATCTCGACGTCGAATACGCGGCGGTGGCGCCTCCCGGTGCCGAGGCCGTGATGAGCGACGAGTCGCTCGACCTGCGCTGGTTCGCCGTGGAAGAGATCCCGGAGCTGTCCGACGAGGCGACGCGGCGGTTGGCCGCACGTGGACAGGCCGCGCTCAGCTCGGGTGCACGCGTGCTTGGCTAGAGTCCATTGGGTCGTTCCAAATGGGGGGCTTGTGTGGAGACTTCGGCGGTCGGCGGCACCATCGTGACACCCGTACGCAAGCGCCGGAAGTTCCCCGCAACGGCGTTGACCTGGGTGGCCGTGACCCCGTTCGCGGCCTGGGCGGTGGCCAGGGTGGCCGGGCTGGAGCGGGGCTCGCTGCCCACGCAGCTCATGACCGCCACCCCCTACGCCGCGGCGGGCTCGCTGGTCCCCCTCCTGATCGCCGCCGTCGGCCGCAAGCGCGCCGCGACCGCCGTCGCGCTGCTCGCGACGACGGCGCTCGGCTTCAGCGTGCTGCCCAGGGCGCTGGGCACCGCGGACAGCGCGGGCGGCAGGCCGCTCAAGGTCATGACGATCAACATGTTGTTCGGCCGGGCCGACATCGCGACGATCATGCAGCTGGTCCGCGAGTTCGACCCCGACGTGCTGAGCACCCAGGAGCTGACCCCCGGAGCGGTCTCCGACCTCGACACGGCCGGGCTCAAGGAGCTCATGCCGCATCGCGTGCTCCAGGACGAGTGGAGCGCGGGCGGGAGCGGGATCTACTCCAAGCACCCGGTCGAGGCGTTGTGGGACCTGATGCCGCCGGTCGGGCACCAGATGCCCGCGGCGCTGATCTCGCTGCCCGGGGGCCGGCCGATCGAGTTCATCGACGCGCATCCGTTCCCGCCGCTGGGCCCGCAGGTCAGCGAGTGGAACCAGGCGCTGGCGGCCTTTCCCTCCGCCTCCGCCGACCGGGTGCGGATCATCGCGGGCGACTTCAACGCCTCGCTCGACCACGCCGCCATGCGCGGGCTGCTGTCGCGGGGCTACAAGGACGCGGCCGACCAGGTGGGGGCCGGGCTGATCCCGACCTGGCCGGCGAACAAGCGGGTGCCGCCGATCATCACGATCGATCACGTGCTGGTGGATCAGCGGGTGGGGGTGCGGGAGGTCAGCGTGCGCGACGTGCCGGGCACCGACCACCGGGCCGTGCTGGCCGAGCTCACCGTGCCCTGATCAGGGCCCTGGTGTTGTCCCAGCCTTCGAGGCCGGGGTCCAGGCGTTCGACGTCCTCGCGCGTGCGCAGGCGGTGCCAGCCCGGGGTCGTGGCGACCTTGCGCGGGCCGGGGGCCTGGGCGCGCAGGTCCTTCACCACGTCGTACGCGTCCAGATCGGGCTCCGCCCAGGCCGGCAGGGGCAGCGCGCAGGCCATGGCCACGGCTCCGCCGTTCTCCGCCGGGCAGATCGCGATCTCGGCCCGGCCCAGCTCCCTGAACAGCTTGCCGACCAGCAGGGGCGGCAGGTCGGGGGCGTCGGCGTTGATCACGGCGGCCTGGTCGGCCTGGAGGCGTCCGAGCGTGAGCTTCAGCGGCTCGCCGTCAGGGATGGTGATCACTTCGGTGCCGGGCCAGACGATGTCGTCCAGGCCAGGGACGCTGGTGATCAGCACCGGGGTGACGAGTTCGAGGCCCGCGACCATCTCGTAGGTGTCCTCCGCTACCGCCTCCAGGAACTCCCTGGGATCGACGCCCGGTGGCGCTGCCTGCGCCATGTGCTGTCTCACCAGGACCGCGGCGATGCGGGTCAACACTCCTCCGGTGCCGTGTGGGCCGCGGCGGAGAACCCCTCGAGGAACCCGCGGGCCCGCTCCGCCTTGGGATACTGTTCTACCAGCGCCCAGAACTTGGGCCCGTGGCTGGGCACCAGCAGGTGCACCAGCTCGTGGATGATCACATAGTTGATGACCCACTCGGGCAGGCCCTTGAGCCTGGTGGAGATCCGGATCGTACCGGTCTCCGGGGTGCACGAGCCCCAGCGGTGCTGCTGGTTGTCGACCCAGCGCACGCTCACCGGGTCGGGCTCGCCGTCCAGGTATTTCGCGGACAGCTCCTTGGCCCGCTCCAGCAAAATCTCGTCGGTCGGCCTTCGCCGTTTTTCCTTCGCGGCCAGCCGATCCAGCATCCGGCTCACCCATTCATCCGCGTCTTCGCCGCTCAGCCAGGCGGGCAGGAGCACGATCGTCTTGTCGCCGTCGCGGTAGGCGGAGACCGTACGCCGGCGACGAGAACTGCGACGAACCTCGACTGTCTCGGGGGGCACATATGCACGGTAGCCGAGACTGGCGAAATTCCACAGAGGGTGGACGTTGTTTCTGCTGGTCAGATGATTAAGAGCCGGTGAATTTGGGCATGCGCCTTTCCCGATGGGCGGCCAGGCCCTCGATCATGTCCGCGGAGGCCATGGTCACGGGCTGGGCCAAGGATTCCCACCTCAGGGCGGCTTCCATGTCCTGATGGTCGTGGTTCAGGGCCACTTTGGTGAGCCTGGTAGCAATCGGAGCGTTCTGCGCGATCTTCGCCGCGATGCCCTGAACTTCCGACATTAGGTCATTTTTCGGGAAAGATTGATTTACCAGGCCTTTATCTGCCGCTTCCGTCCCGGACATGCTGCGACCGGTCAGCAACATCTCCCGCGCCACGCCCGCGCCGGCCCTCCTGGGGATCAGGTACGTGGCCGCCATGCCCGGGTGCAGCCCCAGCGACGTGAACGGGGCCAGCAGCTTGGCGTCGTCGGCGGCGTACACGAGGTCGCAGGCCAGCGCCACGCACAGACCCGCCCCCACGGCCGGGCCGTTGACGGCGGCGATCGTGGGGATCTCGAGCTCTGCGATCATCAACCAGGTGCGGTAGAAGGCCAGCATGCGGTCACGCAGCCGCGGCACGGCCTCGGCGCCCCGCTCCCCGATCCACGACAGGTCACCGCCGGACGAGAAGGCCGTCCCGGCACCCGTGACGACGAGACAGCGGGCCTCGCGGTCGGCGGCCAGCTCGGACATGGTTTCGCGCCACTGGGCCGTCATGGTGTCGGTCATGGCGTTGCGCATGTCGGGGCGGTTGAGGGTGATGAGTACGACTCCGTCGTCTTTGCGATCAACCAAGAGCTCGTTCATGCGGGGAAGCGTAACCCGCCCGCCGCACGTTCGATCGCCCGCGACCACCTTCCTGCACCCTTCCCCACCGCCTTTGTGAGCCGGCTGGACCGCCTCCACTGAGCCCCCGCTCGTCCACAGGCTGAGCCGCCCCGCCCGTAGTTATCCACAGCTGCAGCGGAACCCTCTCGGGATCTTGTTCAGGCGTGGAAACCTTTCCCGCCATGAGGCCACGTGTGAAGCCCACCCTCCGGCATATCGTCCGCGACGAGCACGCCATGCAATACGGCGTGCACCCCCTCCGAGCAGTCATGCTGAGCGGCTTCACCAAACCCGTCCTCCAGTGGATCGAGGGCCTCGACGGCACCCGCGACCTGGAGTCCGTCCTGCGCGACGCGGCCCTCGCCGGCCTCGACGAGGACCGTGCCCGATCCCTGCTCGACCAGCTCACCGCCCAGGGCGCCCTCCACGACGCCGCGGCCGGCCCCGGATCTCTCCGCGACCTCCCGCTGGCGGAGAGGGACCGCCTCAAGCCAGAGCTCGACGCCCTCGACCTCGGCTCCACCGCGCCGGACGGCATGATCGCCCTGTTCGAGCGCCGCCGGGCGTCGCGGGTGCGCGTCTACGGGGCCGGCCGGGTCGGCGCGCAGGTCGTCGCCCTGCTCGCGGCCGCCGGGGTGGGCAACATCCGGGTGATCGATCCGGGCAAGACCCGTCCGGCGGACATCACGCCCGGGGGCCTCACGTGGGCGGAGGTCGGCATGCCCCGTGAGGCGGCGGCGGTCGCGGTCGTCAGGAGGCTCACCTCGGGCGGCCCGGCATCCGCCGAACCCGACGAGCTCGACACCGCCCCCGCCGAACCCACCGCACCAGGCCCGACCCGTGGAGCCACCGGACCAGGCCGCCGTACCGGTGTCACCACCCCACCCGGCCAGGCAGCCCCCGCCGCCGGCAGGGCTGGAGGGGCCGCCGGATCCGCAGCCGGCGCCACGGGGAAGCGCGGTGCCTACGACGACCACGGTTCGAGGAGGCCACGGGAACCGGTGAAGGGGCGTGACTCCCGGAAGGCAGCTGGCTCACCGACCCAAGCCGTGGGGCCCGCGGTGCATCCCACCGAGCGGGCGAGCGACGACACCGGGGAATCCGGGAGGTCCTGCGAATCGTTCCGACCCACGGTGAACGCGCTGGCCGGTGGGCCGTACCTCGCGGACAGGTCCGACCGCCCCGACCTCGTCATCCTGGCACCGGTCACCCCTCTCGACGGGGTGCTGATCAACGACCTCAACTCCTTGCGCATCCCCCACCTCCTGGTGTCCGCCTTCGAGGGCCATGGGACGGTCGGCCCGCTGGTCCTGCCCGGGACCACGGCGTGCCTGCACTGTCTCGACCTGACGCGGCGCGACCGGGACCCCGACTGGCCGATCGTCACCGCCCGGTTGGGCGGCTACCCGCCCGGCGAGATCGCGTGTGACGTGGCGCTCGCGACCGCCGTCGCGGCCGGGGCGGTCGGCCATGCGCTTGCTCATCTCGACGGCAGGGAGTCCGCTGTGACCAACGGCACAATCGACGTAACCCCTGATTGGCGCTGGAAAAGGCGGTCGTGGAGGGCCCACCCGCAATGTCGTTGTATGCGAAACAATCCATATTCGCTAAGAATGGTCATGGCACCCAACCGCGACTGACGTGCTCAGAGGACGACCACGAAGGGGGGAAGCGGTATCTCGCCGAGGTTCCGCGCATCAGTGTGAGCGATCTTCCGCGCCGTGCTGTCACGCGTTCGGCCAAGCTGGCAGCCCTTCCACTCGGCTTCGCGGGCCGCGCCGCCCTCGGGTTGGGCAAACGTATCGGCGGCAAGCCGGCGGAAATCGTGGCCCAGGAAGTGCAGCAGCGCACCGCCGAACAGATCTTCAAAGTGCTCGGGGAACTCAAGGGCGGCGCGATGAAGCTGGGCCAGGCGCTGTCGATCTTCGAGGCGGCGCTGCCACAGGAGATCGTCGGGCCCTATCGCGCCACGCTGACCAAACTGCAGGACGCGGCGCCGCCGCTTCCCGTGTCCACGGTCCACAAGGTGCTGACGGAGCAGCTGGGTGACGACTGGCGGGAGCACTTCCTGTCGTTCGACGACCAGCCGACGGCGGCCGCCTCGATCGGCCAGGTGCACCGGGCCGTGTGGCATGACGGCAGGGAGGTGGCCGTCAAGATCCAGTACCCGGGGGCGGGCAAGGCCCTGCTCGGCGACTTCGCGCAGCTCGCGCGCCTGGGCAAGCTGTTCGGCGTGCTGCTGCCCGGTCTCGACATGAAGGCCGTGCTGAGCGAGTTGCGCGAGCGGGTCGCCGAGGAGCTCGACTACCTGCGGGAGGCAGAGGCTCAGCACGCCTTCGCCCTGGAGTTCCACAACGACCCCGACTTCCACGTGCCGGACGTGGTGGCGGCGAACGAGATGGTGCTGGTCAGCGAGTGGATGGACGGCACACCGCTGTCGCGCATCATCACTGAGGGCACCCAGGAGCAACGTGACCGGGCCGGCCTGCTTTTCGTCCGCTTCCTGTTCTGCTCCCCCGCCCGCGTCGGGATGCTGCACGCCGACCCCCATCCGGGCAACTTCCGCATGCTGGCCAACGGCAAGCTCGGCGTCCTCGACTTCGGCGCCGTCAACCGGCTGCCGGACGGCTACCCCAAGGCGTTCGGCCAGCTGACGCGCATCTTCAACCAGGGCGACATGGAAACCGTCACGGCCGGCCTGCGGCAGGAGGGCTTCATCCGCGAGGGCATCGAGATCGATCCTGACGCCCTGCGTGCCTTCCTCGCGCCGTACGTGGAGCCGACGGCGGTGGAGGAGTTCACGTTCAGCCGGGAGTGGCTGCAGGCGCAGGCGGCCAGCGTCACGGACCTCCGGCCGACCAACGTGATCCGCCAGCTCAACCTGCCGACGTCGTACGTCCTCATCCACCGGGTCCATGCGGCGGGCATCGGCGTGCTGTGCCAGCTCGGCACCACGGCCCGGTTCCGGGACGAGGTGATCCGCTGGGTGCCCGGCTTCGCCGACGACCCCGACCACGACCCCGACCCCAACGACGAACCCCTGGCCATCGGCTAAGCACACCCACGTCAGCCCCGCCCCGGTCGTTTCCGTCCTCGCGACGTACAGGCAGTCCACGGGTCGCGAACGCCTCCGGCGGTTCCGCCAGTCCGGAGTTGCCGCCAGTCCCAGGATTGCCGACGGTTCCGGGTGCTGGGTCTGGGAGTGAGGGGTGCCCAGGCAGCCTGGCCACGATCACAGCCTCATGGGGCCGGGCAGCCATCCCTGGGCCGGTCCCGCGTAGCGGTCTCCGAGCCTGTGCGGCGCTTCTGATCATCCTTGCCACCGTGCTCGGCCGGGATCCGCGCCCCCATGGCCTGACGAACGCCGAGACCCGCACCGTCGGGCAAGGGACGCACTCCCACGCCGAGACCCGCACCTCCGGGCAGGGGACGCACTCCCACGCCGACGCCTTCCGCATGGGCTGAGGGTCGCCGACCTGCGAGGACGGGGCGCCCCTGTGCCGGATGAAAGGCGCTGAAAGGGCGTTGCAGGGGATTTCCAGCACCGCTCGACACTCTGGCGTTGCTCGGGGCCGAACAACCGGCCCCATCACCCGGAGGAAACCCCATGTCGAGCTCGTCAACCCCCGTCCGCCTGCTGGCCGGTCTCGCGTTCATCGCCGCGACGTTCTCCTTCACCGCCCTGGACGTCGCGGCCACGCCCCAGGCCGCGTACGCCGCCAGCTTCCCGGACGGGAAGATCACCCGGTCCGAGGTGCTGGCACGCGCCCAGAACTGGGTCGACCGCAACGTCCGCTACAACCTGACGCGCTGGCCCAACACCCTGGTCACGGACGCGGAGGGGGACAACAAGTACGGGCCGGACTGCTCCGGCCTGGTCTCCATGGCCTGGCACATCACCGCGAACTCCGGCAAGGGCGGCAACAGCACGGTCGATTTCGAAGGCTATTCCGGAAAGATCACCCTGGGGAGTCTCCACGACCTCAAGCCCGGGGACGCGATCCTCCGCGACGGGCACATGGAGCTCTTCGCCCGATGGAAGAACGAGCAGGACCACTCCCAGGGAGCGTGGACCTACTCCCTCAACGGCGGCAACGACTCCGACGGCGACGGATGGGAGGACGACTGGGCCAAGGGCCCGGCCGTCAACTCCCACGGCAAGCGCGGGGACGAGTCGTGGGCGAGCATGCAGACCTACACGCCCATCCGGTACCGGAACATCGTCGACGACCACGTACCCGTACGCGGCGCGGACTTCAACGGTGACGGGATCGGCGACATCTTCTCCGAGACGACCGGCACGCTGACCATCTGGAACGGCAAGGGCAGCAACAACTTCACCACCCACCAGGAAGTCGGCGGCGGCTGGGCGGCCTTCAGCAAACCCGTCGCCGGCGACTACAACAACGACGGCATCAGCGACCTGGCCGCCATCAAGAACGGCAACACCCTGCACATCTGGAACGGCCAAGGCAACAACACCTTCAGCACCGCCCACGAAGTCGGCGCCGGCTGGGGCCCCTACGACGGCACCCTGACCTCGATCGGCGACGTCAACCGCGACGGCCACGACG
>NZ_JBGNUW010000010.1:0-390589 GCF_041950495.1 Nonomuraea sp. MTCD27 | reverse complement strand
TCGACATCGCCGCCATCAAGGACGGCAGCACCCTCCACGTCTGGAACGGCCAAGGCAACAACAAGTTCGGCCCCGCCACCCCCATCGGCCCCGGCTGGGCAGCCTTCAGCAAGCCCATCGGCGGCGACTTCAACAACGACGGCATCGGCGACCTGGCCGCCATCAAGAACGGCAGCACCCTGCACATCTGGAACGGCCAAGGCAACAACACCTTCAGCACCGCCCACGAAGTCGGCGCCGGCTGGGGCCCCTACGACGGCACCCTGACCTCGATCGGCGACGTCAACCGCGACGGCCACGACGACATCGCCGCCATCAAGGACGGCAGCACCCTCCACGTCTGGAACGGCCAAGGCAACAACAAGTTCGGCCCCGCCACCCCCATCGGCCCCGGCTGGGCAGCCTTCAGCAAGCCCATCGGCGGCGACTTCAACAACGACGGCATCGGCGACCTGGCCGCCATCAAGAACGGCAGCACCCTCCACATCTGGAACGGCCAAGGCAACAACACCTTCAGCACCGCCCACGAAGTCGGCGCCGGCTGGGGCCCCTACGACGGCACCCTGACCTCCCTCGGCGACGTCAACCGCGACGGCCACGACGACATCGCCGCCATGACCGACGGCACCCTGCACATCTGGAACGGCGAAGGCGACAACAACTTCGGCCCCGCCACCCCCATCGGCCCCGGCTGGACCCCCTACTTCTAACCTGGCGATCGACGGGCCGGATCCTCGGGATCCGGCCCTTCGGTCTGCCCGGACGAGGTGACCCCGAGTTCGTCTCCCTCACGCGCGTCGTGGCCGGCGAAGACGGCCGTCGCCTCGGCGATCACGAGCTCCGCCGCCGCGGTGTCGCCGCGCGCGGCCAGCACGGCCGCCAGATCACGCTTGGCGCGCGCCACGGGAAGCGGCGTCCGGAGCTCCTCAGAGATGGCGATCGACTGCATGAGGTGGGCCTCGGCGAGATCCAGCTGGCCGTTCGCCAGATGGAGCTCGCCGATGGTGCGCTGCATGAGAGCCTCGCCGTACCGGTCGAAGTGGCTTCTGCATACCTCCAGGGCGTCGACGAGCTGCGACAGGGCGGCGGCTCCGTCACCCTGCCGGATCCGCACCTTGACGAGGGACTGCACGGCGAAGGCGGCCATGAGCGGGTCGCCGAGGGCGCGGAACATGTCCAGGGCCCGGGTGCTCAGCTCGGCGGCCTCGGCGTAGTCGCCCAGGGCGCGATGGACGAGGCTCGTGGTGCGCAGCGTGAGCGCCTCTCCACGCCGGCTGCCCGCCCGGCGGTAGGCGTCCAGCGCCTGGTCGAGCAGCGGCCACGTGGCCTCGTACTCGCCGAGTTCGAGATGGATGGCGGCGGCCATCCGCGAGGTCGCGCCGATCGCGGAGTGGTCGCCCAGCCGCCGGAAGATCGCCGCGGATCTGGTCAGGTACCCGAGCCCTTCACGCAGCCGGCACTGTTCGCGGCAGGCGGTGCCCATGCCCGCGAGGGCGACGGCCTCGCCCCTGACGTCTCCGGTTTCGGCGAACAGCGGCAGGGCCGCGGACAGGTACTCGTGCACCTGGTCGAAGCGGTCCAGCTTGTAGTGGATGTGGCCCAGACCGGCGAGCAGGACCGCCTCGCCGGCCCGGTTCCCGGCGCGCCGGGCGGCTGCCAGCGCGGCCTCATGGCTGGTGCGCCATTCGCTCAGGCGGTTGGCGTTGAAGACGTGCGAGAAGGACAGCGCCGCTGCCAGGTCGCAGGCGGCGACGTCCAGGTCCAGCGACGCGGCGCGGGACACGGCCACGATGAGACAGGGCGCCTCGGCGTCCAGCCAGGCGGCCGGGTCCGCAGCCGCCCGGGCGGCGACGAGGTCGTCTAACGGGCGGGCGGACGCGTAGTCGCCGCGCAGGATGACCTCTCCGGAGGGCACGCGGGAGTCGATCCTGTCGATGAGCCAGAGCCAGCTGCCGAGGGTGCGGGTCACGGCCGCCGCCCGCTCGTCCGCGGTGTCGTACGCCTCGGCGCATTCCGCGGCGAAGACCCGCAGGAGATCGTGCAGCCGGTAGCGGGGCTGCCCGGTGGCGTCGATCGCGGCGAAGTCCACGAGCTGGGCGTCCACCAGGCGCTCGGCGATCTCTTCAGCGTCCGCCGCCGGCACGTCGAGAAGCGGAGCGATGAGCCACGGCGCGAAGTCGGGCACCCCCAGCAGACCGAGCCGGCGAAACGCCGCCCTGCCCTGCTCGTCCAGAGCCCGGTAGCTCAGGCTGACGCTGGCCCGGACCTCCACGTCCCCGGCGGTGAGCTCGTCCAGCCTGCGGCGCACGTCGGTGAGCCGGGCGGCCATGGTGGCCAGGGGCCAATGCCGCCGCGTGGCCAGGCGCGCGCCCACGGTCCGCACGGCGAGGGGCAGCAGGCCGCACAACCGGACGATCTCACGGGCGGCCCCCGGCTCGGCGGCGACGCGGTCGGCCCCGGCGACGGCGCCGAGGAGGGCGAGCGCGGCCTCACCGTCGAGCATGTCGAGGTCGGTCAGATGCGCGCCGGCCAGGCCGGCGAGCCGTCCCCGCGAGGTGACCAACACCGCGCAACCGGCCTCGCCGGGCAGCAGCGGCCGGATCTGCTGCTCGTTCCGGGCGTCGTCCAGCACCACCAGCACCTGTCGCTGCGCCAGCAGGCTGCGGTAGAGGGCGGCCCGCTCCGCCGGCGACTCGGGCTGGGCCTCGTGCTCGACGCCGAGCGCGCGCAGGAAACGGCCGAGCACCTCCTGCTCGGTGGCCGGGGTGTCGCTCGTGCCGCGGAGATCGGCGAAGAGCTGGCCGTCCGGATAACGATCGGCGACCCGGTGCGCCAGATGGACCGCCACGGCGCTCTTCCCCACGCCGCCCTTCCCCGAGATGATCACCACGGGCGGCGCCGTACGGCTCGCGGCCAGCATGGGCGTCAGCTCTCCCACGACGTCGGCCCGGCCCGTGAAGTCCGGCACGTCCGGTGGCAGCTGCTTGGGCACGAAGTGCCGCCTGAGATACGGGGGCGCCGCGCCGGACAGGGCCGGATCACCCCGCAGGACGGCCTCCTGCAACGCGCGTAACTCCGGGCCGGGATCGAGGCCCAGCTCCTCGGCCAGCGTCGTCCGCCCGTCGTCGAAGACCGACAGGGCCTCGGCCGAGCGGCCCAGCCGGTACAGCGTCGTCATCAGCTGGCCGCGGATTCGCTCCCGTGTCGGATGGGCGGCGACCAGCGCGGTGAGCTCCGCCACCAGGTCGCCGTGGCGGTCCAGGAGCAGTTCGGCGGCGATGCGCTCCTCGATGACGGTCAGGCGGAGCTCCTCCAAGCGAGCCGCCTCCGCCTGAAGGGCCTCGCCGATCCCGCCCAGCGCGGGACCGCGCCACAGCGCCTCGGCGGCGCGCAGCGCCTGCTCGGCGTCCTCGTGCCTGCCCTCCTCCGCGGCCAGCCGTCCGTCCGCGACGAATCGCTCGAACAACTGGAGGTCGAACCGCTCGCCGTCCAGGAGCAGCAGATAGCCCGGAGGGCGGGTCACGATCGCCTCCGGCCGCAGCCTGCGCCGCAAGGAGGAGACGTACGTCTGGACCAGCTCTCTGGCGGTGCCGGGAACACGATCGCTCCAGATCAGGTCCACCAGCCGATCGACCGACACCACCCGCCCGGGGCTGAGGAGCAGCGACGCGAGGAGCGCCCGCGGCTTGGGCCCGCCCAGCGCCACCCGTTGCGCTCCGTCCCACACCTCGACGGGCCCCAGCAGGCGAAATTCCATCGATACCTCGCATCCGTGGAATTGCAGCGAACTTACAGCGGGGCCCCTCATGCTCGATCGAAACACGAGTGAAGGACCGTAAGACATGACAGATGAATCGATCGTGCTGATGTCGGACCGCCGGCTCCTGGCCATCCCGGTGATCGAGTGCGGTGAGCCGCTGTTCGACCTGCGCAAGGTGCCGGAGCTGGCGCTCGACGACCGCCAGGCCGACGGCGCCGGCGCGTACGCCCGGCTACGCATCGGCCTCGTCGATCGGCTGCTGTCGGTGCACGAGCTCCTGCCCGCGAAACACCGGCTGCTGGTCGTCGAGGGCTACCGGCCCCTGGCGCTGCAGCGGCACTACTTCACCCGGTACGCCGCCGAGCTCCGCGACGCCAACCCTTCGTGGAGCGAGGAGCAGGTCCACACCCAGGCCAGCCGCTCGCTCGCGCCGCCGGAGGTGGCGCCGCACGTGTGCGGGGCCGCCGTCGACCTCACGCTGATCGACGCCGACGGTGCCGAGCTCGACATGGGCACCCCCGTGAACGCCGGACCGGAGGAGAGCGGCGGCGCCTGCTACACGCACCATCCGGCGATCTCCTCCCAGACGCGAGCCAACAGGCGTCTGCTCGCTCAGGCCATGAGCGCGGCAGGCTTCATCAACTACCCGACAGAGTGGTGGCACTGGTCTTACGGCGACAGGTACTGGGCGC
This sequence comes from Nonomuraea sp. MTCD27, assembly GCF_041950495.1. Lineage (NCBI taxonomy): Bacteria > Bacillati > Actinomycetota > Actinomycetes > Streptosporangiales > Streptosporangiaceae > Nonomuraea > Nonomuraea sp. MTCD27. Next base: position 386,137 of record NZ_JBGNUW010000010.1, on the reverse strand, counting down.
TCACGACGGGTGCCCCCGCGGCCCTCTACGGGCCGCTCGACTGGAACGGCTCATAAGAGCTGGTACGCCGGGGCCCCCGCCGTGATGCCCGCGCCCGCAGCCAGGGTTGCGCGGTACGCCACCGTACGACGTTCCGGTATATCGCTGGTATGTCGCACCCGGCGCCGTCGGGCGACACGCCCGTGTCCTGGGCACGCCCGGATCACGGGCACGTTTCCCGTCATGGGCACCGGCCGCGTCCGTGAGGATGCCTGTGCCATCGGGCTGGCCTCACCCGTTTCAGGGGAAGGCGGCTTGGGGAGATGGCGGGAGTTCCGGGATTCCACTGTCAAGCAGTGACTACTCTGTGTAAGTATACAAGTGCAAACCGTTACTCTCTCTTGGGAGAATACCAATGCACCGACCCGTGCGGCTGTTGGCCGCCACCGCCCTGGCGACCCTGGGCCTGCTCGCCGCCGCACCCGCCGCGAACGCCGTCCTCGATCCTGCTCGTGCCGGCGAGTGCCTGGCTGCGAGCGCCGGTGAACTGACGACCATGGTGGATCCGACCGCGGCGGGCATGCCTGCCGCGGTTCCCGCCATGCACTGCATCACCACTCCTTGATCGCACGACAGCGTCGTGCAGCGCGCCGAGCGGTCGCGGCACCGTCGTGGCGGCCGCGGGCAGGGCGCGCGTGAGTCTGGTGATTTGACCGGGCTGTCCGCCACCACCGTCCCCGTCAGGTTTTCGATCTTCCGCACGGACCTCATGGGTGGCGGCGGCGGGCAGCTCGCCGGCCGGCCGGGCACTCGCTCGCACATGCCCTGCCGGCCGGTACCATCCCCGCGGCTTGCCGTTCAGGGTGCAAGTCGTGCCTGTTCGGGGTGGGGCGTTCAGGTGAGGCCGGACAGGAGGGCTCGGACGCCGTCTTTGAGGATGCGCTCGCCCTCCTCGCCGGAGTTCAGGAACCAGCCGGGGAGCGGGCTGCGAAGCGAGCAGGTCAGCTCGATGCCGACGAGGCCGTGGATCGTGGTCCACACCAGGTACGCCGAGCGCTCCGGGTCCGTCGCCCGGATGAGGCCGGCCTCGGCCGCTGCCGAGGTGGCGGCGGCGAGCGGGTCGAAGCACAGGCGCAGGGCGTCGTTGCGCTGCTCGGGCGAGGGGTCGAAATCCGGAACCGGGCGCTCGAACATGAGCGCGAACAGGGCAGGGTCGGCCAGGGCGAACTGCCTGTAGCCGTACGCGACCCCCATGATCCGGGCCAGCGGATCCGTGCGACCGTCCAGGGATCGGGTCATCGCCTCGTGAAGGAGGTGGAAGCCGTGCTCGTAGATCGCTTCCAGCAGGCCGGCTCGTCCGCCGAAGCAGGTGTAGATGCCCATCGTGGAGGTGGCGGCGGCGTCGGCCACGCGGCGGAGGGTCAGGTGGAGCGCGCCCTTCTCGCGTAGCACGCGCAGGGCCGCGTCGAGCAGGTCCTGGCGCAGCGCGCCGAGTTCTTTCGAGGTGCTTACGGCTCTCGGCACCCTCTCACCATATCTGGCGATAACGAGGATCATAACGAGTGTTATCACCGAGAAGAACAAGAGGGAGGACGCCCTACATGAGCGTTCATCGGGTTGCCGCGGTGGCGGGGTTCGCCTGCGCCGTGTTGCTGTTCGTCAACTCCGCCCGTCGCGCTGGATACCTGCCGGAGACGGCGCTCACCCATGCCATCGCACCGTTCGGGGCCCTGACGGGATTACTCGCGATCACCGGCATCTACCTGCTCATTCGCCGCACTTCCGGCACGCTCGGGCTTGTCGGATACGTGCTCAACTCGGCCGGGCTGGCCGGGGCGTTCGCGATCGAGTACACGCTGCACTTCGTCTTCCCCTACCTCGGCGGCGGCGTCGTGAGCGGGCTGCTGGCCGGGGGCACCGGGCGGGCGTTCCTGTTCACGTCGGTCGTCCTGCTGGTGGGGGTGGTGACGTTCAGTGCCGCCGCGATCAGGAGCGGGGCCATGCCCGTGGTGGGCGTGCTGCTCTACGCCGTGGGCATGGTGCCCGGGTCGTTGCGGAACGTGGTGCCGTTGCCGGTCTATCTGGCCGGGCTGGTGATGGCGGGGGTCGGGGTCGCCTGGATGGCGGCGCGGCTCTGGTCGGCCACGGAGCTTGCGGAATCTCAGGCGTCCAAGAGGTCTGGAAGGTCCGCGATGCCTTCGGCGTCCTGATCGTCCGCAGCAGCCACGGCGTCCGATGCCGCAGCGCGGTGGCGAGCGATCGGTGCGGCGGGGCGGGTGGTCCGTCCGTGGGAAGGCACGGCCGGGAAAGAGAAGAGCCGGGCGCCGGCCGGCGCCCGGCTCTCAGGAGGGATCCGAACCGGAGATCCTGCGCCGGCGGCAGGATCTCCGGGGTCAGATCTGGCGGCTCAAGGCCCTGCGAAGGCGGTCGTTCGCCCGCTTGACCTCGCGCCGCGCCCGCTGCACGCGACTGACGCGCAGGATGAGGCGCTGTTCGGCCGCCTCGCGGTGGAGGGTTTGTATTCGGTCATTTACCAAGTCATGAATCAGATCCGGCACGGCAAGGCTCCTCGTCGAATGAACGCTCATCGGTTTGTTCACTTTCTGGTGGTAGGTCCGGTGTTCAGGCAGCGACCGGGTGCTTGCGGGGACGCCCGCGCGGACGCTTACGGGGAACGATCGTTCCCCTGAGGATCAGCTCGCCACCCCAGACGCCCCACGGCTCCTCGCGCTCGAGCGCGCGGGCCAGGCAGGCCTTCTGGATCGGGCAGCCGCCGCAGAGAGCCTTGGCGAACTCGACGTCCTCCGGCGACTCGGCGAACCACAGGTCAGGGTCGGTACGACAGGGGATCTTGGCTTCGTCGATCAGGTCCATGATCGTCTTCGCCCCCATCTGCTTCTCCTTTTGATCGATCTTTTTGATCTTGGTCGGGCACCTCGTAGGTGGTCGGGGATCACGGACAAACAAGAAGGCCGCGGATCCTGTGTGCGGATCCGCGGCCTGGAGGCGGTTGCTTGCCGGTCAGGTTATGACCGGAGCATCCCTCCAGGGTTGCGGACCGCACAGTCCACCCTTGGTGAGCTGGCTGGTCGGCAGTTCGATACGTGCGTTGTAGACAGGAGCGCCTTGCTTCACGGCAGCGGCACCGAAGTGGGCGTGCGCATAGAAGGCGGCGGCCTGGCTACGGGCAGACTTCTCCTGCCGCGGCTTGGCGGGACCATCGACGAGTCTCACCAGGTCACGGCATGCGGAGGCGCGCCACTGCGTGGCCGACATCTTGATGCTGATCACCGGGGCTCACCTCCACTCTTGGGATCGTCGGAACAGGAGTGTCCGACTCGCTTGACCATGACCCTAAACCGGGAACCCGGGAAGGGGCAACATATTTTCTACCTGCGATTTCGTGTCTACTTCATCACGCGAATCATGGCTTCCTGGACGACCGAGACCACGAGTTCACCTGACGCCGTGTACATCTCCCCGCGGGCGAGCCCCCGGGCCCCCGCCGACCACGGGGACTCCTGAGCGTAGAGGAGCCAGTCGTCGGCCCGGAAGGGGCGGTGGAACCACATCGCGTGGTCCAGCGAGGCGCCCATGACGTTCGAGGCGCCCCAGGCCATGCCGTGTGCCAGCAGTATCGTGTCGACCAGCGTGAAGTCGGAGGCGTACGCGGCCAGCACCACGTGCAGGAGCGGGTCGTCGGGCAGGTCGGCGTGATAGCGGAACCACACGTTGGTCTGGGCGCTGCGCAGCTCCGGGTTCGCGTACGCCTCCCAGGTGAGCGGCGAGGCGTACCTGGCGTCCACCGGGCGGGGGCGCGAGAGCCAGTCGCGCAGGTCCGGGTTGTCGCCGACCAGCTCGTACATCCTGTCCTGGAACGTCGGCAGCGTCTCCGGGTCGGGCACCGCCGGCATCGTCAGGGCCTGGTGCTCCACGCCCTCCTCGAAGACGTGGAACGACGCGGACATCGTGAAGATCGCCTTGCCGTGCTGGACGGCCACGATGCGGCGCGTGGTGAACGAGCGGCCGTCGCGGAGGCGTTCGACGTTGTAGACGATCGGGATGGACGGGTCGCCCGGCCGGATGAAGTAGGCGTGCAGGGAGTGCACGTTACGGTCCTTGGGCACCGTACGGCCCGCCGCCACCAGGGCCTGCGCCGCCACCTGGCCGCCGAAGACACGCTGGATGCGCTCCTCCGGGCTCCTGCCCCGGAAGATGTCGAGCTCGATCTGCTCCAGGTCGAGCAGGTCCAGCAGCTCCTTCAGCGCCTCGTTCACGCGTCCGTCCCCCTTGTGTTTTCCGATTCTGGGACAAGTCTGACGTGTCGCCCATTCACGCCCAAACGTGGGCCTGGCTTGTCTGATGATTCCCTGTCGCAGTTTCGCCGTTGTTACGGCACCCGGCTACGAAGCGCGGCACAGGGCGAGGACGGCCTCACCGTACCGGTCGATCTTGACCTTGCCGACCCCCGCGATCGACAGCAGCTCCTGCTCCGTGGCCGGGGCCCGCTCGGCGATCGCCTGCAGCGTCACGTCCGTGAAGATGACGTAGGGGGGCACCTTGCTCTCCTTGGCCGTGGCGGTGCGCCACGACTTCAGGCGTTCGAGCAGGGCCTCGTCGTAGTCGGCCGGGCAGGTCGAGCAGCGGCCCAGCTTCTGCTCGGCCGCGACCACCAGCGTCTTGGCGCACACGCGGCAGCTAACCGGCGCGGCCACCTGGCGGCGTTCGCGGGTGGACGGGGCCACGCGCGGCGGCGACGAAACGCGGCCGGTGAGGCCGTCGAGGAAGCGCGACGGGCGGCGGCTCTTGCGGCCCCCGGGCGCGCGGGCCAGGGCCCAGGAGAGCGAGAGATGCTCCCGGGCGCGCGTGACGCCGACGTAGAGGAGCCGCCGCTCCTCCTCGATCTGCTCGGGGGTCTCCGCGTAGATGATCGGCAGCATGCCGTCGGTGACGCCGACGAGGAACACCGCGTCCCACTCCAGGCCCTTGGCGGCGTGCAGCGAGGCCAGGGTGACGCCCTCCACGGGGGGCGCGTGCTGCTCGGAGGCGCGGCGTTCGAGCTCGGCCACGAACGCGGGCAGGTCGGCCCCGTCCGCCGCCATGTCCTCGGCCAGGTCGGCCAGGGCCTTGAGCGACTCCCACTTCTCCCTGGCCTTGCCCCCGCCGGGCGGCGACGGGGTCAGGCCGATTCCGGCCAGGACGTGGTGCACCTCGCCGGCCAGCGGCTCACCGGCCGCGGAGCGGGCCGCGCCGCGCAGCAGGACGACCGCCTGGCGCACTTCCGGGCGTTCGAAGAAGCGCTCGGCGCCGCGCAGCACGTAGGGGATCTCGGCCTTGGCCAGAGCCTCCTCGTACGACTCCGACTGTGAGTTGACGCGGAACAGCACGGCTATCTCGCGCGACGGCACGCCCTTGTCGAGGAGCTTCCTGATGGCGCGGGCCACGCCGGCGGCCTCCGCGGGCTCGTCGTCGTAGTCGTTGAACACCGGCCGGGGGCCGTCGGGGCGCTGGGCCACCAGCTCCAGGCGGTGCGGGGACTTGCCCTTGGCGATGACGAGGTTGGCCAGATCGACGACCTGGGGGGTGGAGCGGTAGTCGCGTACGAGCTTGATGACGGCCGCGTCGGGGTGCTCCACCGCGAACCCGGTCAGGTAGCGCGGGCTGGCGCCGGTGAAGGAGTAGATCGTCTGGTTGGGGTCGCCGACCACGCAGAGGTCGTCGCGGCCGCCGAGCCAGGTATCGAGCAGCAGCTTCTGCAGCGGGTTGACGTCCTGATACTCGTCGACCACGAAATAGCGGTATTGCTGGCGGATCTGCGCCGCCACCTCCTGGTGCTCGGTCATCACCGCCGCGGTCAGCTCGAGGATGGTCTCGAAGTCGACGAGGTGACGCTCGCGCCTGATCCGCTCGTACGACTCGTAGAGCCCGGCCACCTCGTCGGCCGCGATCGGCGGCGTGCGGTGATATTTGGCGGCCGCCGCGACGTAGTCTTCCGGGCCGATCTGGGTGACCTTGGCCCACTCGATCTCGGAGGCGATGTCCCGCAGCTCGGAACGGTCGGGGCTGCGGCGGACCTGGCGGCACGCCTCGGCCAGGACCGGGAGCTTCGACTCGATGACCGACGGGGCCTCGCCGCCGATCACCCGCGGCCAGAAGTAGGTGAGCTGGCGCAGCGCCGCGGCGTGGAACGTGCGCGCCTGGACGCCGGGGGCGCCGAGCGCGCGCAGCCGCTGGCGCAGCTCGCCCGCCGCGCGTGTGGTGAACGTCACGGCCAGCACGCTCTGCGCGTCCACGACTCCACTGCGGACCGCGTACGCGATGCGGTGGGTGATCGCCCTGGTCTTGCCCGTGCCCGCACCCGCCAGCACGCACACCGGCCCGCGCACGGCCTCGGCGACCGCGCGCTGCTCGGGGTCGAGTCCGATCAGTACGTCGTCCGAGTTGTTCACCCGTACATCCTTCCAGCCGGTGGCGGTGAAGCACCTTATTCTGGCAACATGCGGGCCGACGTATGTTCCTAGTCATCGAGATGCAAAGAACTGGTCTCTTCCCCCACAATGGGGCCGACCACGTGCATGGGGGAAAGGAAGGCCGTGCGAACAGCGGTTTCCGTGAGCGTTCTCGCGCTCGCTGCCGTCGTGCTCACACCAGTCACCGCGAGCGCGGCCAAGGACCCCGCCCCCGGCCCCACGGTCAGCAACCCCGTGGACGCTGAGGGGCTCGGCGGGTTGTCCGTGGAGACCGTCCAGTACGGCTCCCACCAGCGCCAGAGCATGGACGTCTGGTGGACGCCCGACGGCCAGGAGCGGCCCGGGATCTTCCTCGTCCACGGCGGCTGGTGGTCCAGCGGTGACAAGAAGTACATGAAGGAGATCACCCGCGGCTACGCCGAGATGGGCTACACGGTCTTCAACCTCAACTACCGCCTCTCCGGCGACGCCGCCTGGCCCGCGCAGCGCACCGACGCCCTGGCCGCGATCGCCATGGCGCGCAAGCATGCCGACAAGTGGGCGTTCGACGCGGGCAACTACGTGCTGGTGGGCTTCTCCGCGGGCGGGCACATCGCGGCGGCCGTGGGCACGTACGGCGACGGCATCAACGGGCTCAAGGGCGTGGTCGGGCTGTCCCCGATCATCTCGCCGCTGCGCGCCTACTCCGACGGCGAGAAGGCCACCGACCCCAACAAGCGCAAGCTCCGCACGGCCGCCATCAAGCTGGCCGGCGGCTGCGCGCCCAAGGGCAAGTGCTCGCGCGTCTGGGCGAGCATGGAGGTGGCCTGGCACGCCAGCCGCAAGGACGCGCCGATGCTGACCATCCACTCGGCGGAGGAGTTCGTGCCGCCGGTGCAGAGCCAGCTGCTCAAGCAGATGCTCGGGCAGGTGGGCGTGCCGGTGACCGTGTTCACGGCGCCGGGGGTCAACCACAGCTCGCCGCTCTACCGGGAGCCGGGTGTGGCCGAGCGGGTGCAGGCGTGGATCGCCGAGCGGATCGGGTAGGGGACCGGACCAGGCAGATCCGGGATTAACCAGGCACCGGGCGTTGTTGCACCGATCGCCTGATTCCTTGACCTTGGAGGGTGTCCCGAGATGGCGCTCACGATCTACAGCACCACCTGGTGCGGCCCGTGCAAGCGGCTCAAGTCCCAGCTCGCTCGCGAGGGCATCAGCTTCGACGAGATCGACATCGAGCGTGACCCGTCTGCCGCCGACTTCGTGATGAGCGTCAACAACGGCAACCAGGTGGTGCCGACCGTCGTGATCGACACCCCCAACGGTCGCGTGGTGCGGACGAACCCCTCGGCCATCGAGGTCAAGGCCCTGCTCGAAGCGGCCTGACGGTCACCAGTCGCCGACGAGCTCGCCGCCGTACCAGGTCTCGATGAGGCGGCGGGCGATCGACACGGGAGGCGGCAGGCGCAGCTCGCCCGACTCCAGCGCCCGTGCCATCTCCTCCCTGGAATACCAGTGCGCCTCGGCGATCTCGTCGGCGTCGGGGGTGAGCGCGGTCGTCATCGCCTCGGCGAAGAAGCCGAGCATGAGGCTGCGCGGGAACGGCCAGGGCTGGCTGCCGAGATAGCGCGGGTTGGTGACGACGATGCCGACCTCCTCCGCGACCTCGCGGACAACGGCCGCCTCCAGCGACTCCCCCGGCTCCACGAACCCCGCCAGGATCGACAGCCGACCCTCCGGCCAGTGCGGCCCGCGGGCCAGCAGGCAGCGGTCGTCCGCGTCGCGGACGAGCATGATCACGGCCGGGTCGACGCGCGGGAAGTGCTGGCTGGAGTCCTGCGGGCAGACGCGGATGTGGCCGCCGGCCGCGACGTCGGTGCGGCTGCCGCAGCGCGGGCAGAACTCGTGCGTCGAGTGCCACGCCTCCAGCGCCACGGCGTAGACCAACAGGCCCGCGTCGCGGTCGCCGAGCAGGCCCCCCGCCTGGCGCAGCCCGGCCGCCACCGGCTGGCCCTCCGGCGTGTCACGCAGGGTCATCGGGATCGTGACGCGGCCGTTGAGGTCGCCCTTGGGCAGGCCCGGCAGCGGCGCGGCCACCGCGAAGTAGGCGACCCCGTCTTCGAGGCCCAGCAGGTAGCGCGGCCCCGGTGGCGCGTCCGCGGGCGTGAACAGCACCGCCTGCACCTCGTCTCCCGACCGCCGCACCAGCGTGTGACCGTTGTCGATCACCAGCACCCTGGTCGCGGGATCGGACCACGCCCGCTCCAGCCACCCGTCGTCGGCCCGCAGCGCCGAGGACCGGTCGATGGTGCCGCGTGCGAGGAGCAGCGGTCCGATGAGTTGCTCTTCCGCGGTCGTCTCCACTGGCCGCCCCCTCCTGAATCCCATGTCATCCTATGACCTCGCAGTTAGCCGGCGATTACGGTATCCGGGCACCGGGGTGATCTCTCGGGGGCTAAGATCGACGAGTTAGGTTAGCCTTACCTGATTCTTCGGGGGTGCCTTCGCGTTGCGGCTCTACCTGACCGCGCTCAAACCAACCGATTCCGTGACGGACGGCTTCCTGCCGGCGGCCCGGGCACTCGGTTGCGAGGTCACGATCCTCACCGACCGGCCCGAGCACCATCCGCACGCGGTGGCGTGTGACGTGCGGGACCCGCGCGCCCTCATCGACGCCGTCGAACACCTCGGCAGGCCGGACGCGATCTTCACCAACTCCGACCACCTGCAGGCGGAGACCGCGCTCGCCGCATCCTACTTCGGGGTGCCGGGCAAGGACTGGCGGGCGTGCGCGGCGGCCAAGAACAAGTTCCTGACGCGGCGCAGGCTGGCGGAGGCCGGGGTCGAGCGGGTGTTCTCCGTACGGCTGGGGCCCGGCGACCCGGTGCCGGAGCACCCGCCGTACCCGGTCGTGCTGAAGCCCCGCGAGGGGGTGGCCAGCGAGGACGTCATGCTCGTCGAGAGCGACCTGGCCGGGGCGGTGGCCGAGGTCAGGCGGCGGCGGCCGGGCGAGGCGCTGGTCGTGGAGGAATACCTCGAAGGGCCGCTGCGGACGCTGGAGACGCTGGGGGACGACGGCGGGCTGCGGGTGCTCGGGGGGTTCGAGACGACGCTGGGGGCGTTGCCGTACTTCGTGGAGGAGCGGCTCGACTGGGCGCCGCCGGACGGGTCGCACGGGCACGTGCTGGCGGCGTTGCGGGCGCTCGGGGTGGGGTTCGGGGCCTGCCACACCGAGTACGCGCTCACCCCGGCCGGGCCCCGGATCATCGAGGTGAACTACCGGGCGATCGGGGACCACTGCGACTTCCTGCTGGGTGAGGTGCTCGGGGTGCCGCTGTTCGAGTGGATCCTGCGGGTGCACCTCGGGCAGCGCGTGCCGGCCGTGCCGGACGCCGCCGGGAGGCACGCGAGCGCGGTCAGCCTGGTCGCGGACCGGCCCGGGACGATCAAGGACGCCCCCGGGCACGAGTCCGTGGTCAGCGGCGACGTGCGGCTGTGGCACCGGCCGTTGCGCGAGGTGGGGGACGTCGTCTCCCTGACGCGTACCAACCGCGACTACCTGGGCGTGGTTCGGGCGGTCGGGCCTGATCGGGCGCGGGTGGACGCGGCCGTGGCGGAGTACCGGGCCGCGCGGCCGTGGGTGGTCGAATGAGCGCTCGGGAGGCGTACCTGGCCGCCCGGGTGCTCGACGCGCTGCTGCGCGAGGACTACGGCGGGCTGGCCTCCCGCGTCACCAGGACCAAGGACGGGGTCGGGCTGCTGCTGGCGGACGGGCGGTGGGTCCGGCTGGCACCCGGGGTGCTGTTCCAGGACTTCGTGGTCGCGCCGGACGAGCGGCTGGGGCTGGAGCAGGTGCTGGAGACGCTGGTGGAGCTCGCCCACCCGGCGGACTCCGAAGGAGTGGCGGCCTTCTTCGAGGAGTGCCTGGCCGCGCTGGCGGCGCTGGAGCAGCACGACGGGGTGGCGGAAGAGGTGCTGCGGTCCGGGCCCTCTTACGAGACGCTGGCCGCCTTCGTGGACCACCCGGTCCACCCGACTTCGCGGGCTCGGGTGGGGCTGTCCGAAGACGATCTGCGGGCGTACGCGCCGGAGTTCGGGCCCTCGTTCGAGCTGCGGTGGGCGGTGGTGCCGGGCTCCGCCGACCGGCTGCCTCCCGACGTGGCGCCGCCGTTCGCGGACGACCTCGATGACGGCGAGGCGCTCTTCCCGGTGCATCCGCTGGCCGTGGACGAGGTACGGAAGATCGACGGGGTGCGGGTGCTGGACGAGGCGGCCGTACGGGTGCGGCCCACGCTGTCCATGCGGACCGTCGAGGTGAGCCCGCGCGTGCATCTCAAGCTGCCCCTGCCCATCAGCACCCTGGGCGTCAGGAACCGGCGCTCGATCAAGCCGGGCGTGCTGGCCGACGGGGCCAGGGCCGAGCTGCTGCTGCGCGAGCTGGCCGACCCGGACGTCGTGCCGGCCGACGAGCAGACCCACGCGCACGCCGGTCACGAGTATCTCGCCTGGATGGTCCGGCGGCTGCCCGAGGGCGAGATCGTGCCGGTCGCCGCGCTGGGCGCGCCCGGCGTGCTCGACGGGCTGGGCGACGTGCTGCCCGACTATCTGCGGCTGCTGCTGCGGTGGAACGTCAAGCTCTTCGTACGCTACGGCGTCGCCCTGGAGGCCCACCAGCAGAACCTCGCCCTGGTCCTCGGCGGCGACCGCCTGCGGCTGCTGGTCAAGGACAACGACGGCCTGCTGGCCTCGCCTTCGCGGCTGCGGGCCGCCGGGGTCGAGGTGCCGGCCTTCGCCGACGAGCGGATGCTGACCGACGACCCCCACGCCCTGGCCGACGTGTTCGTGACCATCACGCTGCACCTGGCCGCCGCCGCCGTGACGTTCGCGGCGCTGCCGCACGACCGGGCCGCCGCGCTGCTGCGCGACACGCTGGCCGAGGCCCTCGACGAGTACGGCGACGACCCCATGGCCAGGCTCCTGCGCGCCCGGACGCTCGACGCGGCCCGGCTCACCGGCAAATCCATGATCACCGCCGGGACTCTGGTGTCCAAGGAACGTTCCGGCGCGCGCGACATCAACAAGTTCTACGGCACCAGCGGGCCGAACTACCTGAGGAGAGCCTGAATGCCCGGACTAGCCATCGACGCGCCCTCCGGCCTGGCCGAGGAGGCGACGCTGGCGGCCCTGCTGCGCTGCTGCGTGCGGGAGGTGGCCGGGCCGCGCGGGCTGGTGTGGCCGGCACCGCCGTACCTGCTGCTGCGGGTGGCGGGGGTGCTGCTGCGGGCCCGTACGCACGGCGGGGCGGCCCTGCGCTTCGCCGGCCGGCCCGAACGCCTGCGGGCCGGCGCCTGGCAGCCGCTGTCCACCGACGAGCTGGTCGGCCTGGTCGAGGCGGAGCTGCAGGGGCACAACGGCGAGTTCGCCGGGCAGGTGGCGGCCAGCAGGGACGCCGTGGCGGCGATCCTGGGCGCCCGGGCCGGGGCCGTGCCGCCCGCCGACCCCTGGCTGGCCTCCGAGCAGGCGCTGGTGTACGGGCACCCGTTCCACCCCAGCCCCAAGGCGCGCGGCGGGGACGGCTGGCTGCGGTACGCCCCGGAGGCGCATGCCGAGTTCCCCGTCCGGCTGCTCGGCGTGCGGGAGGACGTGCTGGCCGAGCAGGGCGACGTGGCCGCGCTCGACGCGATGGGCCGGGCGCCCGCCGGGTACCGGGTGCTGCCAGCGCATCCGTGGCAGCTCGACCTGCTGCGGCCGGCCCTGGGGGGCGAGCTGCTCGACCTGGGGCCGGGGCCCGTCGTGGTGCCGACCTCGTCCGTACGCACCGTCTACGCCCCCGCGGCGGAGGTCTGCCTGAAGTTCTCCCTGGACGTCCGGATCACGAACTGCGTGCGGAAGAACGCCTGGTACGAGCTGGCCGGCGCGGTGGAGCTGACCGGACGGCTGACGCCCGTCTTCGAGAAGGTCGCGGCCGAGCACCCCACCACCCGCTGGCTCCCCGAGCCCGGCCACCGGTCGGCCGCCCTGGGCACCCGGCTCCACGAGGGGCTGGGGGTGATCGTCAGGCAGAGCCCGTGGGCCGTCTGCGACCCCGGCGTCACCCCGGTCCTGGCCGCCGCCCTCGCCCTGGACGCCCCCGTGCACGATCCGCTCGCGTGGTGGCGGGCGTACGTGACGGTGGTCGCGCTGCCGGTCCTGGAGCTGTACTTCACGCACGGCGTGGTGCTGGAGCCCCACCTGCAGAACGTCCTGGTCGGCCTGGACGCCTCCGGAACGCCCGCGCAGGCCGTCTTCCGTGACCTGGAGGGCACCAAGCTCGTCACGGGCCGCCACGACCTCGGCGGCCTGCATCCCGAGGTGGCCCGCGCGCTCAGCTACGACGCCGAGCGCGGCTGGGCCCGCGTGGTCTACTGCCTGCTCGTCAACCACCTGACCGAGATCGCCGCCACGGTCGCGGGAGAGGACGACGGGCTGCTGCGCGAACTGTGGCGGATCGCCCGCGACCTGCTCGCCCGCCAGGCCGCCGGTCTGGGCCGGCCGCTGCCCCTGTCGGACCTGCTGGCGGGCGCGCCCCTGCCGGCCAAGGCGAACCTGGGGGTGCGCTGGGCCAGGGCGGCCGACCGCGCGGCCGGTTACGTCCCGATCGCGAACCCGCTCGCATGATCGGGCCGCGCGTCCAGGAGGCCGCTCTGAGCCTCGCGGAGGTCCCGGCCTACGTCTATGACCTGCCGGCGCTGGACGAGCACGTCGCGTCCGTACGGCGGGCGCTGGGGGCCATCGAGCTGTACTACGCCGTCAAGGCCAATCCCGACGCCGAGCTGCTGCGGGTGCTGGCGGGGCACGTGGACGGGTTCGAGGTGTCGTCGGCGGGCGAGCACGCGCACGTGACGGGCCTGTTCCCGGGCATGCCGGTGGCGCTGGGCGGGCCCGGCAAGACCGACGCCGAGCTGCGGCTGCCGCACCACCGCCTGCACGTCGAGTCCCCGAACGAGCTGCGCCGCCTGCTCGGCACCGGGCTGGAGGCGGACGTGCTGCTCAGGCTCAACCCGGACCTGCCGGTCGAGGGCGCGGCGCTGACGATGAGCGGGCCGTTCGGGATGGACGAGGCCGGGGTGGCGGAGTGCCTGCCGCTGTTCGGCGACCGCGTACGGCTGCGCGGCCTGCACGCCCACCTGGCCAGCGGGCTGGCGGCGCCGCAGCTCCTCGGGCTGGCGGGTGCGCTGCTGGACAACGCCTACGAGGAGGTCAACCTGGGCGGCGGGATGGCGGTCTCCTACGCCACGCCGGAGTCCAGGTTCGACTGGGCCGCCTACGGGGCGGGGCTGGCCGGGCTGGGGCGGGGCAGGCGGCTGCGGATCGAGCCCGGGCGGGCGCTGACCGTCTACTGCGGCTACTACGTGACGAAGGTCGTGGACGTGAAGCGGGTGCGCGGGCAGGCGTACGCGATCCTGCTGGGCGGCACGCACCACCTGCGCACGCCGGTGACCAAGGGGCACGACCAGCCGCTCCACGTCCTGCGTACGGGCAAGGGCGGCGTGGCCGGCGAACCGGTCACGTTCGTCGGCCAACTCTGCACCCCAAAAGACCTTTTTGCCCGAAATATCGTGACTTCGGTGGGGGTCGGGGACACCGTGGTGTTCGAGATGGCCGGGGCCTACGCCTGGAACATCTCGCACCACGACTTCCTCATGCACCCGAAGCCGGCTTTCCACTATCTAAGAGCCTGACACCCTCGATGAGCGCGACCAGGCCGTCGGCGTCGAGCAGGTCGACCGGCCGCACGGTGCGGTTGGCGCGTACGTAGTGGAAGGCCGCGCCCACCTGCTCCAGCGGCACGCCCGCCAGGTGCGCCCAGGCCAGCCGGTAGGCGGCGAGCTGCACCGTGGCCGCCTTCGCCGCCTTGCCCCTGGGCGGCTGGCCGGTCTTCCAGTCGACCACCTCGTAACCGCCGCCCGCCCGCTCGAAGACGGCGTCCATCCGCCCGCGCACCAGCCGGTCGGCGATCATGGTCTCGAACGGCACCTCGAGATCGACCGGCCGCCGGTCGGCCCACTCGCTCTCCTCGAACCGCTCCTGCAGCTCGGCCAGCCGCACGTCGGCCTCTTCGAGCTCCTCGTCGTAGAGCTCGAAGTCGTCGATCAGCCGCTGCTGGTCCCACCGGGTCTCCAGCCACTTGTGGAACGAGGTGCCCCGGCGGGCCAGCGGCGCCGGCTTGACCGGGACCGGCCGGCGGATCCTGCGGGCCAGCTCGCGCGGGTCGGCGGCCAGCGTGACCAGCGACGACACGGTCAGCTTCATGGGCAGCTCGACGGTCGTCGCGGGCTTGCGCCGGTGCAGCTCGCGCTCGCGCAGCAGCAGGTCGGTGTCGCGCTCCCAGGCGCGCAGGCGCTCCTCCTCGTAGGCCCGCAGCGGCTCGTCCTCGTCGTCCGGCCCGAGCGTGCCGGCCAATGCGTCCTCGACCAGGCGGGCGCCGTCGAGCACGGACTCGTAGCGCAGCCCCTCGGGCGTGACCGGCCAGGTGGCCTCGGCGGGCTCGGCAAGCAGCGGGTTGGTCGCGCCCTCGGCCAGGTCGCCGGCCCAGAACGAGATCCGGTCGGCGGTGTCGCGGATCTCCAGCAGGAAGTCGGACGGCTCCAGGGGCTTGGTCGCGGTGCCCCACCGGTAGCCGGAGGCGATCAGGTGGTAGTGGGCGCGGGTCACGGCCACGTACGCGAGCCTGCGCTCCTCCATCAGGTCGCGCTCGCGGCAGAGCTCGTCGAAGGCCGCCAGCTCCTCCTTGCTCAGCCCGCTCAGCCGGGGCAGGTCGGCGGCGTCGCCGCGCAGGGTGTAGGGGAGCTTGCGCGGGTTGTCGGTCCAGCGGCTGTTCATGACCGGCGTGGCGGGGAAGATGCTGCCCGTCGCGATCGTCCCCTTCGAGCTGACGAGCTGCGACAGGCCGGGCACCACCACGATCGGCCACTCCAGGCCCTTCGAAGCGTGCACGGTCATCAGCTTGACGCTGTTGCTCTCGCCGACCCGGCCCGCCTCCAGCCCGAACTCCTCGCTCTCCGCCGCCTGCAGGTAGGCCAGGAACGCCCCCAGCGTCGGGTCCTCCGAGTCGCCCGCGAACCTGGAGGCCGCGTCGAGGAACGCGTCGAGATCCGCCCGCGCCGCGAACGCCCCCGCCGTGCCGCTGCGCGCGGCCACCTCGACGTCGAGGCCGAGCCTGCGCTCGACCTCGGTGATCAGATCGGGCAGCGGCTGAGCGGTGTGCGCGCGCAGGTGGCGCAGCTCGTGGGCGAGCGCGACCAGCCTGGTGCGGGCCAGCGGCGAGAACGGCTCCAGCCACGCCTCCCGGTCGGGCAGCTCGTCCAGCGCGTCCACCAGGCTGCCGCGCTCCTCGGCCAGGTCGGCCACCACCTGGTCGAGCGGGTCTTCCTGGCGGCGGCTGTCGCTCAGCTCGCGGGCCAGCTCCCTGGCGCGCTCGCCCAGCACCCGCAGGTCCGCCGGGCCGATCCGCCAGCGGGGGCCGGCCAGCAGCCTGGCCAGCGCGTCGCCGGCCGTGGGGTCGTACAGGACGCGGAGGGTGGCGACGATGTCGTTGACCTCGGGCACGGTGAGCAGGCCGCCGAGGCCGACGACCTCGACCGGGATGTCGCGGTCCTCGAGGGCCCGGCGCAGCGCGGGGAACTGCGAGCGCTTGCGGGCCAGGATGGCGACGTCCTGCGGCTGCACGGCCAGCGTCTTCTTGCGCTCCCTCTCCCCCCAGGGCAGGCCGTCGGGGGCGACCTCCTGGCCGAGCATCTTGGCGATGCCGTCGGCGATCCACCTGGCCTCGTCCTCGGCCGTCTCGTGGAAGGCGCAGGTGACGCGGCCCCGGTCGACCCGGTTGGGGCCGGGGACCAGGACGGGGACCTCGCGGGCCTCCATGCGGAGCGGGAGCTGCACCCGGGCGGCGACGTCGAGGACGCGGTCGCCGTTGCGGAAGCTGACGCTGAGCTGGCGGACCGGGGCCGGGTCGCCCGTGCCGGTGCGGAAGTCGCGGGAGAAGCGGCGCAGGTTGCCGGCGGAGGCGCCGCGCCAGCCGTAGATCGACTGGCACGGGTCGCCCACGGCGGTGACCGCGTGGCCGCCGCCGTAGAGGGAGCGCAGCAGGACGAGCTGGGCGTGGCTGGTGTCCTGGTATTCGTCGAGCAGGACCACGGAGTAGCGGGAGCGCTCGATCTCGCCGACCTCCTTGTGGCCGGCGGCGATCCGGGCGGCCAGCGACATCTGGTCGCCGTAGTCGATGACCTCGCGCCGGCGCTTGAGCCGTTCGTACGCCTCCACCAGCGGCAGGAGCTGCTCCCTGGCCGCCTGAACGGTGAGCGGCTTGCGCTGGGCGAGCGTCGTCCGGCCGGGGAGCAGGGCGTGCCTGTCCTGCAGCCACTCCCCCACCCGCCGCACGTCGGAGCCGGCCCGCAGGTGCTCGGACAGCTCGCCCGCCAGCTCCAGCAGGGCGGCCGTGACCGACGGCGGGCCCAGCTCGATCTTGTCCATCGGCCCGTCGTACATCGCCACCACCCGCGAGGCGAGCTGCCACGACACGGCCGGCGTGACCAGGCGCATGGTGGGCTCCAGCCCCTCGCGCAGGGCGTGGTCGGTGACCAGGCGGGCGGCGTAGGCGTGGTAGGTGGACACGGTCGGCTCGTTGTCGAGCGCGCCCGGCGCGACCAGGCCGGCCTCCGCCAGGCCGTTGAGCCGCTCCCTGACCCTGGTGGCCAGCTCGGCGGCGGCCTTGCGGGTGAAGGTGAGCCCCAGCACGTTCTCCGGTTTGACCAGGCCGTTGGCGACCAGCCACACCACGCGGCCGGCCATGGTCTCGCTCTTGCCGGAGCCGGCGCCCGCCATGACGACCATCGGCTCCAGCGGGGCCTCGATGACCTCCGCCTGCTCGGGGGTCGGGGGCAGGACGCCGAGCTTGCCGGCGAGTTCGGCGGGGGTCAGCACACCTGGCCCCCGTTGTCGTTGACCGGGCAGCTCGCCCTGGCCGCGCAGGTGCGGCAGCCGTCGTTGACCTTGGCCTGGAAGAACGGGCCGGACATGCCGGTGGCCACCGTGTCGACCAGGTCCGCGGCCCAGCCGGGATCCTGGTCCTCGGCCAGCGCGCCCTGCTTCTGCTCCAGGGCGTCGTTCTTGCCCGCCGCCTTGCCGAGCTGCACCAGCGCCGCGCCGCCCGGCTCGGTCATGCCGTGCCGGGCGAACGCGCCCAGCAGCGCGGCCAGCTGGTAGACGCCGAGCTGCGGGTGGCGGCCGAGATCGCCGGCCTTGGGCTTGGAGCCGCCCGTCTTGAGGTCGATGATCACTGCGCGGTTGTCCGAGTCGCGCTCCACGCGGTCGACCCGGCCCTTGATCTGGACGCCCTCCGAGACCATCGCCGTGAACGCCTCCTCCAGGGCCACCAGCTCGCGCGGGTTCTCCTTGTGCCAGCGCAGGAACTTGCCGATCATCTGCTCGGCCACCTGGCGCTGCTTGCGGTTGTACCAGACGCCGCCGAAGTCGAGGTCGCTCCAGATCTGGTCGAGGCGGTCGCCCAGGAGGTCTTCGCTGGGCAGGTCGGTGGCCGCCAGGACGGCCAGGGCGTGGATGACGTTGCCCAGGCCCTGGGCGGTGCTGGTGCCCGCCGCGCCGACCGCCGTCTCCAGCAGCCAGCGCAGGCCGCACTTGGTGAAGCTCTCGACCGCCGAAGGCGAGATGCTGACGATCCCGTCGGGCCAGCTCAGGGGGCGGTCGTCGGAGATGGGGGTGAGGGCGTACCAGTCGTTGGGGTGGGCGCCCTGGACCCCGGCGGCGGCCAGGCGGGCCAGCTGCCGCGCCGCCTTCTGCCGGAGCCTGCCCGGTTTGGTGGGGTCGGTCACCGCGCTGCGGAGGTCGGCGACCAGGGCGGACATGTTCAGCCAGCGGGCCCGGTCGTCCACCGTGGCCGTCTCGACCGCGCCCGGCATCAGCTCCGACAGGAACCTGGACGGGCGCTCGTCGGTGTCCTCGCCGCCGACGGCGGTGACCACGAGCCTGCGCCTGGCCCTGGTGGCGGCCACGTAGAACAGCCTGCGCTCCTCGGCCAGCAGCTTGGAGGCCAGCGAGGCGGCGCTCGGCTCGGCGCCCTCCACCACCTCCACGAGGTCCTCGACGCCCAGCATCGACCCGCGCAGGCGCAGGTCGGGCCAGACGCCCTCCTGCACGCCCGCCACGACCACGACGTCCCATTCGAGGCCCTTGGAGCGGTGGGCGGTCAGCACGCGTACGGCGTCGCCGTCGGGGGCCCGGTCGGCCAGCGTGTCGCCGGGGATCTCCTGGGCGGCCAGGTCGTCGAGGAACACCTCGGGACCCGCCATCGGCATCCGGTCCACGAACCTGGCCGCGTGGTCGAACAGGGCCACCACGGCGTCGAGGTCGCGGTCGGCCTGGGCGCCCCTGGGGCCGCCCGCCAGGCTCTGGTCGGTCCAGCGCGCGGCCAGGCCGCTGCCCTGCCAGACGGCCCACAGGAGGTCTTCGGCGGTGCCCTCCTGCCGGGCGGCCTCGCGGGCGTCGGCCAGCAACTTGGCCACGCGCTCGGCCGGGAGGGCGATGTGGGGCTCGACGCGGGTCAGCTCGCGGACGTCCTTGACGGCGGCCACGAGCAGCTCGCCGGACGAGCGCGGCTTGACGGGCAGCGGCTCCGCCTCGTCGGCGACGGCGCTCAGGGCCTCGTTCTCGGCGATCTTGAGCGCGCGGCGGAGGCGGCGTACGCCGATCATGTCGGTGCCGCCGAGCGGGCCCGTCAGCAGCTCCTCCGCCACCCCCTCGTCGAGCTGCGACGGGTCCAGCGCCACGCGCAGCATGGTGAGCAGCGGCCGCACGCCCGGCTCCTGCGCGATCGGCACCTCGTCGCCCGCGATCATGGTCGGCACCCCGGCGTTGACCAGCGCCCGCCGCAGCAGCGGCACCTGCCGCTTGGCCGAGCGGACCAGCACCGCCATCCGGTGCCAGGGCACCCCGTCGATCAGGTGGGCGCGGCGCAGCGTGTCGGCCACGATCGCCGCCTCCTGGCTGGTGCTGTCGGCCAGCAGCACCCGCACGTCGCCGGGCTCGGCGTCGGGCAGCGGCAGCAGGTCGCGGTGCCCGTGGCGCTGGTCGTGCTCCGGCGCGGGGGCCACCGGCAGCCTGGCGGCCACCCGGCGGGAGGCCTCCAGCAGGTCGGCGCCGCTCCTGCGGCACACCCGCAGGGCCAGCACCGGGGCCTCGCGGCCGTGGAGGGTCCTGAAGCGCTCGGGGAACTTCATGATGCCCTGCACGTCGGCGCCCCGGAACCCGTAGATCGACTGGTCGGGGTCGCCGACCGCGACCAGGTCGCGGCCGTCGCCGGCGAGCTGGGTCAGCAGCAGCTCCTGGGCCGGGTCGGTGTCCTGGTATTCGTCCACGAACACCACGTCGTGCGCCGCCCGCTCGCGCTCGCGCACCTCGGGATCGGCCAGCAGCGCGGTGGCGGCCCCGATCAGCTCGGCGTAGTCGTAGGTCTCCTCGGGGGCCAGGTCGAACCGGTCCTGGTAGCGCTCGGCGAACCGCCCCACCGCCACCCAGTCGCCGCGCCCGTGCAGCCGGCCGAGCGCGACCAGCCGCTCGGCGTCGAGCCCGCGCTCGTTGGCCCGGGACAGGAAGTCGCGCAGCTCCTCGGCGAAGCCGCGCGTCTTGAGCGGCTCGCGCAGCGACACGGGCCAGCCGGGCGCGCCGTTCTCCAGCTCGCCGTGGAGCAGCCGACGGATCTCCAGCAACTGCTCAGGGCCGGTGAGCAGGCGCGGCGGGGCCTTGCCCGCCAGCACGGACTCGCGGCGCAGCAGCGCGTAGGCGTAGGAGTGGAAGGTCAGGGCGAGCGGGGTGCGGGTGGTGCGGCGCAGCCGCGCGGTGACGCGCTGGCGCAGCTCCTCGGCGGCCTTGCGGCTGAAGGTGAGGATGAGCACGCGCTCGGGGTCGAGGCCGCGCCGCTCGATCCGGTCGACCACGCTCTCGACGATCGTGGTGGTCTTGCCGGTGCCCGGACCTGCGAGAACGAGGAGGGGACCGCTCCGGTGCTGGACCACGGCACGCTGGTGCTCATCAAGCTCAGGCGGCACATTCGGCCCCCCGCCACCTCTTCGCACCAACCGCCAGGTCTGAGCACTCACAGCACTAGATTCCACCAGACCACAGGGGTAGATCGTGCCGACTTGCCCGGTCTCCCCTCGCGATCCGCCTAAGGTATCGAGGCAAATGCCAGATTTAGCGGTGACACGCCGGGGGCTTGTTCGCCACCAGCGTCATCAGAACCGCGATATATCTTGACAGCCCATCGACGCGATATATCGTCTTTTCATGACGAAGACCGGCAAAGGGTACAAAGGCATCGGCATGGAGGGCGCCATCGCCCGCTGGTACGCCACCAGCAACGGCAAGGCCCTCGCCAGGTACGACGAGCAGGTCGCCAGGACCCGGGAGTACGCCGCGAAGGGGGCCAGGATCCTGGAGGTGGCCCCCGGCCCCGGCTACCTGTCGATCGCCCTGGCCAGGACCGGCGACTACACGGTCACGGGGCTCGACATCAGCGAGACGTTCGTCGCGATCGCCCGCGCCAAGGCGGCCGAGGCCGGCGTGGAGGTGGACTTCCGGCTCGGGAACGCGGCCGCGATGCCGTTCAACGACGACAGCTTCGACTTCCTCATCTGCTGTGCCGCGTTCAAGAACTTCTCCGACCCCGCCGGGGCGCTGCGGGAGATGCGCCGGGTCCTGCGGCCGGGCGCCTGCGGGCTCATCGTCGACCTGCGCAAGGACGTGTCCAGGCAGGCCGTGGACGACGACGTGGCGCGGATGCGGATGGGGGCGATGTCCAGGGCGTTCACCAGGCTCGCGCTGCGGTCGTTCCTGCCCCGGCGGGCGTACACCAAGTCCGCGTTCGAGGCGCTGCTGGCGGATACGGGGTTCGCCTCGTACGAGGTCGGGCAGTCGCCGCTGGCCCTGGAGGTCGAACTCCGGACGTGACTTCGCCCGATTTCCCACATACGGAGCGTGTGGCCTTGTAACGTAGGGTCAACATTTCGCCTCGTGCGGGGGTCGATCGCATGCGATGGCAGGTGCACTCCGAGAAGTCCCTCTACACCGACGAATGGCTGGACGTCCGGGTTGCGGACGTGGAGTTGCCCGACGGGCGCCATCTCGATCACCGGCTCGTCCGCGCGGCCCCCGGGGCGGGTGCCATCGTCACCGACGACAAGGACCGCGTGCTGCTCATCTGGCGCCACCGCTTCATCACCGACAGCTGGGGCTGGGAGATCCCGCTCGGGCAGGTCGACGACGGCGAGATGCCGCGGGCGGCCGCGGCGCGCGAGGTCGAGGAGGAGACCGGCTGGCGTCCCGGGCCGCTGCGGCCGCTGCTGTCGATCCAGCCGAACAACGGGATCTCCGACGACCTGCACCACATCTACCGGGCCGAGTCGGCCAGGCACATCGGGCCGCCCTCCGACCCCTGGGAGGCCGAGCGGGTGGAGTGGGTGCACCTCGCCGGGGTGCGCAAACTCATCGACAACGGGGAGATCGTCTGCGGGACCAGCATGTCGGCCCTGCTCTACCTGCTCGCCGAGAGCCTCCCGGAGCACACCGTGCCGAAGGCGGCGGACCTGGCCTTCGACACGGGCTACGACCCGGGCCGGAGATATCTCCTGCCCGACGATCTTCCCGAACTCTTCTGAGGGCGCCTCAGGAGAAGAGGTGGTCCACCACCCGGGCGGTGGCCTTGCCGTCGTCGCGGGGGGCGAACGTGGCGCGGAAGGCGTCGTAGCGGTCCGCGTGGGCCGCCGCCACCTCGTCGATCGACCGCAGCGCCTCGACCACCTCCGCCGACGTCGACAGCAGCGGGCCGGGCGCCTGCTCGGGCAGGTCCACGTAGAGGCCCCGCTTCGAGGAGTATTTCGCCAGGTCGTAGCCGTAGAGCACGATCGGCTTGCCGGTGGCGGCGAAGTCGAACATGACCGAGGAGTAGTCGGTCACCAGCACGTCGGCCACGAGCAGGAGATCCGCGATGTCCGGATATGTGGTGACGTCGCGGGCGATGTCGGGGACGGCGGGCATGGCCTGCATCGGGTGACCGCGGACGAGGATCTCGTGGTCGGCGCCCAGCGCCTCGCGGGCCTTGGCCAGATCGAGCTTGACCATGGCGTTCTTGCGGTCGTAGTCGCGCCACGTCGGCGCGTACAGCACCACCCGCTTGCCCGGGACCAGCCCCAGCCGCTCGCGCACGGCCGCGGCCAGGGTGTCCCGGTCGGGCGAGTTGAGCACGTCGTTGCGCGGCAGGCCGCTCTCGAGGATCTCCCCCTTGTAGCCGAACGCCTTGCGCAGCACCGGCGTGGCCCAGGGCGACTGCGACAGCAGCAGGTCCCAGCCGCGCACCTCGGCCGCCTGGCGGTGCCAGATCGGCGGCCTGGGGTCGCGCTGCATGTGGGGCTGGTCGTTGCCGATCAGCTTGGCCGGGGTGCCGTGCCACGTCTGCACCACCACCTGGTCCTCGCGGGCGCGGAACCAGACGGGCAGGAACGAGTTGGTGATGACGTGGCGGGACCTGGCCAGGGCCTCGTGGTGCTCGCGGCTGCCCGCGCGGACCGCGGTCGCGCCGCCGGGCGGCACGAAGGCGCCGTCCTTGACGATCCAGATGTGCTCGCGGTCGTCGCCCCTGCGCAGCCGCTCCTCGTAGATGGCGCGGACGCTGTCGGCGTAGAGGCGGCCGTCGTTGACGACGTAGACGGTCGAGTCGCGCAGCGGCTCGGTGCGCTGGGCCGGGTAGAAGACGCGGCGCAGGACGTGGGTGCCCGCCACCCCGCGCTCCTCGGCGGGCCTGGCCTCCTCGACCGTGATCACCGGCACGTCGAAGCGGGTCGAGATCATGCGGTAGACGTGGCCGCCGAGCGTGCGCGGAGCCTCGTCCAGGCCGCCCAGGGCCGCGTGGTCCATGCGCAGTGGAACGATCTCACCCGACGGGTGGCGCAGCGACAGGTTCCAGGTGCCGGAGGACAGCGGCACGGCCTCGCCGAAGCGGTCCATGGACGCGGGCTCGACGCGTACGGAGAACTCCTCGCCGGAGCGCTCCATCGGCAGCCAGTAGGACAGCCCCGACCGGTGCCGCAGCGTCAGCGTGCGGGAGCCCTCGGCGTCGGGGTAATGGCCGCGCAGGACGAGCGCCTCGCCCTCCCAGAGAGCGGAGGTGATCACCGGGCGGATGCGGTGGGCGGAGACGACGACCCGGTCGCGGCGGTCGCCGAGCACGGTGATCTCGCGGTCGCCCACGGGCGTGCGGGTCTCCGACGCGTCGGCCAGCATGACGGAGGCCGCCGGGTCGCCCTTGGGCTCGACCCAGAGCCGCCGGCCGTCCTTCTCCTGGAGGAGGGTCGGCACGGCCAGCCCGACCAGCACCTGCGTGCCGTCGCCGGACGGCGTGAAGTCGGCCGCGATGCGGTGGCCGCCCAGCCTGGCGTGGCCCTTGGTCACCTGGCGGCCGGGCAGGAAGATCTTCAGCTCGAGGCGGTCGCCGTCGACGGACACGCCGGTCAGCTCGGCCCGGTTGGGCTGGAGCACGACCTGCAGCGCCCGGTCCGACGTCCAGACCGGCCGGACCCACCAGCCGGGCTTCAGCTTGAGCCCCGCGGGCCGCTCGGGGCGGCCGATGGAGGAGCCGCGCAGCAGGCCCGTCGCCCGCGCGCCCCGGCTCCAGAACACGATCTCGGCCCGCCACGTCGTCGCGTCGGGCACGGAGGGCCGGTGGCGCATGCGGCGGCGCACGCCGTGCACCACGCCGCGTACGGCACCGCGCCAGCGCAGCGGCCACGGGCTCAGCTCGGCGGTGAAGCCGGACCAGTCGTAGTTGCAGCCCGGCTCGCGCGCGCCGTGGGTGGCCTCAGGGGCCAGGACCCGGCGGGTGCGCATGCGGATCGGCGGCAGCCAGCGCGGCCCGCGCAGCACCACGGTCGCCCAGTTGAACCGGCGGCTGCGGACGGAGAGCCCGGCCAGGTAGGCGAACCCGGACACGCGCAGCTTGCCGTCGGCCCAGACGATGTCGTCGATGTGGGTCACCGGCACCAGGTCGGAGCGGCGCAGGCGGTAGAGGTCGGGCGGCAGCTCGTCGCGGAAGGGCAGGTCGGCGTACCAGCTCAGGCCCTTGCGGATGCGCTTGGACGGCTCCGCCGCAGCGGCCACCACCGTGGCGAGCGTCTCGCCGTCGACGAGCTCGTCGTCGGGGCGGTGCTCGATGAGGTGGCAGACGAGCCGGCGCGCGACCGGCAGGTCGCGTTTGACCCCCGCGTCCACGCCGGCGAGGTAGGGGCGTACGAGATCGAGCATCTCGCGCCGCCGGGCGGCGCCGCGTTTGACCGCCAGCTCGATGCGCGACCCCAGGGGGCCGCTGAGCGCCTCGGCGTCGAACGCCGCGTCGCGACCGCCAGGGCCGACCGCTCGCATGACCGCCTCGAGAGGCTCGCCACGATCGCAGAGATCCTGGACAGCCTTCAGGCGGTCGGCGAGCGACTCGCCGCCCTGGCTTTGGGCTGTGACGCCGGTGGCCATAGGGGTGGCACCGCCTTTCGGGCCGCCATCAAGTGTTCTGCCCATGGTAATGGGAGTCACATGTCACAGAATCGCCCGTTCGGCGAAACAGCAGGTCAACACGGTTACTGAAAATCGCCTGAACGCCCGTCCCACCTCGCCAGGCGCATGTCCACCCGCTCGCCGCGCAACGGGGTGCCCTCCTCGCGCCAGTGCGCGAGACATCGTTGCAGGTGGTCAGGGGCGGCGCCGCTGCCGTCGGCGTGTACGACGCGCCACCACGGAACGCCGCCGCCCCAGGTGGACATGACCTTGCCGACCTGCCGGGGGCCGCCCTCACCGAGGTATTCGGCGATGTCGCCGTATGCCATGACCTTGCCGGGCGGGATGCGTTCGACGAGTTCGAGCACCCGCTCCACGAAGGGGTTCACGGGCTCCATGCGGCCGGGCCGGCGTCGATGATCTCATGCAGCTTGCCGATCTCCATCACGGTGCCGGCCGTGGCGACCTCGATGATGCCGTCGCGCAGGGCGTACACCTCGCCGTCCTCGCCCACGAGCCGGGCGCCGAGCGCGGTCGACAACCTCAGCAGCTGGGCCAGTTGCCAGTCGGAGCCGGGCTCGCCGACGAGGTGGCCCTCCCAGCGCGCCACGGCGTGCCTGCCGCCCGCATGACCGGCCACGATCTCGTCAGATCCGCGCAGCTCGAAACCGGCCGGCGCGATGGCCTTCGCGAGCTCCGCGAAGGCGAGTGGCGACTCACGCACCACCCGCAGCTCGTATCCCATGACGGGGGACCATAGCGGATCTTCACGCATCGCGCTGATCGACTCTTACTCCTCGCGCTGGTCGAATCCGGGACCCTTGCGCTGATTGAGCACGACGATGCCGCCGCAGAACACGATCAGCGCCACCAGCACCCCGCCCCCGTACAGCCACATCCGCCACGGATCGGCCCCTGGCCGGGTCGGCACGGGCGAGTCCTCGCCCTGGCCGAAGTGCTCCATCCCGGGCACGACGCTGCGCTGGGCGCCGGTGAGGCGCTCGGCGGCGTTCAGCGCGGCGGCGGCGTCCACCACCCCGAACCCGGTCTCGTCGTCGTATCCGGCCGCGGGCCGGCCCCTGGCGCTCGATGACAGGGCCTGGGCGACCTGTTCCGGCGGCAGGTCCGGGTAGCGCGCCTTGATGAGCGCGGCCACGCCGGCCACGAGCGCGGCGGCCGAGCTGGTGCCCTCCGACAGCTCGTAGCCGCTCTCCCGCTTGACCACGGGCACGTCCACCCCGGGCGCGGAGACCAGTACGGACACGTTGTCGCTGCTGAACGTGGCCCGCCTGCCCTGCTTGTCGGTGGCCGCCACGCCGATGACCCCGGGGTAGCCGGCCGGGAAGCTCCAGTAGGAGGTGCCCTTCTCCTTGGCGTACGGGGTCTGGCCGTCGTTGCCCACGGCGGCGACCAGGACGACGCCCTTGCCCAGCGCGTACGAGACGGCCTCGCGCTCGGACCTGAGCGGGCCGTAGGAGCCGATCGACATGCTGACGACCTGGGCGCCGTGGTTGGCGGCGTACCGGAGGGCCCGGGCCAGCGGGCTCTCCGCGGACGCCCCCTCCTCGTCCAGCGGCGGCATGGCGTAGCCGGGCTCGTCGATGACCATGGGCAGGGACAGGATGCGGGCGCCGGGGGCGACGCCGACGAAGCCGTCGTCCTCGCCGGAGCCGGCGATCAGGCCCGCCATGGCGGTGCCGTGCTTGCCGGGCGGCAGCTCGCGGTTCACCGTGCCCGAGGTCATGTCGGGGCCCGCGCTGACGCGGCCCTTCAGCTCCTTGATCTCGCCGTCCACGGCGCTGTCCACGACGGCGACGGTGACGCCCTCGCCCTTGGTGACGGACCAGGCCTGCTCGACGTTGAGCGCGTCGAGCACCCACTGCTGCTGGTCCCGGACAGGATCGGCCGCGGGACCCGCGAAAGCGAGCAGCGCGGCCGTGAGCACGCGTACGGCGGTCAGCACACGTTCCCCTGGGTGCAGGGCGGCACCTTGGGCGGGTCCGCCAGGAAGTAGGCGATCTGGTTGCCGACGGACTTGGCGGCCGGCCACAGCTCGCTGTGCAGGATCTCCTCGGGCGCGATCGCGGCCCTGGTCCGCCCGTCGGCGTAGCCCGCCGTGGAGAACACGATGTACGGCCCCGCGCCCACCCAGCCGGTGCGCTGGCGCTGGTCGGGCCCGAAGCGCTCGCTCACTGTCCCCGGGAAGGCGACCGGCAGCACGCCCACGCGGTCGTCCTGGCTGAGCTCCTCGGTCGCCGAGACCCTCGACTCCTCGTCCTTGAGCACGGCCACGCCGACCGTGATGACGAAGGAGGCGGTCTGGTCGACGTACGTGGCCCGCAACATCGTGACGCAGCCGTGGCTCTGCAGCACGCCGGCCACGGAGGCGTCCACACCCTCGGCGCACTCGGTCTCGGGGGCGATGCCGACGCGCCTGGCGTACTGCTGGGCACGGTCGAGCCCGAGGTATTTCACCTCTTCGGGAAACACGCCCGTGGCCGGCCAGGCCTGCCAGCGCCGGGCGATCTCCTCCTGCTTGTACTGGTTCTGCTCGGCGGGCGTCAGCGGTCGCGAGCGCGTCTCGGCGAACAGGCCGATCGTGCCGAGCAGCACGACGACGGACGACACGGCGATGATGACGCCGAGCAGCGCCACGAAGACGCGGCGGTAGCGGATGCCCTGCTGGAGCGCGCCGAGCTCGGCCCGCTCCTTCGCCTCCGTGCGCCTGCGGGAGTCCGCCGCCGGCCACGAGCGCACTCGTGAACGGCGGCCGGTGGGGGCGCCGAGCGGATTTCTCCGCTCCTGCGTGGCTTCTCCCCCGGCGCGCGGTAGCCCTGAGGTCGACCTACGTGCCTTCACCACCGCCTCGTTCCCGCATTCGCGTCGTGTCTATTTCGTCCCCCTAAGTGGACGGATCATGCGTCTTGTGAGATGTGTGCCCGGCGCACGCGCCTGACCAGGATGAATATGACGGCCAGCGACGCGAGCGCGCCGGCGGCGGCCCCGGCGGCGATGGCCGCGTAGACCGTGACGCGCCTCTCGTCCCGCTTGACCACCTCGACGGGGCCGGCCCGCCCACCCGCCAGCGGGCGGGCGGGATCCTGGGCCTCGGCGCCCTTCGCGGTCTCGGTGTGCCCGGCCAGCCGGGAGGCCTCGGACAGGGCTCTGGCGGCGTTGACGACGCCGAAGCCGGTGCCGGTGTCGTAGCCGCCCGGAGGCCGGTCGGTGGCGCTCTCGGTCAGGGCACGCGCCACCAGCGGCGGCGACATGTCCGGAAATTTTGCTTTAACTAGGGCAGCGACGCCCGACACGAGCGCGGTGGCCTGCGAGGTGCCCCTGCCGACCCAGTACTCGTCGCCGGGGCCCGCGCCCATGATGTCCACGCCCGGCGCGGCCACCAGCACCGAGGCGTTCCAGTTGGAGAACGTGGCCCGCCGCAGCCGCCGGTCGGTCGCGCCGACCGAGACGACGCCGGGGAAGGCGGCCGGGTAGGAGTAGGGGGCGAAGTCGCCGTCGACCTTCCTGTCGCCGTCGTTGCCCGCGGCGGCGACCAGCACGACGCCCTTGGAGATGGCGTAGCGGATGGCCGCCCGCTCCTCCCGGGTCGCCAGCTCTTTGGAGATCGACATGTTGATCACGTCTGCCCCCTCGTCCACCGCGTAGCGGATGCCCCGGGCCACCACGTTCTCGAAGCGCTCCGCCGAGTTGAACTCCCGGAAACCCGGCTCCTCGTCCTCAAGGATGACCCTTACCGACAGTACGTCCGCTTCGGGCGCGACGCCGATGATCCCCCGTTTTCCCTGGGGCCCATGACCGTGCCCGGCGATCAGCGACGCCATGTACGTGCCGTGCAGCCTGCTCGGAGCGGTCCCCGGCGGGTTGGCGCCCTCGGTGAAGTCCTTGCCCACGCGTACGGACCCGGCCAGGTCCCGGTGGCGCGGATCGACGCCGGAGTCGAGCACGGCCACCGTCACCCCGGCGCCCTTGCTGGTCCGCCACGCCTGCGCGAGCTCCAGCGTCCTGATCACCGCCTGCTGCCCGCCGCGCACGTCGTCGGCCCGCGCCGGAGGCGCGGTCAACAGCAGCGCCCCGGTCACCGCGACCGCCGCACCTCGCCTCAGCACGCGCCCGCCCCTGCCCCGGATCAGCACCGCCACTCCTCGGAGGCGCAGTCGGGCATGCTGGGCGTGCTCAGATCGGCCAGCACGTGCTCGGAGATCTCGGTCGCGAACGCGAAGATGGCCGGTCGCTGCTCGCTCGCCGCGACCGCGGGCCGGCCGTCCACCTGACCGGCCGTGGTCAGCACCAGGTACGGGCCCGCCTGCCGGACCGACCCCGCCTGCCGCACGGCGGGCGTGAACCGGTCGGACACCGTGCCGGGA
Source organism: Nonomuraea sp. MTCD27 (assembly GCF_041950495.1). Taxonomy (NCBI): domain Bacteria; kingdom Bacillati; phylum Actinomycetota; class Actinomycetes; order Streptosporangiales; family Streptosporangiaceae; genus Nonomuraea; species Nonomuraea sp. MTCD27. Next base: position 356,736 of record NZ_JBGNUW010000010.1, on the reverse strand, counting down.
AAGGCCAGCGGCCGCAGCCCCGGCGAGGGTTTGCCGCTGTCGTCGAAGGCGGACTTGGCGCGTACGGCGCCCAGCTCGTCGCGCAGCGCCACCACGCCGACCGTGACGAGCACGCCGCGCAGCGCGTCGATGTAGGTGGCCCGCAGCACGCCCTTGCAGCCCGCCTTGCGCAGGGCCTTGACCGCCTTGGCGTCGACCGAGTCGCCGCAGGTGGTGTGCGGGGAGATGCCGATCCTGCTGGCGCGCTCCCGCCCGCCCTGCTCGGCGGAGTAGGGCAGCGTGGCGGGGAAGATGCGGCCGGTGGGCCAGGTGCGCCAGCGCTCGGCGACCTCGAACCTGGCCGCCGCGTGCAGCTCGGCCGTGCTCGGCCCGCGGGTGAGCTCCGTGCCCGCCGCGCTGCCCGCCACCCCGGCGGCCACCGCGCAGATCAGCGTCAGCGCGGAGGCCACCACGAGGGTGGGCCAGGGACGGGCGGAGTTCACGCCATCGACCTTAATAGGGACGTCCGGGGAACATCCCCAGAAACCCCTAGTAGCTGGGCAGGCTGGGGTCCACGGTCTTGACCCAGCTCAGCACGCCGCCGCCCACGTGGACGGCGTCGGCGAAGCCGGCGCTCTTGACGACCGCGAGGGCCTCGGCGGAGCGCGCCCCCGACTTGCAGTGGAGCACGATCTTCTTGTCCTGCGGCAGCTTCTCCAGGGCAGAGCCGTTGAGGAACTCGCCCTTCGGGATCAGCGTGGCGCCGGGGATGGAGACGATCTCGAACTCGTTCGGCTCGCGGACGTCGACGACGTAGATGCTCTCGCCGCGGTCCATCATGCCCTTGAGCTCCATCGCGGTGATCGTGGAGCCGCTGGCGGCCTCGGCGGCCTCGTCGGAGATCGCGCCGCAGAACGCCTCGTAGTCCTCGAGCAGCTCGGTGACCGTCGGGTTCTTGCCGCACAGCACGCACTCGGGGTCCTTGCGGACCTTGACGTCGCGGTACTTCATCTCCAGGGCGTCATAGATCATCAACCGGCCGACCAGCGGGTCGCCGATGCCGGTCAGCAGCTTGATGGCCTCGTTGACCTGGATGGACCCGATCGACGCGCACAGCACGCCCAGCACGCCGCCCTCGGCGCACGACGGCACCATGCCGGGAGGCGGGGGCTCCGGGTAGAGGCAGCGGTAGCAGGGCCCGTGCTCGGCCCAGAACACGCTGGCCTGGCCGTCGAAGCGGTAGATCGAGCCCCAGACGTACGGCTTGCCGAGCAGCACCGCGGCGTCGTTCACCATGTAGCGGGTGGCGAAGTTGTCGGTGCCGTCGACGATGAGGTCGTAGCCGGAGAAGATCTCCATGACGTTCTCGGTGGTCAGGGCCGTGTTGTGGATCACGACCTCGACCAGCGGGTTGATCTCGCGGACCGACGCCGCGGCGCTTTCGGCCTTCAGCCTGCCCACGTCGGACTGGCCGTGGATGATCTGGCGCTGCAGGTTGGACTCATCGACCACGTCGAAGTCGATGATGCCGAGGGTGCCGACGCCCGCCGCCGCGAGGTACATCAGCGCGGGCGAGCCCAGTCCCCCGGCGCCCACACACAGCACCTTGGCGTTCTTCAGCCGCTTCTGCCCCGCCATGCCCACGTCGGGAATGATGAGGTGGCGTGAGTAGCGGCGCACTTCGTCGACGGTCAGCTCTTCGGCCGGCTCGACCAGCGGTGGCAACGACACTTTCTACGCTCCCGGAGCTCGCGTTTTCAGGGGGTCTTGTCCCCACTGTGAAACCTAGCTCGGCAGTGGGGCATTCCCCAATCGAGTCTCACCGATCAGACGGCGTGCTTCCGCCGCCACGACCCGCGGTATCTCCATCATCGCCACGTGTCCCGCCGTCGGCAGCAGAACGAGCCTGACCTGCGGGAACGTACGGTACGCCTTCCTGGCCATGGCCGGGCGCACCAGGCGGTCGTGGCGCCCGTGGACGATCAGGGTCCGCGCCCGGACCTTGGCCGCCTGGCGCCAGAGGCTGCGCTCACCGCGGCGGAAGTATTCGGTCACGATGCCCCGGGCCGAGCCGATCATGGCCTCGCCCGCGTAGGGGAGGTCGTCGCGCCTGCGCTGCTCGTCGATGGCGTCGCGCAGGCGCAGGGGGTGCACGGCGTCCATGTTGGCCCAGACCATGGCCATGGACGCGGTGATGCGCCGCTCGGCCGGGATCAGGCGCAGCCTGGACGCCACCCATTCGCCCAGCATGGGCACCGCGGCGCAGGCCACGCGGACGGGGCCGTACCTCGGGAGCAGGTCGGGCAGGGCCGGCGAGATGAGCGTGAGCGAGCGGACCAGGTCGGGGCGGGAGGCGGCGACCTTGACCGCGATCGCGCCGCCGAGCGAGTTGCCGAACAGGTGGGCCGGCCCCGTGTGCTCCAGGAGGCCGATCACGGCTCCGGCGTGGCCCTCGACCGTGTAGTCGCCGTCGGCGGGCGTGGGCGAGAACCCGGCGCCGGGCAGGTCGATGGCATGGCCGGTGACGGTGTCCTTGAGCTCGTCCATGAGGTCGGTCCAGTTGGTGGCGGCCCCCGCCAGCCCGTGCACGAACACCGCCTGCTCGGCTGGTCCCTCGGGGGTGGACCGGACGTGCACCGAGCCGATCATGCGTCCCGGCCAGTGTGGGATCGGCTCCGCGGCCATGCTTCTCCTCCTCGTTCCTCGAACGCTTCTTCTCGTTACCCAACGATAACCATCGCCTCTAGAGGCGGCCTGGATTCCGTACATCTGGGTATTTACGTGATTTTTCTGGACAGCAGAGCCGATGCCTCGCAAGCACCGACAGGGGGTACGTCATGCTCACCACCCGTATCGCCGCGGGCCTCGTGGCCGCGGCCCTCGCTGGCGGCGGGCTCGTCATCGCGGGCGACGCGCGCCCGGCGAGCGCCGTGACCGTGCTCGACCGGCCCGGCTGCAAGTACCGCATCGTACGCGTCAAGAACCGGCTCAACGTCCGGGCGACCCCGCGGGGGCGGATCGTGGACAAGCTCTATCCCGGGGACCGTACGTGGGGGAACTGCGAGAAGTTCGGGAGCTGGCGGCGGATCCACGGGACGGACATCGGCCGCCGCGGCTTCGCCTTCGGCCACCACCTGAAGAAGATCGGCAGGCGCTAGCCCCCGCCCCCGGATCGTGGGCGGCCGGCCCGCCCACGGTCTCCAGCACGAGCCGCGCGCCCAGCACGCCCCCGCGCATCCCCCGCCCGGCGTCCCCGGCGTCCCCGCCACGCCACCGCGGCCGACCCTGTCCAACCCAACTGCGCAACCCGGACATATCCACCTAGTTCTGCGCATAGATGTCTAATCGATCTCATGACACCCCAAGGGTGTGGCAAAAGTCCTCGTCCGCCGTTTGCAACGGCCTTCGCCGGAAAGCATGACGGTACCCAGCGTGACGTCGCGGGCACACACCGTCAACGACGGTCGGCCGGCGATCACGTCACCGCCGGGAACCACGCAACGCGATGAACATCATCAGAGGGCGCGCATTATCCGCCGGCCCTCCACACGATGATGGCCACCGCCGCGCCCAATAACGCATTCCATCGGCGAGCGCCCGGCACGCATCACCATTATGGACGAACACGACCGGCCTCATCGGTATTAGCGTCGCGGCCGGCGTGTCGGCATTCATTCGCCCACGGACTTTGACGCCCAGGGCGATATCGCGCTCATGCGGACGCCATTACTGGCGCGCCATTACGGCCGATGGCCGCCCGGTGAGCCGCTCATCGCCGCTCGCGCTCACCGCTCATTGCGTGCAATTCGGACATATCATCTCTTTTCATTGGATAAATGTTTAATGCAAGCAATAAGATTGTTAATGCAGAGCAAAATGGAGTCGTATCTGTTTGCCCGTCCATCGCCCCGGAAATGACTTGCCGTGGATGACTCTTCAGCAGCCGTCCAAGATCAGTTTCCTGACAATCCGGAAACGCCGAGAACGGGGCAATCGATCCTTTAGGGGGAAAACGCAATGCCCAAGCTCAAGAGTGTTATCGCAGGCCTCGCCATCAGCACGGGACTGACCGGCGGCATGGTCAGCATGGGCGCGGCAACCACCGCGGCCGATGCGGCCACCCAGATCAGCACCGGCGCGTCCGTCCTCGCGTCGGACGGCTGGGGCTGGGGACGTCACCACGGCCACCACGGCCGCCACCACCAGCGGTGCAACAGGGGCGGTCACCACGGCGGTGGCTGGGGCTGGGGCGGCTGGGGACACCGTCGTCACCACCGCGGCACAGTCTGCATCATCGTCCGCAACCACAACCACAACGACAACGGTCCCGTGCACGAGCACCGCCGCCACGACGACGACGGGAACCGCTGGTAAATGACCGTGCGTTGATGGCAGGGATGAGTGCCCGTCCTTTCGGCGGGTTCTCGGGAGCGGTCCGCTATTTCGCTCGCGGTTCGGCCTGAGGTTTTCATTTCTCCTCGTCTCCACGGCAACTTGGTGAGGGCTCTCCCGGCAACGGCCGGGGGGCCCTCGCCGCGTCGTTTCACCGGCCTTCTCCTTTTCTTCTTTTCCTCGGCCGTCCCGGCATGCGCGGGATCGTTTCCATGCGGAGTGCCATGCGGATGCCTAGTGTCGGGCAAAACTGGGCAATTCCGGTTTGTGGGGCTTTCGGCTGGAAATATGCAGGGTGCGGATGATTTGCTAGTCGTCATCCGGGTTGTTTCCCTGGCAGGTCTGGCCGGTTTCTTTTGTGCCGGGCTGGTCGGGGGAGCGGCTGGTACGGGGCAATCGAACCTTTAGGGGGAACACGCAATGCCCAAGCTCAAAAGTGTTATCGCAGGCCTCGCCGTGAGTACGGCGATGACCGGTGGCGTGGTGAGTGCGGGGGCGGCCACGACCGCGTCCAGCGCCGGCGCCAGTGCGGCGATCCAGGCCGGCAGTGGCACGTCCGTCCTGGCCGGGCACGGCTGCTGGCGTCCGCGCTGCGGCTGGGGCTGGGGGTGGAACCGCGGCAAGCGCTGGGGCCGCCACCACCACGGCCTGGGACGGGTCCGCATCGTCATCGTCAACCGGAACCACAACGACAATGGTGGGCACCGCCACCACCACGACAGGTGGTAGAACCCCCACCACAGCCTGAGCCCGCGGCACGACAGCCGCGCATCCGAAGGGACCGCCAAGGCTGAATAGTCCGCCGAGGCGACGAACTCAGGCCACACCATGAGTGCCCGTATTCACCGGGCTGGACGTCCGCCCCTCCACACGAAGCCCGGACGTCCACCCACCGAATACGGGCACTCAGCACGTCCCCCCACCCCGCTCCGTCACCCCCACCCCGACGTGACGAACGCCCCCTCCGACGCAAGGCAACTCCAGCACCCCACCCGAACCGCCGGACGCGGGCACACGCACCGGGCCGCCACCCGCCCGCCCGGCGGGAGTCCCTACCTCGGCCGCCCCCCGCATGACCTGGACACAAGACGATCCCGGCGACGTCCTGCCAACCCCCGGGCCCCGCACCGCGGGCAAGACGCCCGCAGCCTCCGTGGCTGACCACGTGTGCTCCACACACCACAGCCTTCGTCCAGGCAGACACAACCTGCCGGCGATGCGGCCGGGCCGGGCGCCTGACCGCGCTGCTGGGCTTCCCCACACGACAGGCGCACAGGAACGCCCCCAGCCACGTCAGGCGCAGTCCCTCAGACCGAGACGGTGCCGACCCGGCCGGGACGGGCGCGACCGCGGATCCGGCCTGGGTGCCGTGCTCCGCAGCACCCACGCACAGCGTCCACGGTCGGAGCCACCCGCAGCACAGCTCACCAAAACCTCAGCAGGACGGCCCGGCCTGCCGCGCTGAATACACTCCGATACCCACCAACAAAAACGCACCAAGCCCCAGAGAGGCGAAAAGTGCCCGTATTCGGTGGGGACGTCCGTACGTAATGCGGAGGGCGGACGTCGTCCCGGTGAATACGGGCACTAATTGGTGCGACCTCAGCCGATCGCCCTATTCCACGGGCTCAGGCTGTGGTGGGGGTTCTACCACCTGTCGTGGTGGTGGCGGTGCCCACCGTTGTCGTTGTGGTTCCGGTTGACGATGACGATGCGGACCCGTCCCAGGCCGTGGTGGTGGCGGCCCCAGCGCTTGCCGCGGTTCCACCCCCAGCCCCAGCCGCAGCGCGGACGCCAGCAGCCGTGCCCGGCCAGGACGGACGTGCCACTGCCGGCCTGGATCGCCGCACTGGCGCCGGCGCTGGACGCGGTCGTGGCCGCCCCCGCACTCACCACGCCACCGGTCATCGCCGTACTCACGGCGAGGCCTGCGATAACACTTTTGAGCTTGGGCATTGCGTGTTCCCCCTAAAGGTTCGATTGCCCCGTACCAGCCGCTCCCCCGACCAGCCCGGCACAAAAGAAACCGGCCAGACCTGCCAGGGAAACAACCCGGATGACGACTAGCAAATCATCCGCACCCTGCATATTTCCAGCCGAAAGCCCCACAAACCGGAATTGCCCAGTTTTGGCACGTCAAGTCCACAAGGAAAGAAGCAATACGGTGGGGAAACGACGCGGCGAGGGCCCCCCGGCCGTTGCCGGGAGAGCCCTCACCAAGTTGCCGTGGAGACAAGGAGAAATGAAAACCTCAGGCCGAACCGCGAGCGAAATTGCGGACCGTTCCCGATATCCCGCTGAAAAGGCGGAAGCTCATCCCTGCGCCATCAACTCACGGTCGTTTCACCTGGGCGTTTCGGTACGGTTCCTGTCGTCCCGGTGGTCCCTGTGGTGCTCGTGGTGATTACGGTTGTAGTTGCGGTTGAAGACCTTGACCTTCAGGCGGAGCTTGTGGTGGTGGTGACGACGGTGTCCCCAACCCCAGCCGCACCGGCGCCAGCCCCAGCCGCAGCTGTTGAGGACGGAGGTACCGGTGCTGATCTGGGTGGCGGCACCAGCGCTGGCCGTGGTCGTCGCGGCGCCCACACTGACCACGCCACCGGTCATCGCCGTGCTGATGGCGAGGCCTGCGATAACACTTTTGAGCTTGGGCATTGCGTTTTCCCCCTAAAGGATCGATTGCCCCGTTCTCGACGTTTCCGGATAAACCAGAAACAGGTCTTGGACGGCTACTGAAGAGTCATCCACGATATGTGTCATTACCGGTAGAAGCACGGGCAAACAGATACGACTCCATTTTGCTCTGCATTAACAATCTTATTGCTCGCATTAAACATTTATCCAATGAAATAGCACGAAATATCCCGATATGTCCTAATTGATGATCGCTTGGCCGCCGGCCGTACGAACGCGTGGACCGGCGAACTCGCCCGCCGTCCCGGCTCCGAGCCCGCCGCCACGGGCGCCCAGGGACGACCTGGCGTCCTCCAGGCAACGAGCCCACCGGGAGGCGGTGGCACGGCACGTCCCCCTGCCGGACGACACCGCACGCGAGTTCAAGCGCAACCTCCCCCCGTCACCGCCCGCACAGGGAGAAGGTCGTCAACTGGCCGGACCCGGTCGTCCGATCACGCCGGGGCCCGTACCTGCGGGCCTGACCCCGCACACACACCACCGGCCACGCGCCGCGCGCACGCCGGCCGCCGCTCAGCTCGAAATGCCACAGCACCGGCTCGCATGGCTCTGGAGGCACACAGACGGACCCACGCCAGTGCGCGGGTCCTGGCTCGAAGGCGCACGGGACGTACGCGCCACAGCCGCCGTGGGAGACCTCACCGTCCGAGGGACGGCAGTGGGGAAGGTGCTACGCGGACTTGCGGGTCTTCCGCTTCGCCGGGGCCTTCTCCTCGTCCTTGTCCTTGCCGGCGGCCGCCGTCTTCCCGGCCGCCTTCTTCGGCTTGGCCGGCTCACCCTCGCGCTCCCGCTTCGCCGCCTCCACGCTCGCCCTCAGCGCCGCCATGAGGTCCACCGCGGGCCCGGCCTCCTCCTCCTCGCGGGCGGGGATGACCTCCTTGCCGGCCACCTTCGCCTCGATGACCTGCTGCAGGGCCTCGCGGTAGGTGTCGTGGTACTCGCTCGGGTCGAAGTCCGACTCCATGGTGGTGATGAGGGACTCGGCCATCTTGAGCTCCTGGGCGCGTACTTCGATGTCCTCCTCCAGGAAGCCGAAGTCCGGCGTGCGGATCTCGTCCGGCCAGAGCATCGTCTCCAGGACGAACACGCCGTCCCTGACCCGCAGCGTGGCCAGCGACTCCCGCTGGCGCAGTGCCACCTTGACCACCGCCACCTGGCCCGAGCTCTCCAGGGCGTTGCGCAGCAGCACGTACGGCTTCGCCCCCTGCGCGTCGGGCTCCAGGTAGTACGACTTGGCGAAGTAGATGGGGTCGATCTGCTCAGCGGGCGTGAACTGGAGGACGTCGATCCGGCGGGACGTGGTCAGCGGCAGGCCCTCGAAGTCCTCGTCGGTGAGCACGACGATCTCGCCGCTCGCCAGCTCGTACCCCTTGGCGATGTCGGAGTAGGGGACCTCTTCGCCGTCCTGCGTGCACACGCGCTTGTAGCGGATCCGGCCGCCGTCCTCGCGGTGCACCTGGTGGAACGTCACGTCCTTCTGTTCGGTCGCCGAATAGAGCTTTACCGGGATCGTGACCAGCCCAAAGGAGATCGCACCCTTCCAGATGCTGCGCATGGGCACTCCTCAGCTCTCAACGGCCTCACCGATGGGCACATACCCGTCATGGGGCAACCAATGCCATACCCAATCGAACCAATGCTTGCTGTACCTGGGGAACTACCCTCCGATCCCGACCGGTACGGCTTGGAGGTCAAGTGGGACGGCATCCGCGCGCTCATCCATGTTGACGGTGGGATGAGAGTGACGGGCAGACATGGGGTGGAGTACACCCGGCGATATCCAGAAATTTCGGCGTTCGGGGTCAAGAACGCGATCATCGACGGCGAGGTCGTGGCCCTCGACCCCCGCGGCCGCCCCAGCTTCGAACGGCTCCAACATCGCATGCACCTCACCGACCCCGAGCCGGTCATGCTGGAGCTCTACCCCATCACGTACATGCCGTTCGACCTGCTCTACCTCGACGGCACCCCGCTGTTCGACCTGTCCTACCGCGACCGCCGCGCGCTGCTCGACGAGCTGGACATCGGCGCGCCCCCGTACTTCCCCGGCGACTCCGGCCTGCTCGCCGCCACGTACGAGCAGGGCCTCGAAGGCGTGGTCGCCAAGCGCCTCGACTCCCCCTACCGGGCGGGCACGCGCTCCCCCTGGTGGATCAAGGTCAAGAACCTGACCGCCCGCGAGGTGGTGATCGGCGGCTGGAAACCCGGCAAGGGGCGCCGGTCGGGCGGGGTCGGGTCGCTGGTCATGGGGGTGTTCACGGACGCGGGTCTGACGTACGTGGGCCATGTCGGCACCGGGTTCACCGACGCCGTGCTGGACGAGCTGTACCGGAAGCTGCTGCCCCTGGAGATCTCGCACAGCCCGTTCTCCAATCAGGTTCCGTGGCGTAATCGATGGGTTAGGCCTGATCTGGTCGGGGAGGTGGCCTACACGATGTGGACCGACGAGCAGCGGCTGCGGCACCCCGTGTGGCGCGGGCTGCGCCCCGACAAGCTCCCCGCGGAGGCGAGGCTATGAAGGTGCCGGTCAAGGTGGGCGGGCGCGAGCTGACGCTGAGCAACCTGGACAAGATCCTCTACCCCGGCTACGGCTTCACCAAGGCCGAGGTCATCGACTACTACAGCCGCATCGCGCCCGTACTGCTGCCGCACCTCCAGGGCAGGCCCCTGACCGTCAAGCGTTACCCGAACGGCGTCACCGGCCAGTTCTTCTTCGAGAAGAACGCCCCCGAGCACACCCCCGGCTGGGTCAGGCGGGTGAACCTACCCGCCCCCGGCAGCACCAAGAACCGCGAGACCATCGACTTCGCCGTCGTGGACGACCTGCCCACGCTCGTCTACTACGCCAACCTCGCCGCCCTGGAGCTGCACGTGCCCCAGTGGCGCGTGGACGCGGACGGCACGGCGCTGCCGCCCGACACGCTGGTGTTCGACCTCGACCCCGGGGCGCCCGCGACGATCGTCGAGTGCACGCGGGTGGCTCTCATGCTGCGCGAGGTGCTGAAGGCCGAGGGGCTCACCGCCGTGCCGAAGACCAGCGGCAACAAGGGCATGCAGCTGTACGCGGACTGGGACTGCCGCGAGGAGCCCTCCGCGTTCGCCAAGAGGCTGGCCCAGTTCCTGGAGAAGGAGCATCCCGGCGAGGTCGTCAGCGTCATGACGAAGAAGGCGCGGCCCGGCAAGGTGTTCATCGACTGGAGCCAGAACAACCCGGCCAAGACCACCGTCGCCCCCTACTCGCTGCGGGCCAGGGAGCAGCCGACCGTCTCGACACCACTGACCTGGAAGGAGGTCGAGGGTTGCGAGCGGCCTGAGGACCTGGTCTTCACCGCGCCCGAAGTACTCGCCAGAGTGGAGAAGCGCGGCGACCTTTTCGGCCGGGCGTAGGCTGGACCCGTCCACACCGAGAGGGGGACCGAGATGTCGGAGATGGACATACGCGGGGACGAGAGCCCTTACCTCGAAGAGGAAGAGGGGGAGCTGTCGATCGAGACGCCCGAGGCCGACGCGGCCGAGCAGCACCGCGACATGCTCCAGAGCGTGGGCCGGCTGCGCCGCGAGCTGCCGCTGGACGTCGATCCCGCCGACGGGGCCGATCAGGACCGCGTGGTGGACCTCGACGATGACGACTACCGCTGAGCCCGGCCCGGCCGCGCCGACCTGAGGGCGTGACCCGAGCGAGGGGCCGAGCAAGTGGCCTGCGCGAGGGGCTCCCCCCGCTGACGGCCGTCGCCGAGCGGTGGCCTACCCGCACGTAGGATGTCCGCACAGCCCGCAGAGAGACCAAAATGGAGACCCGCGTGACCGCAACCCCGGATGCCAAGCCCCGGGGCACCCGGCTGCCCCGCCTGGCCCGCCGCCGGCAGCTTCTGAGCGCCGCGCAGGAAGTGTTCGTGGAGAACGGCTATCACGCGGCCGCCATGGACGAGATCGCCGAGCGGGCCGGGGTCAGCAAGCCGGTCCTCTACCAGCACTTCCCCGGCAAGCTGGAGCTCTATCTGGCGCTGCTCGACCTGCACGTCGACGACATGGTCAACCGCTGCCGGGAGGCGCTGGCCTCCACGCACGAGAACAAACTGCGCGTGCAGGCCACGTTCAGCGCGTTCTTCGACTTCGTCTCCACGCAGGGCGAGGCGTTCCGCCTGGTCTTCGAGTCCGACCTGCGTAACGTCGCACCGGTGCGGCAGCGGGTCGAGCGCTCGCTGCAGGAGTGCGCGGAGATGGTCAGCGAGCTCATCCAGGAGGACACCGGCTGCACCAGCGACGAGGCACACCTGCTGGGAGTCGGCCTGGTCGGCATGGCGGAGGTGAGCGCCCGCTACTGGGTGACCACCCACGGCTCCATCCCCAAGGACGCGGCCGAGCAGTTGATGGCGCGGCTGGCCTGGCGCGGCATCAGCGGATTTCCGCGTACGGCATAACCCGTTCGCTGGGCGCGATCATTCGCGTTTTCACGGGTACGAGCGACGACGATGGGATGGAGCCACCCCGTCGACAAGGGAGCCACCATGGAAGTCAAGATCGGCGTACGCTCCGTACACCGCGAGCTCGTTGTTGAGACCGACCTGAGCGCTGAGCAGGTCGAAGAGGAGATCAGAAACGCGTTGTCCGTCGATCGCGGCGGCGTGTTCGCGATCACGGACGCGAAGGGCAGGCGGGTCGTGGTGCCGGTGGCCGCGCTCGGGTTCATCGAGATCGGTGAGGACGAGTCCAGGCCGGTCGGATTCGGCGGCACGCTCTAAGGCTCACAAGCGGGGGGTACGGCTCAGTCGCCGTACCCTTCACGAGCGCTCCCCAGCACCCTTCACGAGCGCCAGCCTCCGGCGAGACGGGCTCAGCCCCGGGTCCGTGGCCCGCCGAGCTGACAGCCCCGAGGCTTTCGGCGCCGGGAGACGTGATGACGCCTCAGCTCGGTGGCCGGACAACCCGCGCTCTCCCTCCGCAACACGGCGCGCGAGGTCCAGCGATTCGGCCCACATCTCGTCAAGGAACTGCCGTAGCGGCGCGAGGCCCTCATGCCTCGCACGGTACAACCGTTTCGTGCCCTCGCGCCGCTCGATGACCAGACCCGCTTCTTCGAGCACCCACAGATGCCCGAAATGACGGACAACGGCCGGGGCTTCAGAGGCCCATCGCGGCCATGCGCTTGTTGTGGGCCTCGGTCAGCTTCGCGAAGAGCCGGGATATATCGGTCTGGCCCTCCCCCAGCGACTCCATGAGCAGCAGCGCCAGCTCGGGCCGCGCCGAGGCCACCTGCTGCCCCTGGCTGAGCGCCTCCCCCACCAGCCGCCGCGCCCAGAGCGCCAGCCGCCCGGCGGACGTCGGCTCCGCCTCGATCCCCGCCCTCACCCGGTCGACCGTGAACTGCGAGCGCTCCCCGTCCACCAGCACCTCGTCCACCAGCCGGGCGATCGAGGGATCGAGGTGCCTGGCCGCCTCCCGGTAGAAATCGAGCGCGATGCCGTCGCCCACATATGTCTTGACCAGCGCCTGCAGCCAGTCGGCCGGCCTCGTCTGCGCGTGCCAGGCGTCCAGGGCGCCCACGAACGGCGACATCGCCGCGTCCGGATCGGCCCCCAGCTCGGTCAGCCGGTCGCGCAGGAGACGGAAGTGGGCGTACTCGGTCACGGCCAGCTCGCTCAGCGCCGCCCGGTCGGCCAGCGAGGGCGCCAGAGTGGCGGCGTCCTCGGTCATGCGCGCGTAGGCGCTAAGCTCGGCATAGGCCAGCACACCCAGCAGGTCGACGACTCCAGGAGACTCCTTCATGGAAGGCAGCGTACTTCGGAGAATCTTCGGGAACATAAGCAAGCTCGGTCAGCGTTGTGGTATCGAGTACACTGCTCTGTGAAAGTGCGACCGCACTGTGTTAATTCGGGGGATTCCCCCGATTACCCCCCGATTCCCCGGGTGCGCGGTCGCTGATGACGCGAGAGGGCTGGCTCTACCGCGAGGACCCACGACACGGGGCCGTTTTCGGCCCGTCGGTCCCGGCAGGCCCGCCTTCATTTGAGACTGAGGCAGGCCACGCTGACGACTTTCCGAGACCTCGGAGTCACACCAGAGATCGCCGATGCCCTCGAGACCGAGGGTATCGTCACACCGTTCCCCATCCAGGAGATGGCGCTCCCGCTCGCCCTGACCGGCCAGGACCTGATCGGCCAGGCACGCACGGGCACGGGAAAAACCTACGCGTTCGGCATCGCGATGCTCCAGAGCATCGGCAAGCCGCGCAAGAATCGCAAGAAGCCCCGCGGGCTGGTCGTCGTACCGACCCGTGAGCTGGCCACGCAGGTCAGCGAGGACCTCGTGACCGCGGCCGGCAAGCTCGGTTCCCGGGTCCTGACCGTCTACGGCGGTCGCGCGTACGAGCCGCAGATCGAGGCGCTCAAGGCCGGGGTCGACGTCATCGTCGGCACCCCCGGCCGCCTGCTCGACCTGGTCAAGCAGAAGCACCTCGACCTGAGCCAGGTCACCTCCCTCGTCCTCGACGAGGCCGACCGCATGCTCGACCTGGGCTTCCTGCCTGACATCGAGCGGATCTTCAAGCTGATCCCCGCGGAGCGGCAGACGATGCTGTTCTCGGCGACCATGCCGGGCGAGATCGTCGCGCTGTCGCGCAAATACCTCAACCGCCCGACGCACGTACGCGCCGAGCACGAGACCGGCGAGAACGAGACCACGCCGCAGGTGCGCCAGATCGTGTGGCGCACGCACCGCATGGACAAGATCGAGATCCTCGGCCGGCTGCTGCAGGCCGACGGCCGCGGTCTCACCATGGTCTTCTGCGAGACCAAGCGGGCCTGCGACATGGTCGCCGAGCAGCTCGACACGCGTGGTTTCGCGGTCGCGGCCGTCCACGGCGACCTCGGCCAGGGCCAGCGCGAGCAGGCGCTGCGCGCGTTCCGCAACGGCAAGATCGATGTGCTGGTGGCCACCGACGTGGCGGCCCGCGGCATCGACATCGACGACGTCACCCACGTGGTCAACTACGACTGCCCCACCGACGACAAGACCTACGTGCACCGCATCGGCCGCACCGGCCGGGCCGGGCGCACGGGCATCGCGGTCACGTTCGTGGAGTGGGAGGAGCTGACCCGCTGGAAGATGATCAACCAGATGCTCGGGATGGACTTCGCCGAGCCCATGGAGTCCTACTCCACCTCGCCGCACGTCTACTCCGAGCTCGCGATCCCCGAGGGCACCAAGGGAGTCCTGCCGCACGCCAGTCGTTCGCGTGCGGGGCTGTCCGCGGAGCGCATCGAGGATCTCGGGGAGACCGGCCGGACCCGCACACGTGGCGGGCGACGCCGTGACGAGCGTGACGAGCGCGAGGAGCGCCCTGCCCGTACGTCTCGCCAGCGCCGCCGCACCCGCGGCGGGAGAGAGCTGACCGAGACCGCACCCGTCGAGAGGCCGGAGGTCGAACTCGTGGATGCCAAGACGGAGGAGACTCCAGCCATCTTCACAACGGACGAGATCCAGGCGGCCACCGAGCCCAAGCGTGCCCGTGCGCGCAGGGGCGCGGCCTCCACGGCCATCGAGCAGGCTCTCGCCGACGCCCCCGAGGCGCCGGTGAAGCGGGTCCGCTCGCGCCGGGCCGCCGTCGAGGCGCCCGACGAGGTGGCGCCGGCCAACGGCACGCGCTCGCGCGGTCCCGCCGCCGAGGCCCCCGCCCAGGAGGCCGAGGAGGCGGCGCCGGTCAGGCGCGCCCGCACCCGCCGCACCGCCGCCGTACCGGAGCCCGTCGAGTCGATCGAGTCGGTCGAGCCGATCCAGCCGGCCGCGACGGTCGAGAAGGTCACGGAGCCGCCGGCGGCGCCGGTGGCCGAGCGCCGGACCGCACCGGCGGCCGAGCGGCAGACCGCACCGGTCGCCGAGAGCCGGCCCGAGCCGGTCGCACGGCCGGAGCCGGAGCTCGAGCCGAGCTTCCTGTCGACGCCGCCTCCGCCGGTCCGCCGGGAGCCGGAGCGGATCATCCCGCCCAGCCCGTTCGCGGTGATCTTCCAGTCACCCGACCTGGCCACGGACGACGACGACATCGCGCCGTCGGCCGCGACCGAGCGGAAGCAGCAGCGCCGCCAGCCCCGTGGTGGTGGCGGCCCCAACCGCCGCCGGACGAGCTGACCACCGCTCAGGCACGTCACGAGAGGCGCGCACCCAGCCGGGGTGCGCGCCTCCCGCGCTTTCAGGGCAGCGCTTTCAGGGCGGCGCTTTCACGGCAGGGCGCGGCGCATGATCGGCCGGGTGGGCGAGCGGCGCGCCACCTCCTCGAACCCCGCCTCCTCGAAGAGCGAGCGCCACCCGTGGTACAGCTCCCCGGCGGGCAGCCGCTTCTCCGTGTCCTTCGGATACCCCTCCACCACCCGGGCCCCCTGCTCCGCCGCGTACGACACGGCCCCCTCCAGCAGGGCCTCGGCCACGCCCCGCCCGCGACCGCCCCGGGCCACGTAGAAGCACGTCACCGACCACACCCCGCCCTCACCGGGGTCGGCGGGCCTGGTGACGGACGACCGGAGGAGCCGTACGTGCTCCTCACGCGGCGCCACGGCGCACCACCCCACAGGAGTGCCCTCCAGGTACGCCAGCACCCCAGGCGCCCGCTCAGAGCCTTCCACGAGGTCCTGGAGGCGGTCCCTGCGCGCGCCGGCGGGCATCGCGCCGAACTCCGCCCCGGCGACCCGGAACCACATGCACCAGCACCCGGAATAGGCCCCGTTGGGCCCGAAGACCGTCCGCACGTCGTCCCACGAGGTGGCGGGCCGGATCTCAAGATCGCGCATACCTCACAACTCCTCAGAACTCGCACCAGCGTAATGGCCATGCCGGTGTCGAGGCGCTGACCTCTGGGTATTGTTGCCCCACGTGAGTACGCCGCGATTCCTCGACCTGCCTCCAGGCGTTGCACCACAGAAGATCGAGACGCCACAGGGCACGTTCGCGGCCCTGGAGGCGGTTCCGGTCAGTGGTGTGGTGGAGCGCTGGCCGGCGCTCCTGGTCCCCGGCCTGACGGGCAGCAAGGAGGACTTCATCGCGGTCCTGATGACCCTGGCCCAGTCGGGCCGCCGGGTCGTGGCCATCGACCTGCGCGGCCAGTTCGAGACCCCCGGCCCCGACGATCCGGGCGCCTACACGTGCGCCGCCCTGGGCGCCGACGTCGACGTCCTCGCCCAGGTCATCGGCGCCGGCGACCCCGTCCACCTGGTGGGCCACTCCTTCGGCGGGCTGGTGGCCAGGGAGGCCGTCATCGACGGGCGCACGAAGTTCGCGTCGTTCACGCTCATGGGCTCCGGGCCGGCCGCGATCGAGGGCCGGCGGGCCGGCAACGGCCGGAAGATCATGGAAGAGGTGCCCGTGCTCGGCCTGGAGCACGTGTGGCACAGCAGGTTCGAGCCGGAGGCGCTGGCCGGCGACGTGCCCGACGAGATCCTGCGGTTCCTGCACAAGCGCCTGCTGGCCAACTCCCCGACCGGCCTGTCCTGCATGGCCGAGCAGGTCCTCACCATGCACGACCGCACCGACGAGCTGCGCGAGATCGAGGTGCCCACGCTCGTGCTGTACGGCGAGCACGACGACGGCTGGCCGCCCGAGGCGCAGTCGGAGATGGCCGCCAGGCTCGGGGCCGAGTGCGTGGTCGTGCCGGGCGCGGTGCACTCCCCCGCCGTCGAGGCGCCGGAGACGACGGCCGCGGCGCTCGTCCGGTTCTGGAACGCGGCCGAGAGGCATTATTTGGACACGCGGTCCAATGCCATGTAATTCTTCACTTACTATGACGAGGCTCGAAGACATCGTCGTCCAGCCGCCGCAGAGCGCGACCTGGCAGGTGCACATCGACCGCTCGATGTGGATCGGCGGCGTGCGCGGCCTCATGCTGCAGGCGTTGCACCCGCTGGCCATGCTGGGCGTCTGGCAGAACTCCAACTTCCAGGAGGACCCGTTCGGGCGGCTGCGCCGCACGGCCGACTTCGTGGGGCGGGTGACGTTCGGCAGCCCTCAGGAGGCCGACGAGATCGGCAGGCGCGTGCGGGGCATCCACAGGGCGCTGCGCGTCCACGAGCCCGGCAGCGGGCGGACCCATCGGGTGGACGACCCGGAGCTGCTGCTGTGGGTGCACTGCGCGGAGGTGTCGTCGTACCTGGAGGTGGCCAGGCGCGGCGGGCTGGCGCTCAGCGAGCGCCAGGCCGACCGCTACCTCCACGAGCAGCGCAAGAGCGCCGCCTACGTCGGCCTGCACGCCGACGACGTGCCGGGCACGTGCGCGGAGATGGACGCCTACTTCAAGCAGGTGCGCCCCGCCCTGCGCGTGACGCCGGAGGCGGCCTCGACCGTGCGGTTCCTGCTGTGGCCCAGGCTGCCGCGGGAGCTGCGGATGTTGTCGCCCGGCAAGCCCGCCTACTTCCCCTTCGGCGCGCTCTGCTACTACACGCTGCCCGACTGGGCCAGGCGCATGTACGGCGCGCTGCCCGAGGTCCCCCGGGCGACGGTCACGGCCGCGCTGAGGGCGTTCCGGCTGAGCATGAACGCGCTGCCCGAGCCCGTGCACGACCGCGCCTTCATGCCGGCCACCAGGGACATGCTGCACGCCTCCAGGGAGCGGCTGCGCGCGGCGGGCTACGACGTCGACAGGGGGCTCAAGGGCCTGACCGACCCCCGTCGCTGGCCGAAGGCCGCCTGACGGGCAGCAGCACCGCCCCCGCCAGCACGACCGCCGACGCCCCCGCCATCGCCCAGCCGCCGCCTCCCAGGCCGGCCCGGTCGAACAGCACCCCGAGCAGGGCGGAGGCGGTGGCCGCGCCGACATACCTGGACGCCTGGAAGACCCCCACGGCCGCTCCCGTGTCACGCCGGTCGGCGTGCACGAAGACCAGCGAGTTCAGCGCGAACTGGCCCAGCGCCGCCGCCACCCCCAGCACCGCCCCGGCCACCAGCACCGGCCCCACCGAGTCCGCCGCCGCCATCACGCAGGAGCCGCCGAGCAGCAGCGCCGCGCCGGCCACCAGCACCGTGCGCATCCCGGCCCGCGCGGCCAGCCACACCGCCACGGGCGTCATCACGATCCCCAGCCCGGCCAGCGGCAGCACGAGCAGCCCCGCGAGGTGGGCGGGCACGCCGGCCGTGCTCTGGGCCCACAGCGGGACCGCGAAGAAGGCGACGTAGAAGGCCACGTTGGTGAGCGCGAACTGGCCACAGGTGGCCAGCAGGCCGGGGCTCAGCCGGGGCAGCAGCGTCGCCTCGCGGGCTCCGTCCACGCGTACCCGGGGCAGCCACCGCAGGGCCGCGACCAGCGCGACCACCGCGAGCGGCACGTTGACCAGGAAGATCGCCCGCCATCCCCACAACGAGATCAGGACCCCGCCGAGCACCGGACCGGTGGCGGCGCTGGCGGTGAGGACCATCGAGATCGTCGCGATCACCCGCGGCGGCGGCCGGCCGTCGTCGCCCGGCATCGCGGCCTGGATGATCGACATCCCCGCGGGCATCGTCGCGCAACTCCCGAACGCCTGCAGCAGCCGCGCCCCCAGCAGCACCGGGAACGACGGCGCCAGCGCGGCCAGCACGCCGGTGACCGCCATCGTCACCAGCCCGCAGCAGAACACCAGCCGCGGCCCGAACCGGTCCCCCAGCGTGCCCATCAGCGGCGGCGCCAGGATCCCGACCAGGTAGAAGCCGGCGGCCAGCCAGGTGACGGCCGCGATGCCGACGTGGAACTCGGCCTCGACATGAATGAGCGCGACGGCGATCATCGACGAGTTCAGCGGGTTGAACAGCGTGCCCAGCGCCACTGCCGCCGGTAATCGCCCTTCGCGTCTCACATGGCGTCCTTTATTCGGCCAGGCCGTCCCAAGGTTGGCGGTCGGGCCCCGCGGCCCGCCCCTGAGGGCAGTGGCGGCGGAAGTCGCACCAGGAGCAGATGGGGCCGGGGCTGGGCGCGAACAGCTCGTCGATCTCGTCCGGCACCGACGCGGGCCCGACCGGCTGCCGGTCCCCGGCGGGGCGGCGCTGCCCGGAAGGCGACACGACCTCCCGGTAGCGGTCGTCGGCCGCCGCGGCCTCCGCGGCCAGCTCCTCGGCGCGGCCGAGGTGGCGGGCCAGGGACTCGTCGGTGTGCCGCCACTCGACGATCTCGCCGGTGGGCAGGTGGTGGAGCTCGACCGTGTGGCACGGCGTGCGCATCATCGTCGAGGCTGCGACCGCGTAGATGGCCAGGGCGAGCGAGGATCGGGCGTCGTCCTGGGTGAGCGGGCGGCGGCCGGTCTTGTAGTCGACCACGACCAGCTCGTCACCGCGCCGGTCGAGCCGGTCGATGCGGCCGGACACGGCGATGGCCTTGGTCCGCGTGGCGACCGTGCGCTCGACGCCGACCGGGTCGTCGGACGGATCTAAGGTCGCGACATATCCGGACACGAGGTCGCGGGCGCGGCCCAGCCAGCGCCCCGACTGCTCCTCGTCCCTGAACCCCTCGGTGATCCACCCGTTCGTGACCAGGATGGCCGCCGTCAGCGGGGTCCGCCGCTCGTACGGCTCCCGCCACCAGCCCGCCAGCGCGTTGTGCACGCTCGCCCCGACGCTGTTGTGCGCCCAGGCGGGCCCCTTGGACGGCTGCGGCCGGTCCAGATAGGTGAACCGGTAGCGGCGGCGGCAGTCGAGCCAGGTGTTCAACCGCGACGGCGTGCACGAATAGAGCCGCCGCGGCATCCCCTCCAGCGGCAGCTGCCCCTGCACGCCGCTCATCCGGCGTGCCCGGTCGCCAGGCGCCGCACCCTACTCGTCGCCCGGGCCGAGCTTGATCCCGGAGATCCTGGTGCCGTCGGTCAGCGGGCCGTCGTCCTCGCCTTCGGTTTCGACGCGGGTCAGGGAGCCCGACACCCAGTCGTCGAAGTGCGGCTCGAGGTCGCCGATCGTGACCTCGTCGCCGTGGGTGGCCAGCACCCGCGTGTCGCCGGGCAGCGTGAACAGCCGCCCGCCGATCGAGGTGAGCTGGTCGGCCAGGGCCGGGTATTCGCCGCCGATCTTGCCGGGGCCGTCGGCCTGCAGGGCCTTGCCGCTGAAGACCGCTCCGAGCGCCTCGCAGTAGAGCGACACGCCGCCGGGCGTGACGCCGGGCGTCTCCATGACATCGAGCTGGACGTCGGCCACACCGAAGATGCCGTCGTCCTCCATGTCGATGTCGGGCCAGGTCTCCCGCCAGGTCTCCCGCCACAGGGGCTTGTCCTTGGGGTGCAGGGCGACCACGGCCTCGTCGCGGCTGGCCACCTCGATGGCCGCCCCGACGTGGTCGGGCAGGCCCGCCGTGCAGATGACGGCCAGCACCTCCCGCTCGCCCACCTGCTCAAGGATCTTCTCGGCGTCACGCGCCGCGTCGATGACGATCACTTCGTCGTCGTCACCCACGATCCAGGTGTTGTTCTCGACCTTGTGCTCGGTGCCGTCGATGTCGACGACTCCCTCGGTCACCACTCGCTCGATACGCGCTGTCACGCCTCCGAACTCTAGCCCGTCTGCATGACAGCGCGAATCGCGTACGCGCGTGCTAATCCTCAAGTCTGGGTGAGAACGCCCCGAACGGCACATCCAGGTCATGATCGCGGGCGTCGAGCAGCGACAGCTCGGCGAGCGCGATCACGCAACCCGCGTCGGCCGGCCAGGCGATCGCCCACAGCCAGTTGCCCAGCGCCTCGCCCGCGTAGACGGCGCGGTCGTCCTCGCCGTCCACGCACCACAGGGCGGTGGGATGGCCGAGGACCGTGATCTTGGCGTTCGGCGGTCCCGCGTCGAACCCCTCTCCGGGGTCGGGCCCGTCGAGCCCCGCGAACGCCGCGCCGAGCCCGATTCCCGGCTCCTCGGCGATGATGATCAGATCGGCCGGTCCTTCCATCAGCGACGGCCCGGTCAGCGCGACCAGGCTCGCTCGGGCGCCGGTGCGCTGGTCGCCCACCTCGCCGAAGCCGGTCACCAGCCAGCCGGCGGGCAACGGCCACGGCAGCCACACGGGCACGACGGAGGACTTGCGTATCGCCTCTAGCGCGGTGCTGGTCGGCGGCCACGGAGGCTGATACGGCAGGACATCACCGTGCGCATCACATCGAAACGCACTCGACCAGGCGCTCGGCCCGTGAAGCGGGCCAAAACACCGTGGGCAGGTTGGAGCCGCTCTCACAACTACCCACGGTGCTTTCTCCGGCACGGCCACGTCAAGACCGCTACCCGTTATCCCGTCGTAATCTTGGTCATGTGCGCGTAAATTGTGTCGGCGCGATCATTTTCGACGCCTCTGACCGGCTCCTTCTCATCAAGCGCGGCCACCCGCCGGGCATGGGGCTGTGGTCCGTTCCCGGGGGGCGGCTGGAGCCTGGGGAGACCGACGAGGCCGGCGTGTGCCGTGAGGTGCTGGAGGAGACCGGGCTGGAGGTCGAGGTGGGCCGCCTGGCGGGCACGGTGGACCGGCCGGAGCCGGGCGGGGTCACGTACGTGATCCGCGACTACCTCGCCACCGTGTCGGGAGGGGTGCCCGCCGCCGGGGACGACGCCGCCGACGTGCGCTGGTGCGACCGCGCCGACCTGGTACGGCTGCCGCTGTCCGAGGGCCTCCTGGAGTCGCTGACGGCGTGGGGCGTGCTCCCGCCGAGCTGAGCCGGGAGCTCGCCCCGCCTATCGGTTGGACGTCAGGCTGGAGGTCCACAGGATCAGGTGGTCGGCGCTGTACGTCGTGGACCGGCCGAGCGCCACGACCTCCGACCCCGCCACGGCCACCGCCGACAACCACTGCGTCCCCTGGCCCGCCAGGCGGTCCTGGGTGAGCCCGATGCGGTTCCACGACAGCCCGTCCTGCGAGGTCCAGGCCGCGCTGTCGCCCTCGCCGGGCACGCCGTGCCAGCCGACGGCCACGAGGCCCTCCTCCGCCGCCGCCAGGTCGTACACCGCGGCCGCCCGGTCCGCCGGGAGCCAGGCCGTCTGCCAGGTCCGGCCCTCGTCGTCGGAGACGGCGGCGAACGCGTGCCGCGTCCCTCCCGTCAGGGCCGTGCCGATGGCCACCAGCTTGCCCTGGTAGGTGGTGACCCGGCGGAGCCCGGCCGACGTCGCGCCCGGAGGGGACACGCGGTCGCGCGCGCTCCAGTTCACGCCGTCCTCCGAGTGCCAGACCACGGTGGTCTCCTGGTCGGCGTTCCCGGAGCCGCCCACCGCCACGTACCCGTCGCCGGTGGCGATGGCGTCGTGGACGCGCACGCCCGAGCCGCCCTGCGGCAGCTTCTTCGACCGGGTGTACTTGCGCATGTCGGGGGTGAACCACATGGCGGCGCCGAGGGTGCCCGACTGGTCCTTGGTCTCGCCCGCCACCACATAGCCCTCCTTGCCGGCCGTCACCACGTGGGCCCGCAGGTAGGGCTGGTCGGGCCGGCGAGCCAGGTCGCCGGTGGCGTTCACCTTCCTCCAGCTCTCGCCGTCCTCGGAGGTGACGAGGAGCGGGTCGGCGACGGCGACGTTCGTCTCGGTGCCACCGACCGCCAGCCAGCCGCGGCCGCCGTGCGCCACGTCCTCCAGCGTCTGCCTGCCGGTGCCGCCCAGGCTCATGGACTTCCAGCTCTGCCAGCTCTTGATCGTCCACAGGCCGGCGTCGCCCGAGGCCGAACCGACGGCGACGTACCGGCCGCCGGCGCCGGCCAGCGCGTTCGTCTCGCGGGCGATCCTGGTCAGGCCCTCGACCTCGCCGAGCGGCACCCGGGAGACGGAGCCGCGCGGGGGCGCGGTCATGAGCACGAGCTGGTTGTCGACGTCGGAGGCCGCCTGGTCGCCGCCGGCGAACAGGGTGCCGCCGGAGATCGTGAAGCCGCGCAGGGTCGCCCCCCGCAGGTCCCCGAGGTCGGTCCGCTTGGCCCAGTCACTCCCGTTCGCGGTGGTCAGGACCGCGTACTTGCCGATCACGGACTGCGCGATCGCCGCGACGCCCGTCGGGTAGGAGATCAGCGACTCCACGCCGGGGCTCTCGGGGCCGAGGCCGCCGATGGAGCCGCACTGCGACCACTGCGCCCCGGTCGGGGAGCAGTAGACGCGTACGTCGCCCTCGACCGTCCGCCGCCGCGTCGGCACCAGCACGAAGCGCTTGGGCAGCACGGCGACCATCCCGGCACGCGGGGCGAGCGCCTCGGGGAGCTGGAAGCCGGTCGCCTGCCAGTTGCGCCCGCCGTCGGCCGAGCGCAGCACCCGCGATCCCTCGCCGTCCGCGGGTACTCCGATGGCCACGACCGTGTCGCCCTTGGCCACCACGGCCTTGATCTCCCGGACTCCCAGCTCCCTCGTCTCGATTCGCTCCCAGGTGGCGCCGTCGCCGGAGCGCCAGGCCGCGGGGCCGGAGCCGCCGTCGGCGCCCGTCGCACGTCCCACGGCGACGAACCCGGAGCCCGTCCTGGCGATGTCGTCGATGTGGTCACCCGCCCTGAAGGCGGACCCGGACTCCTCCACGGCCGTCCAGCTGAACCCGTCGGTGCTGGTCCACAGGCCGCGCTCGCCGGAGACGTCGTCGCCGCCGCTGGCCAGCCAGCGGCCGTTCCCGCCGACCACGCGCCGGACCGTGGGGGTGGAGGCCCGGTTCACCTGGCCGAGCTGCCAGTTCTTGCCCCCGTCGGGGGAGAACAGAAAGAGCGGGCGCGGGGTCGGGCTGGTCGTGTCGCTGCCGACCGCGACCACCGCGCGGCCCACCGAGGTCATGTCGTTGAGCTTCTGGTTGGCGCCGACGCCCGCGGCGGGGACGGTGAACAGCTCGTCCCCCGACCGGCCGGTGCCCGCCGCCAGGCTCAGGCCCGGGGCCTCGTCGTCGCTCCACTGCCACACGAGCACGCCGGTGGCCACCAGGACGGCCGCGGCCACGGTCAGGACGACCGGGACGGCCCTGCTGCCCCGGTGGACGGGGCTGGACCGGCGTACGGCGGCGGGGGCCGGGCCCCTGTGGTGGCGGCCGCTCGACCCCTGGGGGCGCGGCGGGCCGGTCGCGACGAGCAGGTCGGGCCGGGTGGGACGGCCCGCCGGGGGCCGCCCGACGCGCCGCACCTCCGGCTCGTCCGCCGTCTCCTCCTGCCCGGAGGGCTCCTGGTCGATGTCCTGGGAGGCGGCCACGTGGGGCTCAGGCGCCTCGGAGACCGGCTCGGGAACGGGTTCGGTGCCGGGCCCGGGGGTGGGCTCGGGGGCGGGCCCAGGGATGGTCTCGGAGGCGGGCGGCTCCGAGGTGGGGTCCGCGGAGAGGGGCGCGCCGGCGACGAGCTTGTCGGGCCGGTTGACGATGCGCCTAGGCCGGCGGCGCGGCTCCACCTCGGGCTCGGCCGTCGGTGAGCTGTACGGCCGGCGCCCCTTGGGCCACTCCTGCGGCTCCTCCTCGGGTATGGGCGCGGCGAACGGCGGCATCCCCCAGGGTGAGGTCAGCGGTAAGCCTCTGGCCCGATCATCGGTGGGGCCGGGCGGCGAATGGCTGATCCTGGGCTCTTCGGAAGGATGTGGTTCTGAAGCGCCCTCGGAACGCGGGTCGTCGTCTTCCGGCGGTCGCCGTGGCGGTTCGCTGGGGCCGGAGGCCACGCGCCGTACCTCCTAGTCAAACGAGTCGTACAGGTAGATCTCGGCCGGGTCGCGGACCGTTCCAGGAGGGTCCGGGAGGGACCCGCGCCGGCCGACAGCATCCAGACCAGCATGACTCAGCCGGAATAGCGAGACCTCTCTAGCGAGATTCCCGGCACCTCTCGCCTGATTTATTCCGAAATAGTGCTAATTGCCCGCTTTTTGGCTAGATACATCACACCAAACGCATACACCCCGAGCTGCACCACGGTTCCCGTCAACGCCTGCCAGGGCACCGGCACCTTCCCCTGATCCAGCGCGTCGTCGAGGTTCCCGGCGGCGGAGCTCACCCCGAAGGCCACCACGTTGTTGATCACGTGCAGGGCGATCGGGGCCTCCAGGCCGCCCGTACGCACCGCCAGCCAGGCCATGACGGCCCCGAACGCGAACACGTCCAGCAGCCCCGCCCACGAATAGCCGTGCAACGACGCGAACAGCGCGGACCCGATGACGATGGCCCAGACGGGATTGCGCACGTGCGCCCCGACGGCCTGCATGAACCAGCCGCGGAAGACGTACTCCTCCGCCGCCGCCTGGAACGGCACCAGCACCACGATCACGATGAGCAGCGGCAGGAACACCTGCCACCCGGCCCACCCGAACATGTCGGCGTCCAGGCCCGAGACGCTCAGCGCCACCCACTGCGCGCCCTGGCCGAGCGCCAGCGCCAGCACCGCGACCCCCACGCACCGCATCATCCAGGACCAGCGCAACCTGCCCGCCACGGACGAGAGCGTCCCGGGCCGGCGCCGCTGGACGAACGCCGCCGTGCCGAGCACGAGCAGGAGCACGGGCGCGATCGACAGCAGGGTCATGGCCAGCCCGAGAGGCGTGCCCTCCGGCATCCCGGACGCGTCGACCGGCGAGGGGAGGCCCAGGATCCCGGCCAGCACCACGAACGCGACGACGACCACGACGCCGATCATGACGAACCCGGCGCCGACGACGAGCGTACCCACTATCGCGCGCCACGGACGGGCCGCGGCGTTCCTGGCGAGGTGGTCGAAACGAGCCCCACGAGGAGTCGGCAGGAACCAGGACGGCGGCTGCCCGTACGGATGAGCGGGCACCTGGGTGCCGTACGGCGGATATTGAGGCCCTGGATTCTCCTGCATCTCTCCATTCTGTCCGCTTGGTGCGCATTAGTTCACAGACGGCCCGCCGTTTTAGGCGGATGCTCGGAGGCGTAAGCATTTCGACCCTGGGAGCAGTCCATGTCAAGGCTGGGACCTTTCATCACCCTCGCGGCGGGAGCAGTGCTCGCCGTGGGGCTGGGTGTCGCCAGCATCACCGCGACACCGGCGGCCGAGAACCCGGCCGCCAACACCGCCGCGGAGGCGCCGTCGGTGGAGGAGGGCACCACCGAGCAGAACTCCGCGGCACCGTCCCCCTCACCGACGCGTACGGAGGCGCAGAAGATCGCCAAGGCAGACTACGGCGGCCGGGTGAAGGGCAACGGCGCTCTCATCGCGATCTCGATCAGGAACGGCAAGGCGGTCGGCTACTTCTGCGACGGCAGGACCGAGGCCTGGTTCAAGGGCGACGAGGCGGCGGGCACGCTGCAACTGAAGGGCGTGGCCAACGCCGGCTCCAAGATCTCGGCCGCACTCGGCGGCGGCCAGGCCAAGGGCTCGGTGTCCGTCGGCGGCAAGAAGTGGAGCTTCGTCGCGCCCACGGTGGTCAAGCCGTCGGGCCTGTACCGGGCCACCGCCGTGGTCAGGGGCGCCAAGCTGCGCGCCGGCTGGATCATGATCAAGAACCCGAACGGCGGCTACTACCAGGTCGGCGCCGCCTTCGCCGGAGAGGAGCAGCTCGACATCCCGCGGCTCGACAGCGAGCAGCCGACCGCACCAGTGACTGTCGACGACACCACGGTCTACCCCGAGGACGTCGACGGCTTCATCGAGGAGATGCAATGACCGCCGTCCACCAGCAACCCTCCCGCAGCCTGACCCCGTTACTGGTTCCGCTGCTGGCAGGCGGCCTCGTGGTGCTCGCGCTCGGCGTGTACGGGCGGGCCCACACGCCGACCGGATTCGCGGTCGGCGTGGCCGGCTTCTCCGCGGCGCTGCCGATGAAGGTGTGGCTGACGACGGGCGCGTTCGTGCTGGCGATCGTGCAGGTCGTCTCGGCCCTGTCGATGTGGGGCAAGCTCGGGGTCACCATCCCGCCGGCGGTGCACCGCTGGTCGGGCCGGCTGGCGTTCCTGCTCACGATCCCGGTCGCCTTCCACTGCCTGTACGCCCTCGGCCTGCAGTACGACGTGCCCCGCGTGCTCGCGCACTCGCTGCTCGGCTGCTTCTTCTACGGCGTGTTCACCGCGAAGCTGCTGTCGCTGCCCAAGCGCAACACGCCCGGCTGGACGCTGCCCGTGCTCGGCGGGCTCGCGTTCACGGCGCTGGTGGGCCTCTGGCTGACCTCGTCGTTCTGGTTCTTCACCGCCGTCGGGTTCAAGGTGTGAAGCTCGTCGTCCGGGTGAGCCCGGCCGCCCGCCCCTTGGCGGCCACGACGAGCGCCATCTTGCGCGAGGCCTCGTCGATCATCTCGTCACCCAGCATGACCGCGCCGCGCTTCTCCACGGAGGTGTAGTACTCGTACGCCTCCAGGATGAGCTCGGCGTGGTCATAGTCCTCCTGCTCCGGCGAGAACACCTCGTTGGCCGCGTCCACCTGCCCGGGATGGAGCACCCACTTTCCGTCGAACCCCAGCGCCGCCGCCCTGCGCGCGACCCGGCGGAAGCCTTCGACGTCCTTGATCTGCAGGTAGGGCCCGTCGATCACCTGCAGGTCGTGCATCCGCGCGGCCATGAGCAGGCGCATGAGGATGTAGTGGTAGGCGTCGCCCTCGACGTAGCCGGGCGGCTGCTCGCCGACGACGAGCGTACGCATGTTGACCGAGGCCATGAAGTCGGCCGGGCCGAAGACGAGCGTCTCCAGCCGCTCGGAGGAGCCGGCGATGGCGTCGGCGTTCACCAGGCCACGCGCGTTCTCGATCTGCGCCTCGATGCCGATGCGGCCCACTTCGTAGCCCATGGTCTTCTCGATCTGGGTGAGCAGGGTGTCCAGCCAGACGACCTCGGTGGGGTCCTGCACCTTGGGCAGCATGACGCAGTCGAGGAACTCCCCCGCCCCTTCGACGACCTCGATCACGTCCCGGTAGGTCCACTGCGTCGTCAGGTCGTTCACCCTGACCACGCGCGTCTTGCCGGACCAGTCGCCCTCCCGCAGCGCGGCGACGATGTTGGCCCGCGCCTCCTCCTTGGCCAGCGGCGCGACGGAGTCCTCCAGATCGAGGAAGACCTCGTCGACGGGCAGGGTCTGGGCCTTCTCCAGGAACCGCGGGTTGCTGCCCGGCACGGCGAGCACAGAACGTCGTGAGCGCATGCGCACACGCTACTCGGCGATCATCCGGGTGAAGTCGCCCGCTCCTCTAACGGGCCCGGGAGCCCGACGGTTACAGTCGGATCCGTGAGCGACAACACCGCGGCCGTCGAGGAGGGCGCCAAGAAGTCCGGCATCCTCTGGCTCACCCTCGACCGCCCCCGCCTGGCCTGGCACGCCTGGCACGACGGCGCCATCTACCTGGTGACGGGGGGCGAGGAGCAGCAGTTGCCGGGGCTCGACGCCCTCGACCGCGTCCACGTCACGCTCCGCAGCAAGGACAACGGCGCGCGGCTGGTGGAGTTCGAGGCCGCGGTCGCGGCCGTCGACCAGGCCGCGGCGGCCGACGTCGTGGCGGTGCTGGCCAAGGAGCGGCTCAACGCCCGCGACAGCGAGCACCTGCCCGAGCGCTGGGCCCGCGAGTCCACCGTCTGGCGCCTCACCCCCGAGCGCTGACCGCCTCCAGGTCCGGCACGGGCTCCGGCTGAGAGGCCGAGGTGGCGGTCTGGGCGAGCAGCGCGCCGGAGAGCACGATCAGGCCGCCCACGATCTGGAACGCGCCGAGCGTCTCACCGACCAGGGCCCAGGCCACGATGGCGCCGCCGATGACCTCCAGGGACGCGACGGTGGCGCCCACCGCGGCCGACAGCCGCCGCACGGCGTTGACGCCCAGGATGTACGCGATCACGGTGGCGATCAGCACCATCCACAGGTACGCGGCCAGCACCGGCAGCGTCACCCCGCCCTCCGGGGCGGCCGAGACCGTGAAGGCGCTCCACGGGATGTCCCACGGGCGGGAGAACGGGATCAGCACGACCGCCGCGCCGGTCATCCCCCAGGCGATCAGGCCCAGCGGGTCCACGTCGTCGCCGAAGCTATCGTTCATCAGGAAATATCCAGCGCAGCACGCCCCGGCCAGCAGGCCGAGCAGCAGGCCCAGCGCGTCCAGGCGCAGCCCCTGCCACGCCTCCACGACGATCGCCAGGCCCACGACGGCGACGACCGCGCCGACGTACGCGGCCCGTGCCAGCCGGAGCTTGCGGACGAACCGCACCCAGGCCACCACCATCACCGGCGCCATGAACTCCAGCAGCAACGCGACCCCCACCGGCAGCCGCGTGATCGCCACGAAGTACAGTGCCTGCACGCCGGCCACCGCCATGACCGCGTACAGCGCGAAGAACGGCAGCCTGGCACTGGGGATCCGCAGCGCCCGCGGCCGCACCACGGCCAGCACCGCCACCAGCAGCAGGCCCGCCCCCGCCATCCGGGTCCACACCGCCTCCATAGGCGCCAGCCCGGCGGCTATGAGGTATTTCGCCATGGGTCCCGAGAACGCGAAACAGACCGAGGACACGAACGCGAGCGCGAGTCCCGCATACCTCACCGCACACCCCCGCCAAGTAATTACCGTTAAGCAGGTTTGATACTGACATGTCCGGCGTTCCTGGCGCAATGGGGCAGCACTGTTAGCCTGGCCACGTGCAGATCTTCGTGGCCCGGTTGGCGGGGACACCGGTCTTCGACCCGGCCGGCGACCAGATCGGCCGCGTCAGGGACGTCGTGGTGGGGCTGCGCATCGGCGGCCGGCCCAACGTCCACGGTTTCGTCGTGGAGGTGCAACCGCGCCGCCGCGTCTTCCTGCCCATCACCCGCGTACGCCGCATCGAGGCCGGGTCCGTGGTCTTCACCGGGCGGCTCAACATGCGCAGGTTCGAGCAGCGCGGCACCGAGACGCTGGTCATCGGCGAGATGCTCGACCTCACCGTGAGCCTCGGCGACGAGCCCATGACCGTCTACGACGTGGCCATGGCGGAGATCAAGCCGTCCACCTGGGAGATCACCAAGGTCGCCGTCTACAAGGGCCGGCGGCGCGAGCCGCGGACCGTCGACTGGGGCGAGGTGTCGGGCTTCGACAAGCTGCAGAAGGACCAGGGGGCGGCCGGGCTGATCGCCGCGTTCGAGTCGCTGCGGGCCGCCGACATGGCCAGCGCGCTGCACGACCTGCCCAGCAAGCGGCGGGTCGAGATCGCCCGCGCGCTGAACGACACCCGGCTGGCCGACGTGCTGGAGGAGCTGCCGCCCGACGACCAGATCGGGATCCTCGGCACGCTGGAGCCCGAGCGCGCGGCCGACGTGCTGGAGGAGATGGGGCCCGACGACGCCGCCGACCTGCTGAACGACCTGCCGGAGGAGAAGGCGGCCGAGTTGCTGGCGCTGATGGAGCCCGGTGAGGCCGAGCCGGTGCGGCGGCTGCTGACATACCCGGAGACCAGCGCGGGCGGCGTGATGACCAGCGAGCCGGTGATCCTACCGCCCAGCGCCACGGTGGCGGAGGCGCTGGCGCACATCAGGCAGGGAGACCTGACGCCCGCCGTGGCCGCCCAGGTCTACGTCACCAGGCCGCCGACGGAGACGCCGACGGGCACGTACCTGGGGGTCTCGCACTTCCAGCGGCTGCTGCGCGAGCCGCCGTCCACGCTGCTCGGCGGCGTGATCGACCCGTCGATCGACCCGATCAGGCCGGACTTCACGCTGCGCGAGGTCACCTACTACCTGGCCAACTACAACCTCGTCGCCGCCCCCGTCGTCGACGAGCTGGGCCGGCTCGTCGGCGCCGTGACGGTGGACGACGTGCTGGACCACATGCTGCCCGAGGACTGGCGCGAGAGGGCCGACCGTGACGTCTGACCGACTCGACCAGCCGCGGGCCCTGCGCCGCTCGCTGCGCCCGCACTACGACCCGGAGGCGTTCGGCCGCCTCTCCGAGCAGATCGCCCGCTTCCTCGGCACCGCCCGGTTCATCGTCTACATGACCGTGTTCGTGGCGGTCTGGGGCATCTGGAACGTGTTCGCGCCCGCCAACCTCAAGTTCGACCCCTACCCGTTCATCTTCCTCACGCTGATGCTGTCCCTGCAGGCCAGCTACGCCGCGCCGCTGATCCTGCTGGCCCAGAACCGGCAGGACGACCGCGACCGCATCCAGTACGAGCAGGACCGCGAGACCGCCGAGCGCAACCAGGCCGAGATCGAATATCTGACGCGCGAGATCGCGGGCCTGCGCCTGGTGCTGAACGAGGTCGCCACCCGCGACTACCTGCGCTCGGAGCTGGGCAAGCTGCTGGAGGAGCTCAGGAACACCCCTGAGGAGCGCCGGTGAGGTCGAGCCTGGCGAGCATCGCCCGCACCTGGGCGATCTCCCCCGACCCCAGCAGGTCGAGGAACTGGGTCCTGATGCCGCGCAGGTAGGTCGGCGTCGCCTCGGCCAGCCGCGCCGCCCCGAGATCGCTCAGCACCGCGTAGAGCCCGCGGGCGTCGTCGGCGCAGGCCTCCCGCGTGACCAGCCCATCTCGCTGCAGCCGGTCGATGAGCCTGGTCAGGCCGCTGCGGGAGAGCAGCACGCGAGCGGCAAGGTCGTTCATGCGCAGCCGCCGCTCCGGGGCCTCCGCGAGCTGCATGAGCACCTCGTACGAGGCCAGCGGCAGCTCGTGGGCGACGAGCAGCTCCGCCTCCAGGTGGCGGGTGATGCGCACCTGTGCACGCTGCAACATGCGCCAAACCGTCAGTTCCTCTACGGTCAGGCCCTCGTCGCCCAGAAGAGTCACGGAGTAACCTTAGACGTTGTTGCACAGACATCTAACAGTGCGGATTAACCCAGCGAGGGCTCCGGTTCATACCATGGAGGGGCATCCTCGCTGGCGCCCAGCGCCTGTCACACATATACCGACAAAGGAGGGACGGCACTCCCTCGTGCCGAGACTTCGATGGCACCAACCCAGGAACTGGTGACGGCGGCACTGTCCACCGTCATCGACCCCGAGATCCGTCGCCCGATCACGGATCTCGACATGGTCAAGAGCATCGAGATCGCTCCCGACGGGGCGGTGCGCGTTGGCGTCTACCTCACCGTGGCCGGTTGCCCGATGAAGGACACCATCACCCGCGACGTGACGAACGCCGTCTCCAAGGTCGAAGGTGTGACGGGCGTCAAGATCGAACTTGACGTCATGAGCACGGAGCAGCGCAAGACGCTGCAGACCAAGCTGCGGGGCGACCGCGGGCCGGAGAAGGAGATCCCGTTCAACCAGCCGGGCTCGCTGACCCGCGTGTTCGCGGTGGCCAGCGGCAAGGGCGGCGTCGGGAAGTCCTCGGTGACGGTCAACCTCGCCGCCGCCATGGCCTCCAGCGGCCTCAAGGTCGGCATCGTCGACGCCGACATCTACGGTCACAGCATTCCTCGCATGCTGGGCGCCGCCGAGCGGCCCACCAAGGTCGAGGACATGATCATGCCGCCGGTGGCCCACGACATCAAGGTCATCTCGGTCGGGATGTTCAAGCCCGAGGGCAACACGCCGGTGGTGTGGCGCGGTCCGATGCTGGACCGGGCGCTCCACCAGTTCCTCGCCGACGTCTACTGGGGCGACCTCGACATCCTCCTGCTCGACCTGCCTCCGGGCACCGGCGACATCGCCATCTCGGTGGCCCAGCGGCTGCCGTCGGCGGAGATCCTGGTCGTGACGACGCCGCAGATGGCCGCCGCCGAGGTGGCCGAGCGGGCCGGCTCGATCGCGGCCCAGACCCACCAGCAGATCGCCGGCGTCATCGAGAACATGGCGTGGCTGCCCTGCCCCCACTGCGACGAGCGCATCGCGGTGTTCGGCGAGGGCGGCGGACAGACGGTGGCCGACGCGCTGACGCGTACGCTGGGCGCCCGGGTGCCGCTGCTCGGTCAGGTGCCCATCGACCTGCGGCTGCGCGAGGGCGGCGACGAGGGCAAGCCGCTGGTGCTGACCGAGCCGGACGCCCCGGCGGCCGCCGAACTGCGCAAGATCGCGGCTGACCTGAGCAAGCGCTCCTCCAGCCTGAAGGGCCTCCAGCTGGGCCTGGCACCGCGCCGCTGAGACCGAACGGGCCCGCTCCCTTTGGGGGCGGGCCCTTTCGCGTTCGTGAGGGGCTTCTCAGGTCGCTTCTGAGTCGTACGGGGGCAATTCCCCATAATTGAGCTCATCGACCGGCTCGGGCACGTAGGGAGCCGTCGTGGCGGGTTCCAGCTCGCGCGACTTGTCGGTGTTGTTCCAGTCGTCCTCGATGTCGTCGAGGAGATGCTTACGCACGAAGTTGCGCGGGTTGAGGTCGGCGGGATCGAAGTTCTGGAACTCCGGCCCCAGACCGGCGCGCAGGTCGTCGCGCGCGTTGTTGGCCATCCGGCGCAGGTTGCGCAGCGTCCTGCCCGCCTGTGAGGCCGCCTGGGGCAGTTTTTCCGGACCGAAGACGAGCAGCGCGATCACGATCAGCGCTCCGATCTCCATCCACCCGAGTCCGAACACCGTGAGCTCCTACCGCAGTCCAACCTCTCCGAGGACAACCCCGGCCTATCCACAGACTAAGGGCTCCTGGGGGTAGGTCGGTCGTCTCCCCTAGGTCATATCACCGGCGGGAACGACCCCCCACCCGCCCCGCTCAGCTCACCCGGCAACGGCCTTCCGCCCGAGAAACGGCCGCGCCGCAGGAGGCGGATGCCTGCTGCGGCGCGGTGGGAAAGCGTGGCGGTGCGGTCAGGACGGCGTGGGCGTCGGCTCCTCGTCGGCGACCACCACCAGCGTGGCGGTACGCTCCTGCCCCGCCCGCTGGTACTTGATGGTGATCTTGGCCCCCGGCGACTTGCTGCGGATCAGGGCGATCAGCTCGTTCCCGTCCTGCAGCGCCAGCCCGTCGATCTCCAGGATCACGTCACCGGCCTTCAGCCCCGCCTTCCCGGCGGGCCCGTTGGCGTCCACCGGCTGCTGCCCCCCGGCGGGCTCCGAGGCGATGCGTACGCCCTGCCCCCGGTAGTCCTTGTCCAGGACGATGCCGATCTTGGGCCGCTTCGCCTTGCCGGTCGTGATCAGCTCCTCGGCCACCCGCCGCGTCTGGTTGACGGGGATCGCGA
Source organism: Nonomuraea sp. MTCD27 (assembly GCF_041950495.1). Taxonomy (NCBI): domain Bacteria; kingdom Bacillati; phylum Actinomycetota; class Actinomycetes; order Streptosporangiales; family Streptosporangiaceae; genus Nonomuraea; species Nonomuraea sp. MTCD27. The sequence continues at coordinate 322,764 of NZ_JBGNUW010000010.1, read as the reverse complement.
AGCCCAGGCCGATGCTGCCGCTCTGGCTGCTCATCGAGCGCCCGAGCGTGGCGATCGCCGAGTTCACCCCGACGACCTCGCCCCGGCCGTTCACCAGCGGCCCGCCGGAGTTGCCCGGGTTGATGGCGGCGTCCGTCTGGATGGCGCTGATGTAGGCGGGCTCCTCGGTGCTGGTGCCGGTGTCGTCGCCGGCGATGACCGGGCGGTTGAGCGAGCTGACGATGCCGGTCGTCACCGTGCCGGTCAGGCCCAGCGGGGAGCCGATGGCGATGACGGGGTCGCCGACCACGACCTGGTCGGAGTTGCCGAGGGTGATCTCCGGCGTGCCGAACGTCTCCTCCGGCTTCACCACGGCCAGGTCGGAGCCGGGGTCACGGCCGACGATGCGCGCCGAGGTGGTCTTGCGGTTGTTGAACATGATCCGGATCTCGCCGCCCTTGGCGGCCAGCGAGACCACGTGGTTGTTGGTGACCACGTAGCCGTTCTTGATCAGGAACCCGGAGCCCGACGCGCCCTCGGTGTTGCTGCCGTTGCCCACCTCCAGCGAGACCACGCTGGGCAGCACCCGCGAGGCCACGCCGGCCACCGAGTCGGGTGCCCGGTTGGTGGCGCCGGTCGGGAGCGGGCCAAGGCTGTAGGAGGGGTCGTTGCTGCCCGTCGGCTTCGTCAGCAGGTAGGTGCCGACGCTGCCGAGCAGCGAGGCCACCAGGGCGATGACCACGGCCATGGCGACCAGGAACCCGATGGAGGGCCCGCGCCTCAGAGCGCCCGAGCCCTGCGCGCCCGGAGGCGGCGGCGCCCAGCCCGCGCCCATGGGGAGGGCCTGGCGCGGCGGCGGTGGCGGCGGGGTCCCGCCGCCGTAGGAGGGCGGAGCGCCGAACGACGGCCCGTCGGAGGAGCCGCCGAGCGGCGGTCCCTCATAGGAGCGCGCCCCACCGTCCGGGGCGCCGAAGAACGGGCTGTCGTAGGAACGCGTGCCAGTGTCGGGCGGGCCGAACGACGGGCCGCTGTCGTACGAGCGCGGGCCCGTGTCGGAGGAACCGAACGACGGGCTGTTGTGGGACCGCGACCCCGTGTCGGGCGGGCCGAACGACGGGCCGCTGTCGAAGGAGCGTGGGCCCCCTTCCGGGGGGCCGAACGACGGGCTGTCGTAGGAGCGGGTCCCCGCCTCCGGCGAGCCGAAGGAGGGAGCGCCGTATTGGGGGCCGGTCTGGGCAGGGTTGTCCTGGGCTCCGTACGAAGGGCCGCTCGGGGAGTCGTACGAACGCGGCTCGTACGGCGGCGTGCCGAAGACCTCGGGCCGGCCCGAAGGGTCGCCCCACGACGAGCCGAACGAGGCGGGCGGCTCGGGCCGCATGCCGTTCTGGTCGCCGTCCGCGGGCAGGAAGTCCGGCCGCCCCTGTGGCTCGGGGGAGTCCGACGTCGTGCGTCCTTCGGTGGGGCGCGTCTCGTCGGTCATCTAAGTCTCACCACTCCTTGGCTCGGCCACCGCAATCCTCGCTCTTGCGGCATACGAGGGCTATAAAGCTTTATCAGGACTTGTCTGTAACAATTCCCGAACCCAGATCGTATGCCCCGCGCGCCGCCGACTACGCCAACCGAGTGTCTCCGGCATACCGGGGGGTCAAGGCGTGGCGGTCGAAGGCGCGTTCGTAGGCGTAGTACGAGCCGGCTGCTGGAACAGTTCAACCGGTGGGGCCGGATTGTTCTGCCCCACGCCGCTCGCCGCGAAGAAGGTGCCGAGCGCCACGGCCGCGGAGACCATCCCGACCGCGACGTACGTCGTCCGCCGCCTAGCGCCACGACCAGGGCCCGAGGCTCCACCGATGGCGTCCCTGCGCGGGCGGTTGTCCAGCGGAGCGATGCTGTGCGGCCCAGGAATGGGCACTCCCCCGAACGTGCGCGTGGGGAAAGGGCGCTCCCTCGGCGGCAGCGGGCCCCCGGGCTCCGCCATCCGGAGCAGGGACATCGTCAGGTCCGCCGGCATCGCCGGTGTGTCGAGCGAGCGCAGGCGCGACTTCAGCGCCCGCACCGACTCGACCTCGCGCCTGCAGTCAGCGCAGAAAGTCAGATGGGCGAGCGCGCGCTCGCGTTCGGTGTGGTTGAGCTCTCCGTCGACGAGCGCGGAAACACGTTCTCCAAGATGAGCCATATCAGACTTCCTCCCCACGGATCACGGTCGGGGGGAGTTGGGTAGTACGGGGGGCCCGGTGGTCGAGCGCCTCCCGCAACTGCGCCCGGCCACGGTGAATACGGCTTCGGACCGTACCCAGCTTGACGCCGAGCGTGGCCGCGATCTCCTCGTAAGACAGGCCCTCGATGTCACACAGCACGATCGCGGCCCGGAACTCGGGGGCGAGTGCGTCGAGGGCGGCTTGGATGTCGGGCTCCAGGTGGGCGTCGTCGAACGCCTGCGCCGGAGAGGGCTCGCGGCCGCGAAGCCGCTCGGCGGCGTCGTCGGCGAGTCCCTCGAACCTGATGCGCTGCTTGCGCCGCGCCATGTCGAGGAACAGGTTCGTCGTGATCCGGTGCAGCCACCCCTCGAACGTGCCGGGGGTGTAGCTCGACAGCGACCTGAAAACCCGGACGAAGACCTCTTGGGTCAGGTCCTCGGCATCGTGGACATTGCCGGTCAGCCGGTAGGCCAGCCGATACACACGTGCGGAGTGTGTCCGCACCACTTCCTCCCATGTGGGAGGCGTCCAGTCGGACGACATCGGAGTATCGGTCTGGTGGTCGCTTTCGTCCACCAGAACTCCTCTCTCTGGGACCACCGCTACCGCCATAGTGCCTGGTTTCGTCCCTTCGTGCGCACTGCCTGCCTTCCGGACCGGCAAAGCCCGTTTAAACCTGCAACGCCTTAGGTCCCTCCTGAGTTCCCGTCCCGGCGTGTCTCCCCTAGGCTGCGATCGGTGGCAATGGCGTGTATGACGTGTTGCGACTGGTGCGAGCAACCAGAACGAAAGTGTGGGGAGGAGGCCGATGACCACTCCGGTGGAGGCCACTCTGGCCTATGCGGAGCAGTTCCATCACGAGGATGAGATCCTGCACGCGGCGCGGCAGCGCGGGCTGGAGATGGGGGCCACGCCCATCCTTCCCGGCGGCGGCGCGGCGTTGTGCTTCCTCGCCACCGCCGTCAACGCCAAGTCCGTCGTCGAGGTCGGCACGGGCTGCGGGGTCTCGGGGCTGTGGCTGCTGCGCGGCATGCGCGCGGACGGCACGCTGACGAGCGTCGACGTCGAGCCCGAGCACCAGCGGCTGGCCAGACAGGCGTTCGCGGAGGCCGGTTTCTCGGGCGGGCGGGTGCGCCTCATCTCGGGCCGCGCGCTCGACGTGCTGCCGCGGCTGTCCGACGGCGGCTACGACATGGTCTTCGCCGACGGCGCGAAGCAGGAATACGCCGACTACCTCGCCGAGGCAGTCCGCCTGCTGCGCGTGGGCGGCATCGTGGCCTTCGACAACATGTTGTGGCACCACCGCGTGGCCGACCCCACGCAGCGCGACACCGACACGGTGGCGCTGCGCGAGGTGGGCAAGCTGGTGCAGTCGGACGAGCGGCTGCGCTCGGTGCTCATGCCGCTCGGCGACGGCCTGCTGGCCGCGATCAAGGTCTCCGACTAGCGGCGGGGAGCCGGACGCGGGCGCGCCCAGCTCCCAGGGGCTAGCCGCGGGTGAGCCACTCCAGGAGCACGCGTACGCCGAACCCCGTGGCTCCCTTGCTGAGCGTGCCCTCCTCCACGGTGCTGCGCCCGACGCCCGCGATGTCGAGGTGCGCCCACGGCCGATCCCCGGCGAACTCCCGCAGGAACAACGCCGCCGTGATCGACCCCGCCCCGAACCTGGACCCGGCCTCGACGTTGGCGAGGTCGGCGATCGACGACTCCAGCGCGGGCGTGTAGTCCTCGATCAGCGGCATCCGCCACAGCCGGTCGTCGGCGCTCTGCCCCGCCTCCACGAGCTGCTTGGCCAGCACGTCGTCGGAGGAGTAGACGGCGCCGACGTTGCGGCCGAGCGCCACCGTGATGGCCCCGGTGAGCGTGGCGATGTCCACGACGGCGTCGGGGTCGAGGACGGCGTCGGCGTAGGCCAGCGCGTCGGCCAGCACGAGCCGCCCCTCGGCGTCGGTGTTGAGCACCTCGACGGTGCGCCCGCCGTAGTGCTTGATGACGTCGCTGGGCCGCTGGGAGGTGCCCGAGGGCATGTTCTCGGCGGCGGCGATCAGCCCGGTGACGCGTACGGGCGCGCCCAGCGCCGCCAGCGCGCCCAGCACGGCGATGACGACCGCGCCGCCGGCCATGTCGGTCTTCTGGGTCTTCATGTTGTCGGTCGGCTTGAGCGACAGCCCGCCCGAGTCGAACGTGATGCCCTTGCCCACCAGCACCACGTGCCGGTCGGCCGGCTCGGCGGGCGTGTAGGAGAGCTGGATGAGCCGCGGCGGGCTGGCCGAGCCCCTGCCGACGGCGAGGATGCCGCCGAACCCGTCGGCCAGCAGCCGCTCCTCGTCCCAGACCTCCACCGGCAGGCCGACCTCGGCCGCGCGCTCGGCGAGCCAGGCCGGGTCCTTGACGGAGGACGGCGTGTTGGCCAGGTCGCGGGCGAGCGCCACCGCGTGCGCGACGGTCTCCGCCCGCCGCACCTGCCCCTCGTCCGCCCCGGCGAACGCCAGCGCCCGCACGGCCTTCTTGCCGGCCTCGCCGATCCGGAACGTGTACGCGGCCAGCAGGGCGGCCTCCGCGAACGCGGTGACGTCGCCCTCGGGCACCGCCACGGTCAGCGTGTCCCGGCCCTTGGCCCGTCGGGTCAGCGCGGCGGCGGCCCTGCGCAGGGCACGCGGCGAGCCGTCGCCCACCCCGTACAGCAGGACCCGCCCGATGCCGCCGCCCCGCGCCACCGGGACCTCGACGATCTCTCCCGCCTCCCCCTTGGCCTCGTAGTGCGCGAGCAGGTCGGACACCGGCAGGTGCAGATCGACCGCGGGGCTGAGGTCGGAGGCGTAGGGTACGGCCAGCAGCTCGGCGTCGTCGGGAACCTCGGCGACCACCGACGCAGTGGTCTCAATGGGCACGGAACATCTCCTCAAACGTCAGCGACCCTGGCGCCGTGGTTACGCCAGGGTCGTGGATCAAGTTGTCTCGGGAGCTCTCAGCCGACGACGTTCTTCAACGCCTCGCCGAGCGCCTTTGCCTCGTCGGCGGAGATCTCCACGACGAGCCGGCCGCCACCCTCCAGGGGGACCCGCATGACAATGCCGCGCCCTTCCTTGGTGACCTCGAGCGGACCATCGCCGGTCCGCGGCTTCATCGCCGCCATGCGTGCATCCCTTCCTGCCTTGGGCTCCCGCGGCCCGCGATTTCCGACCTCCCGTGGGGGGTGGTCGGCGCATTCACGTCTTCTGTGATGTCCTATTCTCCCGCATCGAGAGCCCTCATGGGTAACGATCTCCTCCCAGAATGCGTTGTCGAGGCGTGCGATGACGTCCAAACTGGACTTCGTGCACGCTCGCGCCGCTCTGTTCGATCTCTATGGAGACCACCTGCGTTCGCGCGGTGGACAGGCGTCCGTCGCCTCTCTCGTACGCCTGATGAAGCCCCTCGAAATCGCCGCTCCGGCCGTCAGGACAGCGGTTTCACGCATGGTGCGGCAGGGGTGGTTGCGACCCGTGAGACTCCCTCAGGGAGCGGGTTACGGGCTGACGCCGAAATGCGTCAGGCGGCTGGATGAGGCCGCGCTGAGAATTTACCGAGCCGGAACGCTGACCTGGCACGGCCGCTGGCACGTGATCGTCTTCGAGCCGGTCAAGGAGCGGCCGCGCAGGGAGCGGCTCAGAGCCGATCTGACATTTCTCGGCTACGCGTCGTTGTCCGAAAGCACCTGGATCGGTCCACGCTCCTCGATCGAGCTGGACAACCTGCTGGAGAGCGAGGGCGTGCGGGCCGACAGGTTCGACGCGGCGCTGGAGGGCGACCCGCGCGAGCTGGTCGCCAGGGCATGGGATCTGACCGCCATCGGCGAGGCGTACGAGCACTGGCACGCCGAGGCTGTCACGCTGATCAGCACGCTGCCCGAGACGGCCCCGGCCGACCAGGTGTTCGCCACGCGGAGCCGGCTGGTGCACGGCTGGCGCAACTTCCTGTTCCGCGACCCCGGCCTGCCGCCCGAACTGCTGCCCGCGGGCTGGCCGGGCGAGAAGGCCAGGGCCTACTTCGAGCAGGAGGCAGCCCGGCTGCTGCCCGCAGCCGCCGCGTTCGTCGACAGGGAGTTGATTTGATCCGCTATGACGTGGCCGACGCCGTCGCCACCATCACCCTCGACCGCCCCGACGCGATGAATTCGCTGACCGCCGAGACCAAGGAGGCCCTCTACGCCGCGCTGCGCCGGGCCGCGGCCGACCGCTCGGTCAGGGCCGTCCTGCTCACCGGCTCGGGCCGGGCCTTCTGCGCGGGCCAGGACCTGCGCGAGCACGCCGCGAACCTGGAGGCGGGCCGCGGCCTGGCCAACACCGTGCGCCAGCACTACAACCCGATCGTGGAGCTGATCAGCACCATGGCCAAGCCGGTGGTGGCCGCGGTCAACGGCGTGGCCGCGGGCGCGGGCGCGTCCCTGGCCTTCGCCTGCGACCTGCGGGTGGCCTCGGAGAAGGCCAAGTTCGCGCTGGCGTTCGCCGGCATCGGCCTGTCGCCCGACTCGGGCGCGTCGTGGACGCTGCAGCGCCTGGTGGGGCACGGCCGCGCCGCCGAGCTGATGCTGCTCGGCGAGCCGCTCGACGCGGCCCGCGCCCTGGAGCTGGGCCTGGTCACGCGCGTGGTGCCCGCCGACGACCTGCTGAAGACCGCCCACGACCTCGCCGTACGTCTCGCGCAGGGCCCGACCCTGGCCTACGCGGCCACCAAGCGGGCCCTGGCCTACGCCGCGACGCACGCGCTGCCCGACGCGCTGGCCCTCGAAGCCGACCTACAAGATGAATGCGTCGCGACCCATGACCACCAGAACGCCACCCGAGCGTTCCTGGCGAAAGAACTGCCAACCTTCGACGCTGAGTAACTGATCCATCACACCCGTATGGGTAAAGCTAGCGCCATGCGCCCATCCGACGCCCCGCGCCCGCCCGCCCCGCACGACTTCGAGGCTCTCCGCGCGACCGCCGTGACCCTGCTCACCGGAGGTGAGTTCGACGCCTCCGACCCGGTCTACGTCCGGCCGCTGGCCGCGCTGGGCGGACGGGCCGCGGAGTGGCTGGCCCAGATGGTGCCCGGCCTGATCTGGCCGGATCTGCCGCTCGAAGGGCGGCCGGGCAACGTCACCGGCAGTTACGGCCGCCTGCGCCTGATCGCCACCGCCTGGGCCACGGGCGGCACGGCCCAGCACGGCGACGACGCCGTGGTGGCGAAGGTGGTCGAGGCGCTCGACGTGCTCCACGAGCGCCACTACAACGCGGCGCTCCCCGAGACCGGCAACTGGTGGTTCTGGGAGATCGGCACGCCCGCCGAGCTGGCCCGCACGTGCGTCCTGCTCGGCGACCGGCTCGACGAGGGCAGGCTGGAGGCGTACCTGGGGGCGATCGACCGGTTCTGCCCCGACGCCGACCGCCGCGCCGGCTGGCCCGACGCCAGCGAGAGCGGCGCCAACCGGGCCGACAAGGCGGCCATCGTCGCCTTCCGCGGCGTGGCCGGGCGCAGCGCGGGCAAGCTGGCCCTGGCCCGCGACGGGCTGTCCGACGTGCGGGACGGCGGGCGGCACAGCGTGTTCGGGTACGCCGACTGCGGCGACGGCTTCTACCGCGACGGCTCGTTCATCCAGCACGGCGACCTCGCCTACACCGGCTCCTACGGGCTGTCCCTGCTCATCGCGGTCGCCGAGACCCTGGCGCTGCTGGACGGCTCGCCGTGGGAGGTGGACGATCCCGGGCGGCGGGTGGTGCTGGACGCGGTCGAGCGCTCCTTCGCGCCGTTCGTCCACGACGGGCTGCTCATGGACACCGTCAGGGGGCGGGCCGCCACCCGGCAGGCGTTCTCCGACAGCGTGGCCGGTCACGGCCTGATCGGGGCCGTGCTGCTGCTGGCGCAGAGCTCGCCGGAGCCGTACCGGAGCCGGTTCAGGGAGCTGGCCAAGGGCTGGATCGAGCGCGGCAGGGCCCGGCCCTACCTCGGCCACGCGAACGTGCCGGAGACCCGGCGGGCGGTCGCGGTGCTGGACGACAAGGCCCTGGAGGCCGCGCCCGGGCCCGTCGGGCACTTCGTGTTCCCCTGCATGGACCGGGTGGTGCACCGGCGGCCGGGCTGGTCCCTGGCCATCAGCCTGTCCTCGCAGCGGATCGCCGCCTACGAGGCGATCAACGGGGAGAACCTGCACGGCTGGTACACCGGCGACGGCATGACCTGTCTCTACGGCTCCGACCTGGGCCACTACGGGCAGGACTTCTGGCCGACGGTGGACCCGTACCGGCTGCCGGGGACCACGGTGGACACGCGCCGGCGCGAGGACCTCAGCTTCCGCGCCTACCGGCCGGCCAACGCGTGGGCGGGCGGCGTGGCGCTGGAGGGCCGGTACGGCGTCGCCGCCATGGAGCTGGTCGGCGACGGCGTCAGCCTGCGGGCCCGCAAGTCGTGGTTCTGCCTGGACTCGGCCGTGGTGGCGCTGGGCAGCGGCATCACCGGCTCCGACGGGCGCACGATCGAGACCGTGGTGGACAACCGGGCCACACCCGAGCGGCCGTACATGGGGGACGGGTGGGCGCACCTGCCGGGGGTGGGCGGTTACGTGTTCGACGGGGCCAGGATGCTCGTGGAGACGCGTACGGGCCGGTGGCGCGACATCAACACGGGCGACGACACCGCGGGCGCCTTCGACCCCGTCACGCGGCCCTACGTGACGTTCTGGTTCGACCACGGCGTGGATCCCGTGGACGCCGGCTACAGCTACGTGCTGCTGCCGAACGCGACGCGGGAGCGGACGCGGTCGTTCCGGGGCAGCCGTCCGGTGCGGGTGCTGTCCAATACGGACCGGCTGCAGGCCGTGGAGACGCGCGGGCTGTTCGGGGCCACGTTCTGGGCGGCGGGCGGCATCGGGCTCGTCGAGGTGGACGCGCCGTGCATGGTGCTGCTGCGCCGGGCCCGCGAACGGCTCATCCTGGCCGTGGCCGATCCGAGCAGGACGGTGGACGTCGTGACGATCACGCTCGGCCGCGGCGCGCGCTGGGTGGCGCGGGCCGACGACACGGTGTCGGTGCGGACGGGGAAGGTGCCGGTCGTCACGGTCAAGCTCGGCGGGTCGCTGGGGCGCAGCCACAGCGTGGAGCTCACCTCGTTCGTGCCAGGCAACCCTCGATATGGTCGTTGACCAGGCCGATCGCCTGCATCAGCGCGTAGGCCGTGGTCGGGCCGACGAACTTGAAGCCGTGCTTCTTCAGCTCCTTGGCCAGCGCCTTCGAGCCGGGGGTGACGGCGGGCACGTCGGCCATCGTCTTCGGCACCGGCGCGTCGGGGTCGGCGTGTCGCCACACCAGGTCGGACAGGCCGCCGGACAGGTCGAGCGCGGCCCGGGCGTTGGCCACGGCCGCCTCGATCTTGGCGCGGTTGCGGACGATCCCGGCGTCGCCGAGCAGACGCTCCACGTCGTGCTCGGTGTACGCGGCGACCTTGGGGATCGAGAAGCCGTCGAGGGCGGCGCGGAAGTTCTCCCGCTTGCGCAGGATCGTCAGCCACGACAGGCCCGACTGGAACGCCTCCAGCGACACGCGCTCGAAGACCTCGTCGTCACCCCTGAGCGGGCGGCCCCACTCATCGTCGTGGTAGGCGATGTACATCGGGTCGGCCATGCCCGCCCAGGCGCAGCGGATCACCGGCTCGGTCACGCGCGATCGTCCCCGTCCTTGCCGAGGCTGGCGCGTACGGGCTCTTCCCCGGCCTCGCCGGCGGCCTTCCCTTCCCCGTCCCCGTCCTGCGAGAGCTCGGCGGTCTCCGAGGTCTCGGCGGGCTGCTCGGCGTCGGGCTGGGGCACGCGCCACTCCGGCTCCTCCGGCGGGTGCTTCATCTCCGCGCCGCCGTCCCAGGACACCGAGGCCCCGCTGGCGGACACGGGGTCGCCTGACTCCGGCAGCTCGCGGGACTCGGCCGGCGCCTCGGGCTCGTGCTCGGTGCGCGGCCCGGCCCCGGGCGCGGCGTAGATCTCCTGGCGCGCGTGCAGCCGGCTCGACAGCAGCTCGGAGACGCGCTGCTCCAGCACCGCGATCCGGGTGTCGCGCGCGCTGATGGCGCCCGCGGCCCGGCGCAGGGTCTCGTCGACGCTCTGCGTGTGGTAGCCGACCAGGTTGACCGGCAGTTGGAGCGCCATGAAGTCGACCGCCGTGAGCTGCCCGGCCTCGGGCAGGTCGAGCGGCGGCACGTCGGGCGGGAACTCGGTCAGCTCACCGCCCCTGCCCAGGGAGACCAGGACCACGCAGGCCAGGATGGCGAGGGCGGCGATGGCGAGTATGACCAGCACATTGGCATCGTACTCACATGGCGGACCGCGATGAGCGGTCCACCACAAGTAGCGCATTCCGCGCGTACCCTCTCCGGGCGCGGCCGCGGCGCAGGTCAGCCGGTGGCCTCGCCCAGCTCGGCGACGCTGGGACGCACCGGCTGCGCCCGCGATTCGAGGTGGGCGAACGCCTCATCGACGGTCGAGGTCCAGGAGATCGCGTCGAAGACGTCGGGGCGGGTGAAGCCCTCGTCGTACATGCCCGTGACCAGCTTCCTGAGCGGCTCGTACAGGCCCCAGGGGTCCAGCAGCACCAAGGGGCGGTCGTGGATGCCGAGCACCCGCGCCGTCCAGATCTCGAACAGCTCCTCCAGCGTCCCGATGCCGCCCGGCAGCACCAGGAAGGCGTCGGAGCGGGCGTCCATGATCCCCTTGCGCTCGCGCATGTCGGCCGTGACGACGAGCTCGTCGGACTCCTCGTCGGCCACTTCCATGTCCACCAGGACCTGGGGGATCACGCCGACCGTGTGACCGCCGGCGGCGCGGGCGGCCGAGGTGACGGCGCCCATGCACGAGACCGAGCCGCCGCCGCTCACCAGGGTGTGGCCCCGCTTGGCGAGCTCGGTGCCGACGCTCGCGGCCAGCTCGATGTATTTCCGGTCGATGGTGAGGCTCGAGGCGCAGAACACGCAGATATTCACGTCGGCAAAGCCTATTGGGGCTCCGCCGTCTGGACGGCGGTGGCCTCCTGCTCCTCTTCGCGCTGCCTGGAGCGGGCCAGGTCGGAGTCGACGATGATGCGTACGGCCTCGTCGGCGTCGTCGGTGACGGTGATCAGGTCGAGGTCCTGCGGGGCGATCTTCCCGGTGCTCAGCAGCGTGCCCTTGATCCAGTCGAGCAGCCCGCCCCAGAACTCCGTGCCCATCAGCACCACGGGGAAGGAGGTGACCTTGTGGGTCTGCACCAGCGTGAGCGCCTCGAACAGCTCGTCGAGCGTGCCGAAGCCGCCGGGCAGGGCGATGAAGCCGCAGGAGTATTTGACGAACATCGTCTTGCGCACGAAGAAGTAGCGGAACTCGATGCCGAGGTCGACGTAGTCGTTCATGCGCTGCTCGAAGGGCAGCTCGATGCCGAGCCCGACCGACACCGCGCCCTCGACCTCGCTCGCGCCCCGGTTGGCCGACTCCATGACGCCGGGCCCGCCGCCCGTGATCACGGCGTAGCCGGCCTCGGCCAGGCGCCGGCCGAGCCCGCGGCCCATCTCGTACTCGGCGGAGTCGGACGGGGTGCGGGCCGAGCCGAAGACGGTGACCGCCGGGGGCAGCTCGGCGAGCTGGCCGAAGCCCTCCACGAACTCCGCCTGGATGCGCAGCACCCGCCACGGGTCCATGTGCACCCAGTCGGAGGGACCCTGGCGGGCCAGCAGGCGCTGGTCGTGGGTGGAGGTGGGGACGAGGCTGCCACGCACGACTGCCTGACCCTGGCGGCGTTCCCGGCGTATCTGGTTCATGCGGATCACGCTAGCCTCTCTCGCACATGGCCGGTCCCCCGGCCCGGTCGAGCTCCTAGACTGCCCGCGGCGAGCGAAATCGCTGGTTACCCAGGCAGAACAGGGATCTAAAAAATCTTGAAAGAACCGTGGAACCGAATTTCGACTCCCCCGCGTCTAATCGGCGAGGGTGCTGCTCGGGACTGAAAGTGGTCTTCCCCGCCAAATGGCCGGCGAGGAAGGCCACTTTCATATTGTGAGCCAGTCCAGCATCGCCCGCTCGCTGTCCACGATCTTCGGCAGCGACACGTACTCGCCCTGCTGGTGCGCGAGATTCGGATCGCCGGGACCGTAGTTGACGGCGGGGACCCCCAGCGCGGAGAAGCGGGCGACGTCCGTCCAGCCCAGCTTGGCGCGCGGTGTGCCGCCGACCGCGGCGGTGAAGGCCGCCGCCACCGGATGCGTCAGCCCCGGCCGGGCCGCGGGCGCGGCGTCCACGAGGCTCACGGCGAACCCGTCGAACACCTCGCGTACGTGCTCCTCCGCCTCCTCGATCGACTGGTCGGGCGCGAAGCGGTAGTTGACGCTCACCACGCAGAGATCGGGGATGACGTTGCCCGCCACCCCGCCCCGCACGCCGACGGCGTTCAGCCCCTCGTGGTATTCGAGCCCGTCGACCACCGGCCGGCGCGGCTCGTAGGCGTTCAGCCGGGCCAGCACCGGCTCGATCCCGTGGATGGCGTTGACCCCGAACCACGACCTGGCGCTGTGGGCGCGCTTGCCGGTCACCGTGACCTCGGCCCGCAGCGTGCCCTGGCAGCCGCCCTCGATCACGCCGTCGGTGGGCTCCATCAGCACCGCGAAGTCGGCCGCCAGCCAGCCGGCGTGGTCCCTGGCGATCCGGGTGAGGCCGTTGCGCTCGGCCTCGACCTCCTCGCAGTCGTAGAAGACGTACGTGACGTCCCTGTTGGGCGCGGGCACCGTGGCCGCCAGCCTGAGCGCGACCGCCACGCCGGCCTTCATGTCGGAGGTGCCGCAGCCGTACAGCAGGTCGCCCTCCACCCGGCTGGGCAGGTTGCCGGCGACGGGGACGGTGTCGAGGTGCCCGGCGATCAGCACGCGCTCGGAGTGCCCCTGCTCGGTGCGGGCGACGACCGTCTCCCCCGATCTGGTCACCTTCAGGTGCGGCAGCGCCGCCAGCGCCCGCTCGACCTCGTCGGCCAGCGCCTTCTCGCCCCCGCTCACCGACTCGATGTCCACGATGGCGGCGGTCAGGTCGCGTACGTCCTGGGTCAGGTCAAGCATCAGGTGTTCACTCCGTGTTCGCGCAGCACCTCGTTGAGTGCCGCCTTGTCATGCCGCCGCCCCGGCTCCAGGCGCTTGATCACCAGCACGCACGGGAGGCCGAACGTGCCGCCGGGGAACTCCTTCTGCCGCGTGCCGCTCACCGCCACGCTCCACGCGGGCACCTGGCCGCGGGCCAGCTCCTCGCCTGTCTCGGCGTCGATGACCGGGATCGAGGCGGACAGGATCGTGCCGGCCCCGACGACCGCTCCCTGGCCGACCCGGGCACCCTCGACGATCATCGCCCGGCTGCCGATCAGCACGTCGTCCTCGACGACGACCGGCACGGCGTTGGGCGGCTCCAGCACGCCGCCGATCCCCACGCCGCCCGACAGGTGCACGTTCTTGCCGATCTGGGCGCAGGATCCGACCGTGGCCCAGGTGTCGACCATCGTGCCGGAGTCCACGTACGCGCCGATGTTCGTGAACGACGGCATCAGCACCACCCCCGGCGCCAGGTACGAGCCCCAGCGCGCGATCGCCCCCGGCACCACCCGCACGCCGTCGAAGGTGCTCTTCAGCGGGTGCCTGTCGTGGTGGTGGAAGTCGCCCACCTGGGAGCGGCCCATGCCGAGCACCCGGAAGCTGAGGAGGATGGCCCGCTTGGCCCGCTCGTCCACGACGACCTCGCCGCCCACCAGCCGGGCGGCCCTGGCCTCGCCCTTGTCGAGCAGGTCCACCGCGCCGGCCACCAGATGGCGGGCCTCGACGTCGGCCGGTGACAGCTCCGCGCGGCGCTCCCACAACTCGTCCACCACGGAGGGTACCGGTGACGAGGTGCTCACGTGACTCATGGCCACGGAGCTTATCCGGCCGGGTAGGTTTTTCAGGGTGCACCTGCGCTTCTCCCGTGGAGTCATCACCATCGCGATCATCGTCGTCGTGCTGGCCGTCGGCGTCTCCGTGGGCCTCTACCAGCTGCTGAAAAGGACGCCGCTGCGTGTTCCCGAGGCCTACTGCAGCGTGACGACCCCCGACGGTGTGCTGTCCCTGTTCCCGCATCAGGCGCAGATCGCGGCCACCATCGCGGCCGTCGCGGCGCGGCGCAAGCTGCCGGAGCGGGCCGTGGTGATCGCGTACGCGACGGCGATGCAGGAGTCGAAGCTGGAGAACGTCGGCTACGGCGACCGCGACTCGGTCGGGGTCTTCCAGCAGCGGGAGTCGCAGGGCTGGGGCACCAAGAAGCAGCTCATGGACCCGGTCTACGCCACGAACAAGTTCTTCGCCGCGCTGGTCAAGGTCAAGAACTACCGGAAGATCCCGCTGGCCGAGGCGGCGCAGGCGGTCCAGCGGTCGGCGGGCGGCTACGCGTACGCGCCGCACGAGTCGGACGCGAAACTCCTGGCGGCCGCCTTCACCGGGCGGGTGCCGCAGTCCGTGCACTGCTTCTATCCCTCGGACAAGACCCCCGCGCCGCAGCCGCGGACCGCCGAGGCGCGCAAGCAGCTCGCCAGGGCGCTGGGGAGCACGGCGATCACCACGACGAAGCGCGGGTGGCTGGTGGCGGCCTGGTGGGTGGCGCACGCGGAGAAATACGCGCTCAGCCGGGTCCAGTACAGCGGGGCGACCTGGTCCAACAACGTCGAGCTCGAAGGTTGGCAGAAGGGTGGCCAGGCCGACAACCGCCAGGTGGAGCTGGCCTGACGGGGCCCTTCAGGACGCGCGGCGGACGATGGAGATGGAGCCGGGCGGGAGGGGCTGGGCGTAGCTGGCGGTCCAGGCGCTGCCCTGGATGCGTTCGAAGGACAGCAGCCGCCCGTCCGAGGCGCGGTAGTCGGCGAAGTCCAGCAGCCCCCTGTCGGGGTTGCCCGTGTCGCCCTCGCTCCTGAACGCGGCCGTGCCCCGCTCGATGGGGAAGAACTCCACGCCCTCCATGATCAGCATGCTCTTGGCCGGCACCATGCCCTGCGTCGGCACGTCGGTCCAGAGATGCACCTCAAGGTGTGGCGGGTTGCCGTCGCGCACCTCGACCGAGAGCCACTGGAAGCGCCGGGAGGCGTCCCTGAGCAGGAATTCGGTCCACTGCTGACCCTGCCAGGAGACGTACATGGCACCGAGCACCCGCGCGGGTGACCCGTGCACCTCGATCCGGTCGCCGACCCGGATCGTGCGCGGGTCGGTGTAGTCGGTGCCGGCCTGGCCCGGGGCGCTGACCGGCGCCGCCAGCGGGGTCTCGATGGGAGCGACCTCGGCCGGCGCGGCCGAGCGGCCCCTCCTGTCCTGCCGCAGGGTGGCCCAGAAGGCGCCCAGCAGCAGCAGGATGGTGGCGATGCCCAGCCCGAGAACGACCATGGAGGTCATGCTCATCGATCAGCTCGCTCCACTCGCGGTCTGCCTCGGCATAAGCCCTTATCGATTTATGCGTATCGAGCCCGCAAGGCGGGCTTTGACGGGCGATCCTACTGGAGCCGGCGCACCGCCGCACCGATCCGCTCATCAGTAGCGGTAACAGCGATGCGGATGTGCCGTCCACCTGCTGATCCGTAGAACTCTCCCGGCGCGACCAAAATGCCGATTTCGGAGAGTTTGCCTACCTGATCCCAGGCGCTCTGCCCGTTCGAGGCCCAGAGGTAGAGCCCGGCCGTCGAGTGGTCGATGCTCCACCCGGCCTTCTCCAGCGCCGGGCGCAGCAGGGCGCGGCGGGCGGAGTAGAGCTCGCGCTGCCGGTCGGCGTGCTCGTCGTCGCCGAGCGCGGCGGTCATCGCCGCCTGCACGGGCTGGGGCATGATCATGCCCGCGTGCTTGCGGGTCTCCAGCAGCCGCTTGACCAGGACGGGGTCGCCCGTCACGAACCCGGCGCGGTAGCCGGCCAGGTTGGAGCGCTTGGAGAGCGAGTGCACCGCGAGCAGCCCCTCGTGGGAGCCGCCGCAGACGTCGGGGTGCAGGATCGAGATCGGCTCCTCTTCCCAGCCGAGCTCGATGTAGCACTCGTCGGAGGCCACGACCGTGCCGCGTTCGCGGGCCCAGGCCACGACCTTGCGCAGGTGTTCGGGGGGCAGCACCCGGCCCGTGGGGTTGCCCGGGGAGTTGATCCAGATGAGGTCGACGTGCTCGGGGCCGAGCGCGAGCGTGCTGTCCGACGCCGTGCCCACCGCCCCGGCCAGCCGGGCGCCCACGTCGTAGGTGGGGTAGGCCAGCTCGGGGAAGACCACCCGCCCGGCGCCCAGGTAGGTGGGCAGCCAGGCGACGAACTCCTTGGAGCCGATCAGCGGGAGCACGTCCTGCTGGTCGACCGTGACGCCGTGCCTGCGGCTCAGCCACCCGGCGGCGGCCTCGCGCAGCGCCTTGGTGCCGTGGGTGAAGGGATAGCCGGGGCTGTCGGCCGCCCGCACGAGGGCGTCCTGGACGATCGGCGGCACGGGGTCGACCGGTGTGCCGATCGACAGGTCGACGATGCGGTCGGGGTGTGCCAGCGCGCGTGCTTTGTACGGCTCCAGCCGGTCCCAGGGGAAGTCAGGCAGCTTGTTCACGATTCTCCAGGGTGTCGCAGTGCCGTACCGGTGCGCGTGGGCACGCCGCGCGAACGGGGCGCATCCACCCGGATGCCCCCGTGCACGGACGGAGTGGCGCCAGTCCTCTAGTGCTCCTCGGCCTGCGGTGGCAGCGCCGCCACCACCGGGTGGTCCTTGTCGATCTTGCCGACCTTCGAGGCGCCACCGGGCGAGCCGAGGTCCTCGAAGAAGTCCACGTTCGCCTTGTAGAAGTCCTTCCACTGCTCGGGAAGGTCGTCCTCGTAGAAAATGGCCTCGACGGGGCACACAGGCTCACACGCGCCGCAGTCCACGCACTCGTCGGGGTGGATGTAAAGCATGCGCTCGCCCTCGTAGATGCAATCGACGGGGCATTCCTCGATGCACGCCTTGTCCAGGACGTCCACGCAAGGCTGCGCGATGACGTAGGTCACCTCGAGCTCCTTCTTCTCCGCACCATGGCATGACTCTGACCGCGGTTTGCTAGGCCCTAGTATTGCCGTGCTTGCCAGCTGGCCGAAACGGAGGGTGGCAAACTCGTGGCCGCACGCCTCGTCATCGCCATCACAAGCAAGGATATAGGGGCACGCATCACTACTCGTAGACGCGTGCCCGGCGGGTTTCGCGACGCGGTGGGAATCCTCGTGTCCTGGGCGGACGGAGTGCTCAAAGTTCGCAAAAGAGATGGCACCGTGGTGGAGATTCCCGAGGAGACACTCGTGGCCGCCAAGGTCGTTCCGGCCGCGCCTCCTCGACCTGGGCGTATGTAACAGTAAGTATTCGTTCTGTGACTGTACGTACCTGCGCCGCCGCAGCAGCCATCCTCGCCAGCGCCGGATGCGGCGCGTCGTCCACGGACTCCCGCACCTCGGAGGCCAAGAACCTGCCGCCGGTCAACGCCCAGGCGAGCTCGCTGAAGGCCGGCTTCGGCACCATGGACCGCCTCGCCGAGGCCGCCAAGCGGGAGGGCGAGCTCAACGTGATCGCCCTGCCCCGCGAATGGGCCAACTACGGCGAGATCATCGACACCTTCGCCGACAAATACGGGATCAAGGTCAACGAGCTGGAGCCCGGCGCCAGCAGCAAGCGGGAGCTGGACGCCGCCGCGCAACTCAAGCCCGACGTGTTCGACCTGACCATGGACATGGCCGTCTCCGGCGCCGACCGGTTCGCCCGGTACAAGGTGCAGGGCTGGCAGGACCTGCCCGACCACGTCAAGGACCCGTCCGGCGCCTGGTACGCCGCCTACGGCGGCTACATGTCCATCGGGTACGACCCGCGCAAGGTCAAGCCGCCGGCCTCCTTCGCGGACCTGCTCAAACCCGGCTACCAGGTCGCGCTCGACGGCGACCCGCTGCGCTCGGCGGCGGCGTTCGGGGGCGTCATGGCGGCCTCCATGCGCTCGGGGGTGCCGCAGCCGGAGCAGGGTGTGGCGCTGTTCGCCAAGCTCAAGCAGGCCGGGCAGCTCACCGACCTGGCCAAGGCCAACGTGGTCGTGGCCTGGGATCACCTGAACGCCGCCCGCAGCGCGCACCAGGCCGACGCCTGGAAGGTGACGATCCCCCGGGACTCGGCGCTCGGCGGCTATCACGTGCAGGCGATCAACAAGGCCGCCCCGCACCCGGCGGCGGCCCGGCTCTGGCAGGAGTTCCTGTTCTCCGACGAGGGCCAGAACCTGCTCCAGAAGGGCTACACCCGCCCGGCGCGCGGCGAGGCGATGCTCATGAAGGGCACGCTCGACGCCGAGCAGGCCGCGAAGCTGCCCAAGGCACCCGGGCCTCCCGTGCTCATGACGATTCCGCAGGCAGACGCGGCGAAGGCGTACCTCAGGAAGGAGTGGGCCAAGAGCGTGGGATGAGTCCGAAGTGACTTGATATGTCGTAGGGACGATCAGGCTCTAAAGTGAACAGACAGCACGGCCACGGGGGCCCGACGTCTGATCGAATGTGAGCTGATCGTCTTGCGATACGACACACCGAGCTTGGAGCGGTGGAACAGTCGCGCCTACGACAGCAGTTTCGGCTACGTCTCCACGCAGGGCGCGCCGCTGGTCGACCTGCTCGACCCCCGACCCGGCGAGCGCGTGCTCGACCTCGGCTGCGGCACCGGGGTGCTGACCGCCCAGATCGCCTTCAGGGGCGCGGACGTCCTCGGCATCGACGGCTCGGCCGCGATGATCGAGAAGGCGATCGCGCAGTACCCGGGCATGAACTTCATCGTCGGCGACGGGCACGACTTCACGGTCGTGAACCCGTACGACGCGGTCTTCTCCAACGCCGCGCTGCACTGGATGAGCCGCGATCCCGGCGCCGTGATCGCGAGCGTCCGCGAGGCTCTCACGCCTGGCGGGCGCTTCGTCGCGGAGATGGGCGGGGCCGGGAACTGCGCCGAGCTGACCACCGCGATGCTGACCGCCTGGCGCGAATACGGCCTGCGCGAACCCGAGCTGCCGTGGTACTTTCCCACGCCTGCCGAGTACGCCCGCCGCCTCGAGCAGGAGGGGTTCGTGGTCAGGTTGCTCGAATACTTCGACCGGCCGACCCCCCTGGACGAGTGCCCCGGCGGGGCCGCCGACTGGGTGCGCATGTTCGCCGGATCGGTGCTCGAAGGGCTCCCCCCGGAGATCGTTGAGCCCCTGCTCCACCGCGTCAACGAACTGGCCGCGCCCGCACTTCGCAGGGAGACTGGCTGGATGGCCGACTACGTGCGTCTACGCTTTGCCGCTGTTCGGCGTTGATGCGTCGGGCATGATGCGTAGGGCTGTTTTGCCGGACTATGGTCTGTTCCGTGGGCGGCGAGATTATGGCTGCACCGCTGCGGCGGCGTGAGGGGCTGGTGAACGGAACGGGATGAACTTCTGCCTGAGCGACCTCGTACCACCGTTGAGGTGGAGCGACGCGTCGACGATCACGCTACTCACCGGGCAGCCGGACCTGCCGGACGCATGGTGGCGCAGCCTGCCCATGCCGCTCGTCCTGACGGCGATCGGCCCCGAGTCGCTGGGCGAGCTGCTGACGGAGATCGCCCTGGAGCACTGGCCCGCGGCCGCGGTGGGCGACGTCCTGCCGGCACTGCACGTCCTTGACCCGGACGAGGCCGACGAGCCCGCCGTCGCGATCGCGCTCGACCGGGCGGGGTCGTGGGCCGGGCTGCTGGCGCTCACCAGCCGGGAGCTGGTGGACCAGCCCTTCATCCAGGCGCGGCCGGTGCTGAACACGCTGTTCTCGGCCGTCCTGGTACGTCTCGCGCACTCGCACGAGCATCCGCACGCGCACGCGCGCCCGCACGTCGCCACGCCCGTCCCGGTCACGCCGGAGGCCGCGGCGCCCGCCGTCGTTCGGGAGGCCGAGGCGCCCGCCGTCGCGCCGGCGCCGCTGGCCCACGAGCCCTTCGCGCACGAGCGGGCCGTGGAGGAGCAGGCCGTCCACGAGCGGGAACCCCAGGAGTACCCCGCGCAGGAGCCTTCCGCGCACGAGTCTCTGGCGCACGAGCCCCTCGACGAGGAGCCGGTCGCGCACGAGGCTTCCGCGCACGAGGGTCCCGCGGAGGAGCCCGCCGCGGAGGAGCCTCTCGCGCAGGAGGCTCCCGCGGAGGAGGCTCCCGCGGAGGAGGCTGAGCCGGTCGCTGCGGCGCCGGAGCACGGGGCCGCGGGCCAGGAGCCCGCCTTCGAGTCCTTCGCCGTGCAGCACGCCGCTGAGGCCCCCGAGGAGCGCGACACCGCCCCGGAGGGCGAGCCGGACGAGGTCGCCGCGGCTCATGAGGACGTCCCCGCCCATGGGGACGTCCCCGCCCATGAGGAGACGCCGTCCGGCGAGGACGCGGCGCCGCACGGCGAGGTGCCGGAGGGCGCCGAGCGGGTCGTGGACGCCGATGCGGAACCGACGGCCGACGAGGCGCCCGAGCCGGAGCCCGAGCCCGTGCTGGACGCCGCCGATGAGCCCGCCCCCGAGCCGGCCGCCCAGGAGGCCGCCGAGCTCCAGGAGGCGGCGCTCCAGGAATCCGCACCCCAGGAAGCCGCATTCCAGGAGGCCGCATTCCAGGAGGCCGAGGACGCGGACGAGGCCGCCGAGCGGGAGCCTGACCACGACGAGCAGGAGCAGGAGCTGCCCGAGCTCATCGAGGCCGCGTTCGCCGGGCTCGACGACAAGAGCTGGGCCGTGGCGCAGAATCGGGTGTTCACCGACGAGCCCTCCGCCGTGGACCAGCTGGCCAAGCTCTTCGCCGTCCCCCCGGCCGAGATCGCCGCCACCGAGAACGAGCTGCGCACCCGTCTCGACCACTGGCTGGCCAGCGAGGAAGCGGCCCCGTACCGGGCGCATCTGGACGAGCTGGTCAGGACCCTCGGCCCGACGGCTCCCAAGGAGCAGCTGATCGGCGCGGCCGCCTGGCACAACGTGGAGATCCGCGCGCTGGAGGTCCCGGCCTGGCAGTTCGTGCTGGCGACCCTGGCCCCGTCCCCGCCGCCTGTCCAGCTGCCCCCGGTCCAGCTCCCGCCGCAGCCGCAACCGCAGCCGCCGGTGGAGCTGGTGCAGTCGGCGTTCGGCCCGGTGCAGTTGCCGCCGCCGCCTCCCCCGGGCCCGCCGCAGTTCCAGGCGTTCACCCCGGTCGCCCCGCCCGTCGGCGAGACCAACGGCGGGGCGCACGAGCCGGAGCAGCCGTACCAGCCGCTCAAGGACGTCTCCCAGACCAGGCGCTGCTTCCGGCAGCCCGACGGCCGGTGGTGGTTGCGCATCGACGTGACGGCCGAGCAGCTGGCGGGTGGCGAGTGCGCGCTGCCGACGGGGTTCGCGTCGTACCTGGGCCTGTCGCCGGGCGAGAGCAGGACGGTCAGGAGCGCCGCGGGCGAGCTGACGATGACCTGGCACGGCCGGCCGGTGCTGGAGTCCATCGAGCGCCTCCTCATGGACGTGGGCGCCAGGGAGGGCGGGCACCTGTTCCTGACGCTGTCGGACGAGGGGGTGCTGCGGGCCCGGCACCTCCCGGTCGCCGCCCAGGGAGCCGAGAAGATCACCAAGGCGCTGCGCCTGGTCGGCTACACGGCGCCGGGAGGCACCCGGGACCAGGCGGCGAGGGTGATCGCCACCAGGATCGGCATGACAGGCCCGGTCGCCCTGCCCGAACTGCTCGACAGGCTCCGCGAACGCGGGGACCGCGACCTGCTCGAACTGCTGGACTGAGCCGGTGCCGCGGCTCGCGATCGGCCCCGAGTTCCCCAGGGAGCTCAGCGCACTGGCCCAGCCGGTGCGCAGGGACGCCGTGGTCGCGCTGCGCCGGTTCCTGCTGAACGTGTCCGGCGCCCCGCACCCCGAGCGGGTCAGGGGCGCCAGGGACCCGCGGGTCGCGACCCTGCGCCTGGCGGACGGGCACCGCGGGGTGGTGGTGCGGCAGCGGGACGTGTACTGGTTGCGCACGGTGCTGCCGGACGCCGAGGCCTGGTCGTACGCCCGCCGCCACCGGTACGCCGTCAACCCCGCGATCGGCGTCGTCGAGGAGTGGGACGCCGCCGCCCTGGAGCGGGTGGAGCCCGCATTACGCAGGTCGGTGCGGCCCTCGCGGCTGTTCGACCCGATCTGCGACGGCGACCTGCTCGGGCTGGGCCTCGACGGGCACGCGCTGCCGCTGTTCCGGCTGATCACGACCGAGGCCGACGTCGCCGCGCTCGAACCGCTGCTCCCGCCGACCCAGTACGTCCCCCTGGCCGTGCTGGCCCGCGGCGGCACGCTGGCGGAGGCGTGGCGGGAGCTGGACGCCTGGCGCGCGTCCGACGAGGAGACCGGCCCGATCGACCCCGAGGACCTGTACGCGGCGCTGCGGCGCAGCCCGGACCGCGCGGTGTTCGTCCCCGACAAGGTGGCGCTCGACCGGGTGCTGCGGTCGCCGGACTGGTGCACGTTCCTGCACCCGCCGCAGCACCGGCTGGCCAGGGCCGCCAGGTACGAGCAGCCGGTCCTGGTCGTGGGCGGCGCGGGCACCGGCAAGACCGTCGTCGCCCTGCACCGGGCCGCCCACCTGGCCGCGCGCGGCGCCGGGCCCGTGCTGCTGGTGACGTTCTCGCAGAGCCTGGCCGAGGAGCTGTCGGCGAAGCTGGACCTGCTGATCGAGGACGAGGTCGTACGCAAGCGGGTCGAGGTGGACAACGCCGAACGCCTGGCCCTGCGGATCGTGGCCGACTCCGAGGGCCGCCGCCCGGTGCTGGTCGGCCCGGGGGCCCGCTCGCTGGCCCAGCTGACGGACGACGCCCTCCGGTTGTTGTCGATCTCGACGGGTGACCTGCTCGACGATGTGGATCCGGGGCTCAAGCCGTACCGTCACGTGGTCGTGGACGAGGCGCAGGACATCAGCCCGGCGCAGTGGCGGCTGCTGCGCGCGGCGGTGCCGCGAGCGCGCGACGACCTGTTCGTCGTCGGCGACCCGCACCAGCGCGTCACCGACACCCGGGTGGCGCTCGGCGCGGTCGGCATCCCCGCCGATCAGCACACGCTCGGGCTCTCCTACCGCCTGCCCCAGGAGCTGCTGTCCTTCGTCGTCCGCCTGCGCGGCGGCGGCCCTTCGACCGGCCTGGTCAGGGGCGCCACCGACATGTACGGCTTCAGCGCGACGCACAACGGCGAGCGGCCGGTCGTCAGGGCGTACGACACCGCGGAGGCGGAGCTGGCCGGGCTGCGCGCCACCGTCGACGCCTGGCTGGCCGACGGCGTGGCCCCCGGCGAGATGGCGGTCGGGGCCCGCAACCAGCGGCTGGTCCGCGACGCCAAGCGGGTGCTCGACGGGCTGGACGTGCGGGTGTCGACCTTCCAGCAGCTGAAGGGACTCGAGTTCGAGCGGGTGGCGCTCATCGGCGTGGCGGAGGGCGTGGTGCCCGAGCCGCCGCCGGAGGAACCGTACGCCCGGGCTCGTGCCCTGCAGCGTGAACGGAGCATACTGTTCGTCGCCTGCACCCGGGCCCGCTCGATGCTCTATATCTCCCATTCCGGAAGAGGCAGCCCGTTTCTACCCCTCTGATCACATAGTCTGAACTGCGGATATCTTCCCTTTGCCGGTTGGACCTCAATGAACCTCAGCCTGAGCGACCTCGCGCCACCCCTGCGCTGGACCCCCCCTGGTCAGATCGCGCCGATCGTGGAGGAGCCCCAGCTGCCCGAGGCCTGGTGGCAGGCGATCCCTCTCGACCGCGCGTGTGCCATCGTCGGGACGCAGACCGTGGCAGGCCGTCTGGCCGAACTGGCCGTGGCCTGCTGGGGACATCTGATGCTCGGCGACATCCTGCCGCTGCTGCGTTTCTCCGACCCCGCCGAGTCCGAGCGGACGCCGGAGAGCCTGGGCAAGGACGTGGTGCAGAAGCTGTTCAGCGGCGTGTTCGAACGGCTGCTCGAGCCCGTGCCCGAGTCCGTCCCCGCGCCGTCCCGGCCGGACCGGCCGCTGCCCGAGCTGATCGACGAGCTGTTCGGGGCATTGGACGACCGGCAGCGGGCCATCGCCCGCGACCGGCTGTACGCGACGCAGCGGGCCACGCTGGACGAGCTGGCCCAGCGGTTCTCGGTGACGCGGGAGCGGATCAGGCAGATCGAGCGCGACCTGCGCGACCACGTGGAGGCCTGGCTCGGCAAGCCCGAGGCGGCCGGCCTGGTGGCCCATGTGACGTGGCTACGCGGGCGGCTGGGCTCGGCGGTGCCGGCCGACGACCTGCAGGCCGCCGTGCCGTGGCACCGCGGCGAGCTGCGCACGCTGGGGATCCCGGCGTGGCGGTTCGTGCGTACGCTGCTGACCGGTTACGACCAGGCCGACGGGTGGCTCGTGGCGGGCGGGGCCGACGAGCTGAGGGAGAAGACCCGCCAGCTCTTCTCCGACGGGCCGCGCCCGCTCGGCGAGGCGGTGGCCATGGTGGCCCAGCTCGGCGTGCGCGAGGACGTGGCCGAGCGGTGGATCCTGGCCGTGCCGCAGCTGCGCGTGCTGGGCCAGCACGTGGTGCCGTGGCCGCGCAGCATCAACGAGAAGGCCGAGGCGGTGCTGGCGGTGGCGGGCACGCCGCTGTCGCCCGAGGAGATCCAGGAGCGCATCGGCGAGGACTACAGCCTGGTCGGCATCCGCAACCAGCTGACCGCCGACGAGCGCTTCCGCCGGGTCGACCGCAACAAGTACGGCCTGACCAGGTGGGGCGGCGACGAGTACCTGGGGATCAGGGAGATGATCGCCAGGGAGATCGAGCGGGCCGGCGGCGAGGCGTCGGTGAGCACGATCGTGACGAACCTGACCTCCCGCTACGACGTGAGCGAGAGCTCGGTCCGGGCCTACTCCGGCGGGCCCGGGTTCGAGCGCACGCAGCGGGGCTGGATCCGGGTGGCGGGCACGTCGCCGAGCGGTGAGGTGGAGCCGTACCAGCCGCGCAAGGACGTCTCGGAGACCCGGCGCAGCTTCCGCTCCCGCGACGGCCGCTGGTGGCACCGGGTGGACGTGAACGCCGAGCACCTGCGCGGCTCCGGGTCGCCGCTGCCGACGGGGTTCGCGGCGTACCTGGGGATGGCGCCCGGCGGGCAGCTCACGGCCTCCGCGCCCTCCGGCGACGTGGTGATCAGCTGGCACAACCAGCCCACCATGGGGTCGATCCGCAACGTGCTGGCGGACTACAAGGCGAACGAGGGCGACCACGTCTTCCTGACCGTGTCGGACGGCGGCGAGCTGCTGACCCGCTACCTGCCGGCCGCGCCCGTCGGGATGCCACCCATCAACCGGGCGCTCTACCTGTTCGGCTACACCGCGCCCGTCAGCTCGGAGATCGAGGGGCTGCGGCTGATCGGCGCCAGGATCGGGCTGCCCGACACGGCCACCCGCGAGGAGATCCTCGGCAGGCTGCGCGAGCGCGGTGACCGGGACATACTCGGTTTCCTGGGCGGATGACGCCGGGCTAAGCTCGGGAGATGTTGCGGATCTACGACACGCGTGCCCGGCAGGTCGAGGAGATCGCCGCCGGGCGGGCGCTGCGGATGTACACGTGCGGGCCGACGGTCTATCGCCGCGCCCACGTGGGCAACCTGCGCACCTACCTGCTGTCCGACCTGATCAGACGGGTCCTGGAGCGACGGCGGGTGCGGGTCCTGGCCTGCCGGAACATCACCGACGTCGGCCATCTCGTCGACGACTCCTCCGACGACGAGGGCGAGGACAAGGTCCTTGCGCAGGCCAGGGCCGAGGGGCGCTCGCCGCTGGAGCTGGCGCGCTTCTACGAGGACGCCTTCACGAGCGACGCCGCCACGCTCAACCTGCGGCCGCCCGAGCACACGCCGCGGGCCAGCGAGACCGTCGACCTGATGATCGAACTGATCGCCAAGCTGATCGAGCGGGGGCACGCGTACACGGTGCCGGACGGGTCGGTGTTCTTCGACGTACGCACGTTCCCGACGTACGGCGAGATCTCCGGGAACCGCCTCGAGGCGCTCAAGCCCGCCCACCGCATCGAGGCCGTCGACCCGCGCAAGCGCTTCCACGCCGACTGGGCCCTGTGGAAGCCCGGCGAGGGCGAGCTGACCTGGGAGACGCCGTGGGGGCGGGGGTTCCCCGGGTGGCACGTGGAGTGCTCGGCCATGTCGCTGCGCTTCCTCGGCCCGCGCTTCGACATCCACACCGGCGGGATCGACCTGCGCTTCCCGCACCACGAGGACGAGCGGGCCCAGTCCGACTCGGCGGCCGGGCACGAGGTGGTGCGGCACTGGGTGCACGGGGAGCACCTGCTGTTCGACGGGCGCAAGATGGCCAAGTCCACGGGGAACGTGGTGCTGCTGTCCGACGTGGCCGACGCCGGGCTCGACCCGCTGGCCGTGCGGATGGCGTTCCTGGAGCACCGCTACCGCCAGCAGCTGAACCTGACGTGGGACACGCTGCGCGCCGCCGACCGCACGGTGCGCAGGTGGCGGGCGCGGGTGGCCGAATGGTCGGAGTCGGTCAGCGCGCCCATGTCCCAGGCCCACGCCGAGCGGGTGGAGGCGGCCTTCGACGACGACCTGGACACCCCGGCGGCGCTGCGGATCCTGCGGGAGCTGGAGCGGGACGAGTCGGTGGCGCCCGGGGCCAAGTTCGAGACGTTCCTGCACCTCGACCAGGTGCTCGGGCTCGACCTGTCCACGGAGATCGGGAAGACGCCGGTGCTGCCGGCCGGGGCCGGGGAGCTGCTGGAGGCGCGGGCCCGGGCGCGGGAGGCGCACGACTGGGCGGCGGCGGACCGGCTGCGGGACGAGCTGGCCGAGCTGGGGGTGCGGGTGTCGGACACGCCGGAGGGTCAGACCTGGGTCTGAGCGGGACCGAGCAGTGATCGCGAACTGCCAGACTTGATGCCAGTTCGGCACAAGGAGGTGGCGGTGAGGCCCTATGCGTGGATGCCGTGGCCGTTGCGGTGGTTCGCTCGGGTGTTGACCGTCTTGGTCGCGCTGGCTCTCGTGCTGGCCGGGGTTCTCGTGTACACGGTGCGGAAGTCGTTCCCTCAGATGGACGGGTCGCTGCGGTTACCCGGGCTGACGGGGAGCGTGGAGATTTATCGTGATAAATCAGGAATTCCGCACATCTACGCCGACAGCTCGGCGGACCTGTTCATGGCGCAGGGGTTCGTCCACGCCCAGGACCGCTTCTACGAGATGGACTTCCGCCGCCACACGACCGCCGGACGCCTCTCCGAGCTGTTCGGCAAGGCCACGCTGGACAACGACAAGGCCCTGCGGACCATGGGCTGGCGCAGGGTGGCCGAGCAGGAGCTGCCCGAGCTGGCCAAGCAGACCCAGGACTACCTGAACGCGTACGCCAAGGGTGTGAACGCCTGGCTCAGCGCCAACCCGAACGCCTCCGACCGCAGCCTCGAATACTCGGTGCTGAAGCTCCAGGGCGGCGGCGGCACGCCGGAGAAGTGGACCGCGGTCGACTCCCTGGCGTGGCTGAAGGCCATGGCATGGGACCTGCGCTCCAACGTGGAGGACGAGATCGACCGCGCCCTCGCGCTGACCAAGCTGCCCAGGGAGCGGGTCGAGCAGCTCTACCCCGGCTACCCCTTCGACCGCCACCTCCCGATCGTCAACGAGGGCACTCTCGACCAGGGCCGCTTCAACCAGCGGGCCGAGCCCCGGCTTCCCGCGAACCAGGTACTCGCCCAGGCCGCCAAGACGCTGGCGGCCGTGCCGAGCACGATGAGCACCGCCGACCGCGACGGCGTCGGGTCGAACTCGTGGGTGATCTCCGGCGAGTACACCGCGGGCGGCAAGCCGCTCCTGGCCAACGACCCGCACCTGTCGGCGCAGATGCCGTCCGTCTGGTACCAGGCGGGGCTGCACTGCCGGAAGGTCACGGAGGAGTGCCCGTACGACGTGACCGGGTTCACCTTCTCCGGGGTGCCCGGGGTGATCATCGGGCACACGGACAAGATCGCGTGGGGGTTCACGAACCTGGGGCCCGACGTGGCCGACCTCTTCCTGGAGCAGGTGGAGGGGGACACGTACCTGTACAGGGGCGAGCGGATCCCGCTGGAGACCCGGCAGGAGCAGATCAAGGTGGCGGGCGGCGCCCCGGTCACGATCACGGTCAAGAGCACGCGGCACGGGCCGCTGGTCAACGAGGTGATCGGCAGCGTACGACCCAGCGGCGAGGCCAACGCGGTGGCGCTGCAGTGGACGGCGCTGACGCCCGGCCGGACGGCCGACGCCATCTTCGCGCTGAACCGGGCGGGCGACTGGGGGGAGTTCAAGGCCGCCGCGGCGCTGTTCGAGGTCCCCTCGCAGAACCTCATCTACGCGGACACAAGCGGCAAGATCGGCTACCAGGCTCCCGGGCGCATCCCCGTACGGGTGAACGGCGACGGTACCTTCCCGGTCCCCGGCTGGACGGGCGAGTACGACTGGCGGACCGCGCCCATCCCGTACGACCAGCTCCCCTCCGTCGAGGATCCGGCCGACGGCTTCATCGTCACGGCGAACAACGCCGTCATCGACCCGAACCGCTACCGGCCCCTGCTGACCAAGGACTGGTCGTACGGCTACCGCTCCGAGCGCATCCGCACCCTCGTCAAGGAAGCCATCAAGAAGGGCCCGATCGACGCGGCCGCGATGTCGCGGATCCAGCAGGACACCTACAACGGGTTCGCGGAGACGCTGGTCCCGGCCCTGATGCGGGTCGACCTGGCGGGCCCCGCCGGGCAGGCCAGGCAGCTGCTGAAGACGTGGGACCGGCGGCAGGACCTGGGCTCGGCCGCGGCGGCGTACTTCAACGCCGTCTGGCGCCAGGTGCTCGTGCTGACGTTCAACGACGACCTGCCGGAGTCGGCCCGGCCCACGGGCGGGGACCGCTGGTACGAGGTCGTCAGGCGGCTGCTGGAGGCCCCGGAGGACCCGTTCTGGGACGACGTCACCACCGCGAACCTCAAGGAGACCCGCGACGACATCCTGCGCCAGGCGATGGCCTCGGCGCACCAGGAGGTCGCCGACCTGCTGGGCGAGGACGTCAAGGCGTGGCGCTGGGGTGACCTGCACCGGTTGGAGCTGGTCAACGGCTCGCTCGGGACCTCGGGCATCGAGCCGGTCGAGGCGCTGTTCAACCGGGGGCCGCTCTCGGTGCCCGGTGGCAAGGACGCCGTGAACGCCACGGGTTGGAACGTTCAGACCGGCTACGAGATCACCGCCGTGCCGTCGATGCGCATGATCGTCGATCTCGGGGACCTGGACAAGTCGCGGTGGATCAACCTGACGGGCGCCTCTGGGCATGCCTTCCACGCCAACTACTGGGACCAGGCGGAGGTCTGGGCCAGGGGCGAGCTGCTGCCCATGTACTCGAAGGAGGAGTCGGTCAAGAAGGCGGCGGTGCACACGCTCAGGCTGGCCCCCTGACCGTACGACCGGCGTCACCGCCCGCCCTCAGGCCGGCACCCTGACCGTACGACCGGCGTCACCGCCCGCCCTCAGGCCGGCACCCTGACCGTACGACCGGGGTCACCGCCCGCCTTCAGGCTGTCTGCCTGCGGGTACGACCCGGGGTCGGCGCTCGGGCTCAGGCCGGTGCTCCTCAACCTACGACCAGAGTTGTAGCCGCGATCCAGACCCTCGTCCGACGCGCCCGCCGCGGCCCGGCTGCCAGCATGGCGCCATGAATCGCCTCTGGTATGCCGTCGGAGTCCTGCTGGTGCTCGCGGGCCTCGTTCACCTGGGCGTGTTCGTCGTGGACGGCGGGCCGTGGGAGGGCGCGGTGTCGTGGCGCAAGCCGTTCACGTTCGGCGTCTCGTTCGGGCTGAGCGTGCTGACGCTGACCTGGGTCGCCGGCTTCGTCCGGGTGCGCGCCCGCGCGTGGCTGGTGGGCGCGTTCGCGGTGGCCTCGACGGTGGAGGTGGCGCTGATCTCCCTCCAGGCGTGGCGGGGCGTGCCATCACACTTCAACATGGAGACCGCCTTCGACACGACCGTCGCGAGGAGCCTGGCGGCGGGCGGCGGCGTCCTCATCGCCATCGCCGTCACCATGACCATCGCCGCCTTCCGCCCCAACCCCACCGCCAACCCCACCGCCAACCCCGACGTCCGCCCCAACCCCGGCCGCTGGTCCGACAGTCGACTCGACGCCCGGTCCGAGCCCGGCCTGGGCCTCGTGCCGAGCATGCGATCGGCCGTGCGGGCGGGTTTCGCCACCCTCCTCGTCGCCGTGACCTTCGGGGGCATCATGATCGCGCGGGGAGTGGTGGAGGTCATGACAGGCCACCGGCGGCTCGCGTACACGGTGGCCGTGGCGCTGAAGCCCGCGCACGCGGTCTTCATGCACGGCGTCCTGCTCCTACCCGCCCTGGCCTGGCTCCTGGCCCACACGTCGCTCTCAGAGCCCCAGCGGCTGCGGATGGTGCGGCTGGCGACGTGGACCTACGTGACCTCAGCCACGGCCGTCTCGGCCCTCGCCGTGGCCGGCCTCACCCCCGTGTCCGCGTCCACCGCCTCGGTCCTCTGCGCCGGCGCCATTTCGGGCCTGGCCATCGCCACCCTCGTCCTGGGCCGGATCCAGCCCGCTGGTCAGCGATCGCTCCTCGGCCGCCGCCACCACACCGGCTGCCGGGGATAGCCGCCGTCATCCAGACCCGCGAGTCGCTCGAAGACGTTGTACGAAGCCTGATGGCCACAGACGATCACCGAGGCGAGCATGGCCGCCAGATAGAGCGGCAACATGGGCAGCCCGACGCACCACGCCCACTGCGTGGCGTGTCGCCCCTCATGGCGGATGAGCTGCTCGTCCAGCGAGTCTCTCCTGGTCAGGACGACGTTCCCGACCGTGAACGCCCCCGCGACGGGGAAGCGGTAGCGGTAGCCGAAGGCCAGGACGAGCCCGTTCGGACCGGGCTGCCTGGTCGCGCCACCGACGATCGCGATCAGCAAACCGAGCGGCGTCGAAAGATTGATGTAGTTCGCCGCACGCCGGAACCAGAAGCGCCTGTCCATGCGTCTCAGTCTTGACCAATCTTGACAAGTCGGAATAATGATCCCCGTCCTGAAATCTCCCA
This sequence comes from Nonomuraea sp. MTCD27, assembly GCF_041950495.1. Classification (NCBI taxonomy): domain Bacteria; kingdom Bacillati; phylum Actinomycetota; class Actinomycetes; order Streptosporangiales; family Streptosporangiaceae; genus Nonomuraea; species Nonomuraea sp. MTCD27. The sequence goes on along the minus strand of NZ_JBGNUW010000010.1, from coordinate 291,503 downwards.
CAAGAGCAGGATTATGAGATTCTCCATCCTGGGCGCGCTGCTCGGCACCGTTGCACTGGCAGGAGCCGGCGGAGTCGCGATCACCCAGACGTCAGCGACCGATCCCCTACGATTCACTGACACTCCTCTCAACGCGCGAGTGGCGTTAGCCGGCGACCCGACCACGTCGCCGCCCCCCACGACGTCGCCGTCCCCGACCGAGACCCCCACGCCGACGGCGAGCCCCACGAACGGGGAGTACACCGCCGAGACGCGGGTGGTCAAGAGAAGAGGCGTTTCCTATCTGAACGTCTCCGTCACCTACGAGGGAGCGGCCCTCTTCAACGTCAAGCAGAGGGTGTGCAAGAAGAGATCGTGCAAGACCGCGAGCGTGGAGCTCACGGTGCTCGGTGGCGAAGGAAGCACGACGGCCCGGCTGGGCTGGGGCACGTACAAGAAGAGAGGGCAGGCCGCCGCCGCCATGGCGCCCCTGCCGACCGTCACCGTACGAGAGACGGTCACGGTGACCGAACCAGGTCCCACGGTCACCGTCACTGAGCCCGGCCCGACGGTCACGGAGACGTTCACCTGTCAGCCCTTCGTGGAGCCGACGGACACCCTCCCGCCGTCCGAAGAACCCACCGGCACCGTGTCGCCGACCGAAACCGTTTCCCCGACTGTCTCCCCGACCGAGAGCGTGACACCCACCGTCACGGAGACCCCGACGCCCACGCCGACGGGCACCGTGACCGACACCCCGACGGAAACCCCGACCGACACCCCCACCGACCCTCCGACGGACACCGTGTCGCCCACGGTGACCCCCACGGAGATCCCCACCTGTCCGCCACCGTCCGAGGAGCCTCCCACGGAACTTCCCACGGAGACCCCGACGCCGACGGACACGAGCGTGCCGACCGAGACCCCGACGACCACACCGTCGGAAACGGTCACCCCTCCCGCGCAGTAAGCCCGGGACACGGCAGCTGATCGGGCCAGGCCAGGCGCCTGGCCCGATCCACGCCTGCCGCACAGCCTCGAACGGCCCTCCGACGGCCCTCCAGCGGCCCTACCGAGCCAGAGGGTCCGGCATGCGGCCGGCGGACCCGGCGCGACCAAGAGGGTCCTGCCGCAGTGGCCCGGCGCGGGTCAGAGGGACTTGTAGCGGCCCTCGTGATAGAGCAGCGGCGCCCCGTCCGCCGGAATGTCCAGCGCGGTCACCTCGCCCACCACGATCGAGTGGTCACCACCGTCGTGCACCGCCGACGTCGCGGCCTCCACGGTGGCGATCGCCCCGTCGAACAGCGCCACCCCCGACTCACCCCGATGGTGCGCCCACGTGGCGAGTTGCCCGTTCAGGGGGCGCCCCCGATGGGCGAAGAACCGCGAGGCGTCCTCCATCGAGGCGGGCAGCACCGACACCCCCCACACCCCGGCCTCCAGCACCGCGTCGTGGAACCGGGCCAGCTTCTCCGCGCAGAACAGCACGAGCAGCGGTTCGAGGGAGACGGAGGTGAAGGAGTTGACCGTCATCGCGTGGTCGACGTCGCCCAGCCTGGTCGTCACGATCGCGACTCCGGTGGCGAAGCGGCCGACGACCTTGCGGTATGTTCCCGGGTCCACGTGCCGCTCGATGGAATGCACCTAGCTACTTTATGCCGCTACGTCGGATTCTTCGGAGGGTACCCGTGCAGGAGCCATGATCCACCTCTTGACGAGGGCGAAAGCAGATAGGCCACGACGAGGCCCACCAACCCTCCGTACAGGTAGACATAACCGGCGGCGCCGTGGGCGATCACCAGGTCCCCCGCCTGGAGCTCCAGCGTGAACGGCATCGTCACCAGCAGCCACCCGAGCGCCGCCGCCATGGCCCCGAGCCGGGCGCGCATCAGCTTGCCCGCCCCCAGGCACACGCCGAACAGCACCAGCACCCAGACGACCGCCGAGCCCGGGATCGGCCCGGGCTGCCACACGGGATGCGTGAACCCGCCCACGATCCCCATGACGACGCCCAGGACGAACAGCATGCCGTACGCCGCCCCGGCCAGCGCCGACTCGGCCTGGCTGCGATGTTCCATGTCGTACGAGATTAGTGGATGCCCGCGAAGAGATCGTTCTCGCGGTTGTGCGGCTCACCGAGCCCCCCGGCCTCGACGGGCGGTCCGGGCACCGGCGGGCCGGGCACGCCGATGGCCAGCGTGTAGTGCTCGACGGCCAGCACCTCCTGGCCGATGTTGTTGGACAGCGCGAACCACGGCGCCTCCACGCTGATCTGGGTGGCGTGCGCGCGCATGGCCTCCAGCTTGTTCCCGATCCAGGGGCGGGCGTCGATCTCGGTGGTGATGTCCTCGTCCTCGCTGCCGAACTGCACGTCGTCGACGTTCTCGGTGATGAAGTCGACGTCGGCCTCCAGCAGCGCCTCCGCCGCGCGCCGCATGACGGACCTGGCGACCGCCGTGTGGTAGAACTTCGCGATCTGCCAGGGCTCGCCCTCGCCGAAGTCCGGTTTCGCGGCCAGCTCGAACGCTCTGCGCGAAACGCGGTGCGCCTGGATGTGGTCGGGGTGGCCGTAGAAGCCGTTGTCGTCGTACGTGACGAGGACCTGCGGGCGTACCTCGCGGATGACCTTGACCAGCTCGCCCGCCGCCTCGTCGAGGTCGGCGCGCCAGAACGCCTTCGGGTGCTCGTTGGTGGCCACCCCCATCATGCCGGAGTCCCGCCAGCGGCCGGGGCCGCCCAGGAAGCGGTGGTCCTCGACGCCGAGGGCCTGGCAGGCGGCGGCGAGCTCGCCGATCCGGTAGGGGCCCAGGGCGTCGTCCTGGTCGGCGGCCAGGTGCGCGAGGTCGCCGGGGATGATCTCCCCCTCCTCGCCCAGCGTGCAGGTCACGAGCGTGACGTGGGCGCCCTCCGCCACGTATTTCGCCATGGTCGCGCCGGTGCCGATCGACTCGTCGTCCGGGTGGGCGTGCACGAGCAGCAGCCGTCGATCAGTCATGCCCACGAGCGTAGCAATGGCAGGATTGAGGCCATGAGCGAGAGCTTCCCACGACTGTCTGCCAGGACCCGCCGGTTCACGCTGGGAGTGCCCAGAGGCTTCACGATCTCCCCGGACGGCGGCCGGGTGGTGTTCCTGCGGACGAAGTCGGGCACCGACCCGGTGACCTGCCTGTGGGAGCTCGACACGGAGACGCATGTCGAGCGCCTGGTCGTCGACCCGCGCACGCTGCACGCCTCCGAGGAGGACCTGCCGCCGGAGGAGCGGGCCAGGCGCGAGCGCAGCCGCGAGGCGGCCGGCGGCGTGGTCGCCTTCGCCGCCGACTCCGATCTGACCAGGGTCTGTTTCGCCCTGTCCGGCGGGCTCTACGTGATCGACCTGGCGGGCGGGGAAGCGCGCAGGCTCGACACGCCGGGTGCGGTCATCGATCCCCGGTTGTCCCCCGACGGGCGGCATGTCGCCTACGTCACGGGTGGCGCCCTGCGCGTCCAGGACCTGGGCTCGGGCGTGGATCGTGCGCTGGCCGAGCCGGAGTCGGAGACGGTGACGTACGGGCTGGCCGAGTTCATCGCCGCCGAGGAGATGGACCGGATGCGCGGCTACTGGTGGGCGCCGGAGAGCGACGCGCTCCTGGCCGAGCGCGCCGACGACGCCCCCGTGCACGTGTGGCACATCGCCGACCCGGCCAACCCCGACCGTCCGCCCGTGGCCCAGCGCTATCCGGCCGCCGGGACTCCCAACGCGGCCACCGAGCTGTTCGTGCTGGGGCTCGACGGGTCGCGGGTGGCGGTGCCGTACTCCGAGGAATACCTCGCCACGGCGGCCTGGGACTCCCACGCGCTGTCGATCGTGACGCTGACCCGCGACCAGCGGACGATGCGGCTGTTCACGGTCGATCCGGCGACGGGCGCGTCCACGCTGGTGCGCGAGGACACCGACCCCGCCTGGGTCGACATCACCGGCGGCGTGCCCGCGCACCTCGACGACGGTTCGCTGGTGTGGGTGGCCAACTCCGAGGGCGGTCACCGGCTGTTCGTGGGCGACCGCGCGGTCACGCCCCCGACGCTGCAGGTGCGGGCCGTGCTCGACGTCGACCACGACAGCGTGCTGTTCAGCGCGAGCGGCGACCCGACCGAGATCCACCTGTGGACCTGGGACGGGCATTCACTGCTGCCTGTCTCGACCCGTTCCGGGGTGTTCTCGGGGCGGATGTCGGGCGGGGTGGGCGTGCTCACCGAGCAGAGCCTCGACGCCGAGGGCGTCTCGACCACGGTCGTACGACGTGACGGCATGGCGGTGCCGATCCCGTCGTTCGCCGAGCGTCCCGGCCTCGACCTGCGGGTCTCGATCGGCCGTTCCGGCCGCCGCGAGCTGGCCACCGCCGTGGTGCTGCCTTCCTGGTACGAACAGGGGTCGGGCCGGCTGCCGGTGCTGATGGACCCGTACGGCGGGCCGCACGCGCAGCGGGTGCTCAACCGGCGCGGCGCGTTCCTGGAGAGCCAGTGGTTCGCCGAGCAGGGCTTCGCCGTCATCGTCGCCGACGGCCGCGGCACCCCCGGCCGGGGCACCGACTTCGAGCGCGCCGTGCTCAACGACCTCGCGACCCCCGCGCTCGACGACCAGATCGACGCCCTGCAAGGGGTGGCCGAGCAATATCCCGACGACCTCGACCTGACGCGGGTGGCCATCCGCGGCTGGTCGTTCGGCGGTTTCCTGGCCGCCCTCGCGGTGCTGCGCCGTCCCGACGTGTTCCACGCGGCGGTGGCGGGCGCGCCGGTGACGGACTGGCGCCTGTACGACACCTGCTACACGGAGCGCTACCTCGGCCACCCCGACCAGCAGCCGGAGGTCTATGAGAAGTCCTCGCTGTTCGCGGACGCGGCCAAGCTCGAACGCCCGTTGCTGCTGATCCACGGCCTGGCGGACGACAACGTCGTGGCCGCCCACACGCTCCGCCTGTCCTCGGCCCTCCTCGCGGCCGGGCGCGCGCACAGCGTGCTGCCGCTGTCGGGCGTAACCCACATGACGCCGCAGGAGGTCGTGGCGGAGAACCTGCTCCTGCTCCAGGTGGACTTCCTCAAGCGATCCCTGGGCTGAGCCCGCGGCCGTCAGAGGGCGGCGGGGCTTGCCGGAGACATCCACCGGCACCCCCGCCTTCCCCGCACCGCCCCGTCCACCCCGCACCGACGCCTGGGTCCCACTGCCGCGCCCGCAGGGACGGACATCCCATGGCGTTGGCCAAGCACCCGGGCACCACCGAACACCCGCGACCATCAAGCCACGGTCTGTCAACCCCTGGTCCGACCCGCCACCCCCGAAAACCAAACCCAGGTCCGACGCGATCCCACCACCAGCTCCGGCATCGTGAACGCCATGCCGAAGCCCCTCACCATCACCAAGCCCCTCACCATCGTCTTGGTCCTGCTCAGCGCAGCAGCCCTGAACCCCGCGCCGGCCGTAGCCGCAACCACAGGCCCTGCAACGCTCTCGCCATCCACCCTGAAATGGGAACCATGCCCCAACGACAAGATCGGCATGGACTGCGCCGACCTCCAGGTCCCCGTGGACTGGCAGAAACCCACCGGCCGCAAGATCACCCTTAAGGTGGGCCGTCTGAAGGCGACCACCGGTACCTCAACAGGCTCGGTCCTGGTGGCCTATGGCGGCCCCGGCGGCCCGGGCATCTCCCTGACCCAATCCCTCTCCGCCTGGTGGGCCGATCTGCGCCGAAAGCAGATGGACCTCATCACGTGGGACACCCGCGGCTACGGCAGCGAGCAGTTCCAAGGTCTCAGCACGGGCCTGCCGTGCACCTGGACCCGCATCCCCATCGCCGACTTCCCGAGGGACGACGCCGACTTCGGCCGCCTGTCCGACGCCAACCGAGGCTACGCCGAAGCCTGCCGCCTCAAGGACCCCGAGCTGTTCGCCAACATGAGCTCGGCCGACCAGGCCAGGGACATGGAGGCGATCAGGAAGGCCCTCGGCGAGGACAAGCTCAACTACTACGGCGCCTCCTACGCCGGCTTCTACGGCCAGGCCTACGCCCGCCTCTTCCCTGACCGGGTCCGCACGATGGTGCTCGACGGCACCTGGAACCACAGCGCCACCGACTGGCGACGCGAGCTGGAGGAGACGGCCAAGATCAACGACCAGATGATGCGGCGCTTCTTCACCTGGTGCGCCTCCAACGCCTGCGCGGACGTGCCCGTACTCTGGCGTGCGCTCGTCGCCCGGGCCGACCGCACCCCGATTCCCACCACAACAGCAAACGTCGCCTACAAGGCCCGCGACCTCCAGTCCTTCGCCCTGGCCCTCGCCCGCCAGGGCGCCCCGGCCTGGCCCAAGTTGGCCGGCGCGATCCGCAAGGCAAGCAAGGGCGACGCCTCCGACTTCGTCCCTGCTCGTGGCGGCCGCTACCCCGACCAGGCCACCGGCGTCACGGAATGCACTGACTGGCCCCGCTTCGCCAACCGCAAGGAAATGACCGCGTTGATCAGCCGCCTACGCAAGATCGCCCCCATCACGGGCACCGCCAACACCATCGCCGTAGGGACCCTCAACTGCATCGGCTGGCCGGTTCCGGTAACCAACCCACCCGCCGCCCTCCCCAAAAACCTGCCTTCGTTGCTCGGAGTAGGCGCGTGGGGCGAGTCGGATGCGGTGGCCCGCGTGCTGTCCCAGGTGCCGGGCAGCGTCACCATCCACCACGACGGCCCCGGACACACCCTCTACGGAGTCAACACCTGCGCCCGCGACCACATCAACCGCTACTTCACCGACCGCACCCTGCCAGAACCAAAAACCCCGTGCTGACCCCCCGCAGACTCACCCACTGACCCCAAGACCCACACCACCAGTCCCGGAACCGACCCACCAACACCCACACCACCAGTCCCGGAACGGCCAGCTCCGCCCCGGCACCATCCTGAGCTCGGAGATCGCCCACCAACACCCACACCCCTAGTGCAGGGACCACCGAACCTCCACCATCACCAAACCTGCACTGACAGAGGACGTGCCGGTATTAGGACCGGCGGACCGTGCCGATACTAGGACTGACTGACCTTGGACCAGCGGCGGGCCACAGCACCTCAATGCAATGCGCGCTGGAGCAACTCTTGCAGAGTGGTCTGCTCCTGCGGGGTGAGCCCGGCCATCGGCGAGCCCTCCGTGAGCTTCTCGATCAACCGCTCGCGGAGCGCGACACCCTGGGGAGTCAGGACGAGTTGCTTGGCCCGGCGGTCGGTCGGGTGCGGCCGGCGTTCGACGATGCCCTGCTCCTCCAGCCGGTCAACCACGAACGTGGCGTTGGACGGCTCGCATCCCATCCGATCGGCCAGGTCGCGCATGGTCAACGGCCCGGTGAGCTCGCGCAGCGCGGTCGCCTGGGGTGCGGTCAGGTCCAGTGCCGCCGCCCGTTCCCGGACGTGTCCCTCGATCTGTCTGGACAACGCGCTGACCAGCCCACACAGGTTCCGCTCGGCGATGGCCTGGGCCTCCGCTTCGGCAAGAGAACCCTCGAACGACGACGTCATACGGTCAGATTACCTCAAGTCATCATATTTGCAGCTTGAATAGTTCTAGTTGTAAGTTCCTCGCATGAGCACCTACGAAGAGCGCCTCAACCGCCCGTCCCCCATCCGGTCGCTCCAGCTGGGAGACCTCAAGCTCAGCTACGTGCCCGATGGGGTGGTGAAGCTGAAGCCGTACGGGTGGCTGCCCGCCGCGACCGAGCGGGACTGGGAGGACAACGCCGCCTTCCTCGACGACGGAGGAAACCTGGTGGCCACGATCGGGGGGCTGCTCGTCGAGCACGGCGAGAGAGCCCTGATGATCGACGTCGGTGTGGGCCCCGTGTCGCTGCCCGACGATCCAGGCAATCCGCTGATCGGCGCCCTGCGCGGGGGCGACCTGCTGGACAACCTCGCCAAGCTTGGCCGCCGCCCGGAGGACATCGAAGCAGTGGCCTTCACCCACCTGCACATCGACCACCTGGGCTGGGCCTACCACCCCGCACCGGACAGCGACCGGCCCGCCTTCACCGGGGCCGACTACCTGTTCTCCGAGCCCGAATGGTCACAACGTCATTTGAGCACCGCACACGGCACGACTGAGGAGATGCTCGCCACGCTGGCGACCCGGGCGCGCACGGTCACGAACGGCGAGGAGATCTTCCCGGGGGTGCGCCTGCTGCTCACCCCGGGCCACACGGTCGGTCACGCGAGCTACACGATCGAGTCCGGCGGCCGGCGCCTGATCGCGTTCGGCGACGCCCTCCACTCCGCCGTCCAGATCCGCCACCCGGAGTGGTCGGCAGGCTCAGACCTGGACTCCGCCGAATCAGCCGTGCACCGGCGCCGGCTGGTCCAGGAACTGCAGGAACCGAACACGCTCGGCTTCGGCGTGCACTTCGCCGACGTGGCGTTCGGCCGCGTGGACACTACCGCCGACGGCCCAACGTGGCACCCCGTCGCCTGACCGCCCCCACCCCACTCCGTGGCCTGACCGCTCCGCCCCAATGGGCTGCCTCCCCACCCGTCGCCTGACCGCCCCCACCCCACTCCGTGGCCTGACCGCTCCGCCCCAATGGGCTGCCTCCCCACCCGTGGCCCGAGCGCCCCCGATCCCACCCCGTGGCCTGACCACTCCAACCCCCACCCCGTGGCCTGACCACGCCCACCCACCCCCGCCGCAACCCCTGGGTGAGGAGCGTGGTTGGGGGTGGGTCAGGAGCGGATGAGGTGAGGTGTCAGGAGCGGGTGGGGGTTGGGGTGCCGTGCCAGCTGCCCCAGAGGGCCGCGTACGAGCCCCCCTCCGCCACCAGGTCCTCATGCGACCCCAGCTCGGTGATCCGCCCGTCCTCCACCACGGCCACCCGGTCGGCGTCGTGTGCCGTGTACAGGCGGTGCGCGATGGCGATCACCGTCCGGCCCTCCAGGACGGCGGCCAGTGAGCGTTCCAGGTGCCGGGCGGCCCGGGGGTCGATGAGCGAGGTGGCCTCGTCGAGCACCAGGGTGTGGGGGTCGGCGAGCACCAGGCGGGCGAGGGCGAGTTGCTGGGCCTGCGCGGGCGACACCGCGAGCCCGCCCGACCCCACCTCGGTCTCCAGCCCCGAGGGCAGCCCCCGCACCCAGTCCAGCGCGTCCACCGCCTCCAGCGCCTTCAGGACGGCGGTGTCGGAGGCGTCGGGACGGGCGATCAGCAGGTTGTCCCGCAGCGACCCCTTGAACACGTGGTGCTCCTGGGTGACCAGCGCGACGTGCCCGCGCAGGTCGTCCAGCGGCAGGTCCACCAGGGGCACCCCGCCCACGGTCACCGCCCCGGTACGCGGCCCGTGGATCCCGGCCAGCAACCGCCCCAGCGTGGACTTCCCGGCCCCCGACGGCCCCACCATGGCCAGCCGCTCACCGGGCTGGACGGTCAGCGACACGCCGTGCAGCACGTCCCGCCCCTCCCGGTACGCGTACCGGACCCCGGACGCCTCCAGCAGTTCCCCGGTGGGCCGCTCCGAAGAGGCCACCCGATCGTCGGGTACGTTGGCCACCCCCAGCAGCCGGGCCATCGAAGCCCCGCCCACCTGCAACTCGTCGATCCACATCAGGAACCGGTCCAGCGGGTCGATGAGCTGCTGCGCATAGAGCGTGGCGGTGGCCACCTGGGCGAGCGTCACCCAGTCACTGGCGTAGAACAGCCCGCCGACCAGCAGCGCGGCCACCACCGGGATCACGTAGCCCAGTTCGACGGCGGGATACCACCGGGTGCGGAGGCCGAGGGTGTACCGCTCGGCCGCGAACGACCGGGCGATGTCCCCGTCCGTACGCGCCCACCGCCGCTCCCGCAGCCCCAGCGCCTCCACGGCCCGGGCGCCCTCGACGGTCTCGGCCAGGCCCTCGGTCACGTCGGCGTAGGCGGCGTTCTCGCGGAGGTAGCCGTCGCGCGCCCGTCGCAGGTACCTGCGGGTGGAGATGTAGATCACCGGCCCCGCCGCCAGCATCGGCAGCATGAGCAGCGGGCTGACCAGCAGCATCGCGCCGATCGTGATCACGAAGGTGACCATGGCGATCAGCGTCTCGGGCACGGCGTGCCGCACGGTGCGCGACAGCGCGTCCACGTCGCGGGAGGTCCTGGTGATGAGGTCACCGGACCCGGCCCGCTCGACGGTGGACAGCGGCAGGCCGAGCACCCGGTCCACGAACTCCTCGCGCAGCTCGGCGAGCACCTTCTCGCCCAGCCTGGCCGAGGCCAGCACGGCGTACCGCATGAGGACGCCCTGCAGCAGCAGGAACCCGCCGATGGCGGCGGCCACGACGGCGACGTTGACCTCGGCGCCGTACTGGACGTCCTGGACCAGCTCGCCGAGCTGCCACGGCACGACCAGCCCGGCGACGGCGGCCAGGCCGTGCAGGAGCAGGGTGAAGGCGAGCCGGCGCGGATATTTCAGGGTCAGCCGTCTGGCGTAGGCACGCACTTGTTTCCGGTCGGCGACCGGCAGGATCTCACGGGCCATGGCTCTCTCAGTCCTCCGCCGAACAGTCAGAGGCGGTCACCACGAAGCCCACCGCCGGGAAGCCAGGGGCGGTCGCGAAGAAACCCGCCCCCGCGAAGTCAGTGGCGGTCTCGACGAAACCCGCCCCAGGGAAGTGAGGGGTCACGACGGAACCGCCCACCGCGAGGGCGGCGCGGGTCATCAGGTCGGTCCTCACCGCGCGGGTCATCACGTCAGTCCTCCCCGCGCGTCACGGTCGCCGCGTATTCGGGCGAACTGTCCAGCAACTGCCGATGAGTCCCCTCCGCCAGCACCCGCCCGCCCTCGACATAGATCACATGCTCGGCCCGATCGAGCACCAACGGGCTGGTCGTGCAGATCATGGTGGTCTGGCCGGCGCGGGCCTTGACCAGCCGCTCGGCGATGCGGGCCTCGCTGTGGGCGTCGACGGCGCTGGTCGGCTCGACCAGGATGAGCACCTCCGGGTCGGCCAGCAGCGCCCTGGCTAGGCGCAGCCGCTGCTGCTGCCCGCCGGAGAACTCCCGCCCCGCCTCGGCCACCTGGGCGTCGAGCCCCTCGGGCAGGGCCTCGACGATGTCGGTGGCGCAGGCGGCGTGCAGGGCGTCGCGGATCTGGTCGCCGTCGGCCTTCCCGCGTACGTCCAGCTCGTCGCGGAGCCGGCCGTTGAACAGCCGGGCGCCGTTGTCGGCGACCAGGATCCGAGAGCGGACCTGGTCGAGCGGCAGCGTACGCAGCTCCTCGGCGCCGAAGGTGACGTCGCCGTCGGCGTAGCGGCCGAGGCGGTCGGCGATGGCGATGGCCTCCTCGGGAGTGCCGGCGGCGACGGCGGTGAGCGAGCCGGGTTGGAGCGTGACACCGCTGTACGAGTCGCGCAGCACTCCGCCCTCGCTGCCCCCCGTGCCGCCGGTGATCTCGGGCTCGATGGACAGGATCCGGATCACCCGCCCGGCCGCGACATGGCCCTTGGTGAGCTTGTCGGCGGCCTCGGTGAGCGTACGCATGGGCCCGATGAGGAACACCGCGTACAGGTAGAAGGCGACGAGCTGCCCGGTGGGGATCTCACCGGCGACGGCGAAGGTGGCGCCGACGCCGGTGACGATCGCGATGAGCAGCCCCGGCAGCACGATCTGGGCGCCTTCGAGCACCGACTCGACCCCGGCCACCCGCACCCCGGCCCGGCGCACGCGCTGCGACTCTTCACGGTAGCGCTCGGAGAACACCTGCTCCCCGCCGATCCCGCGCAGCACCCGCAGACCCGCCACGATGTCGGCGGCCCTGGTGGACAGCTCGCCGGACAGCTCGCGCTGCGCGCGCTGCCGTCCGTGCAGCGGCCGCAGCAGCGGGCCGACGGCGAGGGCCATGAGCGGCACCCCGAACAGCACCAGCAGTCCGAGCGGCAGCGAGGTGGAGATGAGGATCACGGTGACGGTGACGATGGCCACGATCGCGCCGGTGCCGCGCAGCAGGATGTCCATGGAGCTGCCGATGTGGGCGATGTCGGAGTTGCCGACGCTGACGACCTCGCCGGTCGAGAGCCGTTTCGGCAGCGTGGCGCCGAGCCTGGTGGCCTGGCGGGCGGTGAGCTGCACGGTGCGGTAGGCGGCGGCCAGCCAGTTGTAGACGGCCATCCGGTGCCGCATGACCCCGGTGAACGCCTGGATCAGGCCGAGCCCGAACAGGATCGCCGCCCACAGCCACAGCGCCCCGGTGTCCTTGGCGGTGACGGCCTCGATGCCCTTCCCCAGCACGGCCGGCATCAGGGCCTGCACCAGCCACCACAGGGTGGCGAAGCCGATGCCCGCGAGAAGGGATGACGCCTGCCGCCCCGCGTTCCACCACAGGAAACGAAGAGGGCTGCGTATGTCGGGCACGCCGGGATCGGCTTCAGGAAGGGAGCGCATAGCCTGACAACCTTGACAAGGCACCCCCCGGCCCGGCAAACCATTTTCCCTGAACACGGGCCACCCCTACAGCGTGCGAAATGCCCGCAGCGTGTACACCAGCGCCACCGCCGCCGTCACCGCCAGCAACAGGTAACCAATCGTGTACGCCCCGGTGGCCGTGTACACCGCCCCCATCACCAGCGGCGGGAAGTATCCCCCGAGCCCGCCGGCCGCCCCCACCAGCCCGGCCACCGTCCCCACCCTGGACGCCTCGACCAGCCGGGCCACCAACGCGAACACCCCGCCCGTGCCCAGCCCCAGGAAGAACGCCATGAGCACGAAGCTCACCCCGGCAGGCACCTCGACCGGCGGCTTGAACGCCAGCACGAGCGCCATCAGCACGGTGCCGCCGAACGAGATCAGCAGCACCCTGACCGCCCCGATCCGGTCGGAGAGCGTGCCGCCGAGCGGCCTGGACAGCACGGCCGCGATCGAGAACCCGGCCGTGCGCAGCCCGGCGTCGGTCTGGACGAAGTGGTAGACGTTCTGCAGCAGCGTCGGCAGGTACGTGGAGAACGCCACGAACCCGCCGAACGCCACCGCGTACAGGAAGGCGCACTGCCAGGTCGCCTTGATCTTCGTGGCCGCCCGCATCCTGGGCAGGGCGGGGGAGGTCGCGGGCGACCAGGCGGGCGAGTCCCGGCTGCCGCCCATCATGATCACACCCATCAGCGCCAGCATCGCCGCCATGAGGATGTGCGCGGCCGGCCGCCCGAACTCCTCGACCACGCGCGGCGTGAAGAACGCCGACAGCGCCGTGCCGCCCATGCCCGCCCCGAACACGCCGGTGGCGAAACCCCGCCGGGCGGGCTCGTACCAGGCGTTCACGAACGGGATCCCGATCGCGAACGACGTGCCGGGGATGCCCAGCAGGAACCCCCAGAACAGCAGCCAGCCGTACGAGTCCGACCAGCCGACGAACAGGACCGGCACGATCGACACGAAACAGATGATCGCGAACATGCGCCGCCCGCCGAGCCTGTCGGCCAGCACCCCCACCGGGATCCGCCCCAGCGAGCCGACCAGCACCGGGATCGCCACCAGCAGCGATGTCTGCGTCGGCGACAGGCCCAGTTGCCTGCTGTAGCTCCCTGACAGGGGCCCGATGAGGTTCCAGGCCCAGAACGTCACGGCGAACGCCGCCGTGGCCAGAGCCAGGTTCCGCACCTGACCTTTACGAAGCTCAGACATACACCCTGTGTAACAGGTGGTCACCTTCTGTGATGAAGTGGGGGTATGAGCGCCGAGGACGTCCTGCTGAAGACCGGCCGCTTCCTGCGCAGATCGACGACCAGCGGCGACCTGCACACCCTTTTCCTGAAGGGCGGCACGGAAGGCGACGCCTTCTACCGTGACCGCTGGAGCCACGACAAGGTGGTCCGCTCCACGCACGGCGTGAACTGCACGGGCTCGTGCTCGTGGAAGGTGTACGTCAAGGACGGCATCATCACGTGGGAGACCCAGGAGACCGACTATCCGAGCGTCGGCCCCGACCGTCCCGAGTACGAGCCGCGCGGCTGCCCGCGCGGCGCCGCCTTCTCCTGGTACACCTACTCGCCGACCCGGATCCGCTACCCGTACGCGCGGGGCGTCCTGGTCGAGATGTACGCGGAGGCGAAGGAACGCCTCGGCGACCCGGTGGCCGCCTGGGCCGAGATCACCACAGATCCCGACAAGAGGGCGAAGTACCAGAGCGCCAGAGGCCACGGCGGCCTCGTCCGCGTCAGCTGGGACCTGGCCACCGAGCTGGTCGCCGCCGCCCACGTCCACACCATCAGGACCTACGGCCCCGACCGGATCGCCGGGTTCTCCCCCATCCCGGCCATGTCGATGGTCTCCCACGCCACCGGCGCCAGGTTCGTGTCCCTGATCGGCGGCACGATGCTGTCCTTCTACGACTGGTACGCCGACCTCCCGGTGGCCTCCCCGCAGGTGTTCGGCGACCAGACGGACGTGCCGGAGTCGGCGGACTGGTGGGACGCCGCGTACCTGATGATGTGGGGCTCCAACGTCCCGGTCACCCGCACCCCGGACGCCCACTGGATGGCCGAGGCCCGCTACCGGGGCCAGAAGGTCGTGGTGATCTCCCCCGACTACAGCGACGCGGCCAAGTTCGCCGACGAGTTCCTCTCCGTGGGCCCCGGCACGGACGGGGCGCTGGCCATGGCGATGGGGCACGTGCTGCTGAAGGAGTTCTTCGTCGACCGGGAGACCCCCTACTTCGCCGACTACGTCAAGCGCTTCACCGACCTGCCGTTCCTGGTCACGCTGGAGCGGCACGGGGACGCGTACGTGCCCGGCAGCTTCCTCACGGCCAGGGATCTGGGCTCGGAGGAGGAGGCGGCCGAGTATAAGACCGTCCTCATGGCGGAGACCGGCGAGCCCGTGGTCCCGAACGGCTCGGCCGGCTTCCGCTGGACGGACTCCGGCCTGGGCCGCTGGAACCTGAACCTCGACTCGCCCCCGAAGCTCACCCTCTACGGGGCCGAGGCGGCGGAGGTCCTGCTCCCCCGCTTCGACGGCGGCCATTCGGTGCGCAGAGGCGTCCCCGTCCACCGGATCGCCGGCCGGACGGTCACGACGGTCTACGACCTCCTCCTGGCCCAGTACGGCGTGCACCGCCCCGGCCTGCCCGGCACCTGGCCCGCCGGCTACGACGACCCGGCGGAGCCCTACACGCCCGCCTGGCAGGAGCCCATCACCGGTGTGCCGGCCGGACGGGCGGTGAAGATCGTCAGGGAGTTCGCCAGGACGGCGGAGGCGACCCGGGGCAGGTGCATGATCATCCTGGGCGCCGGCGCCGCCCAGTGGTTCCACGGCGACACGATCTACCGGGCCTTCCTGTCGCTCCTCGTCCTGACCGGCTGCCAGGGCCGCAACGGCGGCGGCTGGGCCCATTACGTGGGCCAGGAGAAGTGCCGCCCGCTGGCCGGCTGGTCCCTGCTGGCGGGTGCCCTCGACTGGGCACGGCCGCCGAGGCAGGTCCCCGGGACCATGTACTGGTACCTGCACACCGACCAGTGGCGCTACGACCACTTCGACGCCGGCGAGCTGACCAGCCCCCTGGCCAGGGGCGCGTTCCGGGGCAAGCACACGGCCGACCTGGTGACGGAGTCGATCCGCAACGGCTGGATGCCGATGGCGCCCGCCTTCGACCGCAACCCCCTGGAGCTGGGCGACGCCGACGACCCCGTCGCGTACACCCGGGCCGAGCTCGCGGCGGGCCGGCTCAGGCACGCGGCGGAGGACCCGGACGACCCGCGCAACTGGCCCCGCGTGCTGACCCTCTGGCGCTCGAACCTGCTGGGCTCCTCCGCCAAGGGCAACGAGTATTTCCTGCACCACCTCCTCGGCACGGCCTCCAACCTGCGGCACCCCGACCCCGACGCGCCGGTGGGCAAGCTGGACCTCCTCCTGACCCTGGACTTCCGGATGACCAGCTCCACGGTCTTCTCCGACGTCGTGCTGCCCGCCGCCACCTGGTACGAGAAGTACGACCTGTCCTCCACGGACATGCACCCGTTCGTGCACGCCTTCAACCCGGCCATCAACCCGCCCTGGGAGACGAGGACCGACTTCGCCGCCTTCCACGCCATCGCCCGCGCCTTCAGCGACCTCGCCAAGAAGCACCTGGGCGTCCGCAGGGACGTGGTGGCGCTCGCGCACCAGCACGACACCCCCGGCGAGCTCGCCGGTGACCGGGGCCCCGACCTCAAGGTGGTCGAACGCGACTACGGCGCGACGGCGGAGAAGCTGGCCGCCCTGGGCCCGCTCACGGAGAAGCTGGGCATCCCGGTCAAGGGCGTGACGTTCCTGCCCGACGAGGAGGTGACCTGGCTGGGCGAGTGCTGCGGCCTGGTGCCGCGCGGCGCGGCCAAGGGCCGGCCGGAGCTCGACACCGAGAGCAAGGCGTGCGAGACGATCCTCGCGCTGTCGGGGGTGAGCAACGGCCGGCTGGCCGTGCAGGGCTTCCGGCAGCTCGCCCGGCGCACGGGTGCGAACCTCGACGGTCTGGCGCACGAGGGGCACCGCATCGTCTTCGGCGACACCCAGGCCAGGCCCACCCACGTCGCCACCAGCCCCGAATGGTCGGGCAAGGAGTCGCACGACCGCCGCTACTCCCCGTTCACGATCAACGTCGAGCACGGCAAGCCCTGGCACACGCTGACCGGCCGCATGCACTTCTTCCTCGACCATGAGTGGATCCACGAGTACGGCGAGGCGCTCCCCGTCTACCGCCCCCCGCTGGACCTGGCCGCGCTGTACGGCGAGAGCGGCACCCTGCGCTACCTGACCCCGCACAGCAAGTGGTCGATCCACTCGGAGTACCAGGACAACCTCCTCATGCTCTCCCTCTCCAGAGGCGGCCCGACGATCTGGATGTCCACCGAGGACGCCACCGGCCTGGGGATCGCGGACAACGACTGGGTGGAGGCGGTCAACCGCAACGGCGTGGTCGTGGCCAGGGCCGTCGTCTCGCACCGCATGCCGAAGGGCACCGTCTACATGCACCACGCCCAGGACCGCCTGATCGACGTGCCGAAGTCGGAGGCCACGGGTCTCAGGGGCGGCATCCACAACGCCCTGACCAGGGTTCTCATCAAGCCCACCCACATGATCGGCGGCCACGCCCAGCTGTCGTACGCCTTCAACTACCTGGGTCCCACGGGCAACCAGCGCGACGAGATCACCACCATCCGGCGCAGATCACAGGAGGTGCGGTACTGATGAAGCCGATGGCCCAGATCGCCATGGTGATGAACCTCGACAAGTGCATCGGCTGCCACACGTGCTCGGTCACCTGCAAGCAGACGTGGACCAACCGGCCCGGTGTCGAGTACGTCTGGTTCAACAACGTCGAGACCCGCCCCGGCCAGGGCTATCCCCGGCGCTACGAGGACCAGGAGCGCTGGCGGGGCGGCTGGGAGCTGACCCGCCGGGGCGCGCTGAAGCCGAGGGCGGGAGGCCGCCTGCGCAAGCTGCTGAGCATCTTCGCCAACCCCCTGATGCCCTCCATCCAGGACTACTACGAGCCCTGGACCTACGACTACGAGAACCTCACCACGGCCCCGCTGTCCGGCGACGTCCCCGTGGCGCCGCCCCGGTCCCTGATCAGCGGCGAGCCGGTGAAGATCGGCTGGAGCTCCAACTGGGACGACAACCTGGGCGGCGACCCGAGCCCCGACCCGGTGCTGGCGAAGGTGTCGGACCAGGTCAAGTTGGACTTCGAGCAGGCGTACATGTTCTACCTGCCGCGCATCTGCGAGCACTGCCTCAACCCGTCGTGCGTGGCCTCCTGCCCGTCCGGGGCGCTGTACAAGCGGTCCGAGGACGGCATCGTGCTGGTCGACCAGGACCGGTGCCGGGGCTGGCGAATGTGCGTGACGGGGTGCCCGTACAAGAAGGTGTACTTCAACCACAAAACCGGCAAGGCCGAGAAGTGCACGTTCTGCTACCCGCGCGTGGAAGTGGGGCTGCCCACGGTCTGCTCGGAGACCTGCGTGGGCCGCCTGCGCTACCTGGGCGTCCTGCTGTACGACGCCGACCGGGTCACCGAGGCCGCCTCGGTGACCGACGAGCACGACCTGTACGAGGCGCAGCTCGACCTCTTCATCGACCCGCACGGCCCCGAGGCCGAGGCCGCCGGCCTGCCCGCCGACTGGCTGGAGGCCGCCCGCAGGTCGCCCGTCTACGACCTGATCAAGAAGTACCGGATAGCGCTGCCGCTGCACCCGGAATACCGCACGCTGCCCATGGTCTGGTACGTCCCGCCGCTCTCCCCCGTCGTGGACGCCCTGTCCACCACCGGCCACGACGGCGAGGACGCGGACAACCTGTTCGCCGCCATCGAGTCGCTGCGCATCCCCATCGACTACCTGGCCGAGCTGTTCACCGCCGGGGACCCCGCGCCCGTGACCGCCGCGCTGCGCCGCCTGGCCGCGATGCGCTCGTACATGCGGGCGGTCAACCTCGGCGAGCGACCGGTCCTGCCGGACGCCGGCCTGTCCGAGGAGGAGCTGCGCGCCATGTACCGCCTGCTGGCCCTGGCCAAGTACGACGAGCGCTACGTGATCCCGACCGCCTACGGCAACCCGCCGGGTGTCGTGGAGGAGGGCGGCTGCAGCCTCGACTACGACGGGGGGCCGGGCATGCAGGGCCCGTTCGGCGAGGCGTCCGGCAAGCCGGCCCCGGTCTCGATCGAGAGCTTCCACGGCCTGAAGGAGCGCCAGACCAGCGACGAGATCACCCGCGACCGGGTGAACCTGCTCAACTGGGACGGCCGCGGCACCCCGGCGGGCCTGTTCCCACCAAGGAGGAAGAAGTCATGACCCAGGCCGTCGTCTGGCAGGCCGCCGCCCACCTGCTCGCCTATCCCGACGAGCGCTTCTGGCGGCGCCTGCCGCTCATCAAGGAGGCCGCCGAACCGCACTTCGGCACGTTCCTGGGGCTCGTCTCCGGCCTGGGCCCCGGCGAGCTGGCCGCGCACTACGTGGACACGTTCGACCTGCAGCGGCGCTGCTGCCTCTACCTGACCTACTACACCGACGGCGACACCCGCCGCCGCGGCGAGTCGCTGGCCGCGCTGAAGAGCCGCTACCGGGCGGCGGGCTGGGAGCTGATGGACGACGAGCTGCCGGACTTCCTCCCGGTGCTGCTGGAGTTCGCCGCCGTCGACCCCTCGGGCGCCGAGCTGCTGGTGGAGCACCGGGCCGGGCTCGAACTGCTGCTCACCGCCCTGACCGAGCGCGACTCGCCGTACCGGCACGTGATCGGCACGGTGTGCGCGGCCCTGCCGCCCATCAGCGCCGCGGACCGGGCGAAGGCCGCCCGCCTGGCGGCCGCCGGGCCGCCGGCCGAGAGCGTGGGAGGCTACCTGTGACCTGGGTCGAGAGCGCGCTGTGGGTGGTCGCGCCGTATCTCACCCTGGTGATCTTCGTGGGCGGGCTGATCTGGCGTTACAAGTACGACAAGTTCGGCTGGACCACCCGCTCCTCCCAGCTCTACGAGAGCCCGCTGCTGCGCGTGGCCAGCCCGCTGTTCCACTACGGCCTGCTGTTCGTGATCGTCGGCCACGTGACGGGCCTGCTCATCCCGATCGCCTGGACCGACGCCGTCGGCGTGTCCAACGACGCCTACCACCTCAACGCGCTCATCTGGGGCGGCCTGGCCGGCGTGGTCACCCTGGTGGCGCTGGGCCTGCTGATCTACCGCCGCCGCACCCAGGGCCCCGTGTTCCTGGCGACCACGGTCAACGACAAGGTGATGTACCTGGTGCTGGCCGGGTCCATCGTCGCGGGCGTGGTGACGACGGTGGCGGGGTTCGTACCGAGCGAGGTCAGCTATCGCACCACGGTCGCGCCCTGGTTCCGCGGGATCTTCGTCCTGCAGCCGGACGCCGAGGCGATGGCTCGCGCGAGCGATCTTTACAAGGTGCACACACTCATCGGGATGATGCTGTTCGTGCTTTTCCCGTTCAGCCGCTTGGTGCACGCGCTTTCCGCACCGTTGGGCTATTTGTTCCGCCCTTACATCGTGTATCGGAGCCGTCCGGATGGCGTGCCGAGGCGCCCGGGAGGGGTCCGGGTACGCCAGAATCGACCCTTGTGAAGCACGGGTACACCAACAGCACATTCGGCGACGGCGCCCTGGTCGTGAAGTGCTACCAGGGTCCCGAGGCGGCGTTCAGGCTGAGCACGGAGAGCCGATACCTGCGCCGCCTGCGCGGCCGTCTCCCGGTCCCCCGCGTCCACCAGGTCACCGCCACCAGCCTGACCACCCGTTTCGTGGACGGCTCCCACGGCCAGGACCTCCTGGACGAGGGGCGGGCGGTGGAGGTGTTCACCGAGTGCGGGCGCATGCTGTCGCGCATCCACCGGCTCGGCATCGTGCACGGCGACTACGGCCCGCAGAACATGCTGTTCAACCCGGCCACGTTCGAGACCATCGCGATCCTCGACTGGGAGTGGGCCCACCCTGGCCGGCCGGTCGAGGACCTGGCCTGGCTGGAGTGGATCGTCCGCAGCCACCACCCCGAGCACGTGCCGTTGCTGTCGCACTTCTTCACCGCGTACGCCGAGCCCGTCCCCGCCTGGCCGGAGCGCCAGGCGGCCATGGTGGCGCGCTGCCGCGACCTGCTCGACTTCTGCGCCCGGTGGGAGCCGGGCGGGGGCGGCGAGAAGCTCTGGCGCGAGCGCCTCGACGCCACGGCCGCCTGGACCGAATAGTCCCCGTCCGTCCCCGTCCGTCAGCGTCCGTCCCCCTTCGGTCCGCGTCGGTCCGCCTCCGCGCCCTCCCGCGCCCTTGACCGGTTCTGTCGGTGTCTTTTGCTTGACTCGGGGCATGACCGATCAGGTGATCCTTGTCCTCGGCGCCACGGGCTCCACCGGCCGTCGCGTGGCCGACCTGCTGCGAGCTGCCGGCCACCCCGTGCGCGCCGCCTCCAGGAGCGGCGAGACCAGGTTCGACTGGTCCGCGCCCGACACGTGGGAGGCCGCCGTGACCGGCGCGTCGGCCCTCTACCTGATGGCCCCCGACGGCACCCCGGTCGATCCGGCGTTCGTGTCCCTGGCCGTGGAGCGGGGCGTCGAGCGGATCGTGCTGCTGTCCAGCGGGAGCATCGAGACCATGGGCGACGAGCGCCTCCTGGCCGCCGAGCGCACGGTCCGCGGCTGCGGCGCCGCGTGGACGATCCTGCGGCCGAGCTGGTTCGACCAGAACTTCGACGAGGGCTTCTTCCGACCGGCGATCATGGCGGGCGAGCTGATGCTGCCGCTCGGCGACGTGGGCCAGGCGTTCGTCGACGCGGGCGACATCGCGGCCGTGGCCGTGGCGGCCCTCACGGGGAAGGGCCACGAGGGGCGCTCCTACGAGGTCACCGGGCCGCGCTCGCTGCCGTTCGAGGAGGCCGTGCGGATCGTCGGCCGGGCGGCCGGGCGCGAGGTGCGCTATCTGGGCGGCGACGAGGACTACATCGCGGCCAACGGCTTCTCCGGGGAGTCGATCCAGGCGGCCAAGGCGTTCGCGGCCCTGCGCGCCCTCGGCGACCAGCCGGTCGCGGAGACGGTGAGCCAGGTGACGGGCCGCTCGCCCAAGTCCTTCGAGACCTACGCCGAGCAGGCCGCCGCCGCCGGCGCCTGGCGCTGACCCGGGCCCTGGCTCGCCGCCTGACGCTGACCCCGGCCCGGCTCACCGCCTGGCGGTGACCCTCCGCTCATTTCCTGGCGCCGACCCGGCTCACCGGAGCTGCCTGACCAGCTCCACCGCCTCGCCCAGCAGCCCCGCTTCGCGCTCGGTGAGACCCTGGTCCTCATCGCGGCGCGCCTTGACCCGGTCGAGCGGCTCGCCCACGTCCAGGTCGCCGCCCAGCTCGGCCGCCAGCGCGACGAGCGTCGACCGCGCCGTGGGCGCGAACGCGAACTCCGGGTCCACGGCCACCTGCGCGAGGATCAGCGCCGACATCGCGTTGTCCAGCGCGGGCGGCCCCTCTCCGGCGTTGCACCAGTCGATCACCACCGGGCCGCTCGCCGTCAGCATCACGTTGTCCGGATGCAGGTCCAGGTGCAGGATCCGGTCGGCGGGGTCCGACGACTCCATGGCCGGGATCTCGTGCAGCCGCCGCAGCAGCCGCGCCTGGATCGCACCGGCCTCCTCGGGCGTGAGCTCCCCGTCGACCACGGCCCGCAACATCGTCGGCCCGGACAGCCGCCCCATCACCAGGTCGGTGGCGTCGCCCTCATCGGGATAGACCTCGGGAACGGGATAGCCGTGCCCGGCCACGTACGCCATGACCGCCGCCTCCCCCGCGGTGTCGGCCTCCCTCCGGTAGCGGCGTAACACGCGCCCGCCCCCGATCGCGTACACGTCCGCGCTGCGCCCCGTCCCCACCAGCTCCCCGAGCTCCATGAGCCCAACCTACGCGGCGATCCGCTCCAGCTCGGCGCGTTCGGCGGCGTGCTCGCGAGCCATCGCGTCGGCCAGCTCCCGCACCTCGGCGGCGCCGCCCGAGCTCCGCTCGCCGTCGGCGACCAGCACGAGCTGATCCAGGTACGCCCGGAGCAGCTCGGTGAACCGCCGGTCGAAGCCGCGGCCCCGCGACCCCTCCAGCGCCTTCAGCTCCTCGGCCGTGGGCATGCCCGGCATGTCGTGCTGGGCGTGCGGGTTCTCACCGGTCACCCGGGCCCGGACGAGCAGCGCGCGCAGCCGTCCGCGCCCCGCCTCGTGCGCCCTGCCCAGCCGTGCCGCCAGCTCACCCAGCGGCCGTTCGGCGGCACGCTCGGGGGCGAGCGCGAGGAGGGGCAGCGCGCGCGTGTGCAGCGCGTCGGCGAGTTGCAACCAGGCCACGTCGGTCGTGCTGAACCCGGGGCCGGCGGCGGGCGTGGCGACGGGCTCGACGGCAGCCGAGCAGCCCGCCAGGACCAGGATCAGAATCGGCAGCAGGCATCGCAGCACCGGCACTCCCCGGGGCCAGGTCCGGGCGGGAGCGGCCTCCCGCCCGGACAGCGGACAGGATCTACGACGGGCGCCCGTCGGCGCCGCACTTGATGATCGGGCGGATGCAGTCCCGCACCCGGCGCTCCATCTCGGCCACCGGCCAGGCGTTGAAGAAGTCGCCGTGCATCGTGAACCCGCCTCCCGACGACAGCCGGAAGTGTGAGGGGTCACCGCTCACCGGGTAGCGGATCACCTGCCGCAACTTCGGCACCGGCACGGGATGCGTGCTCGGGCACGCCCCTGCCACCGGGTAGGCCATGTGGCTCTTGTGGTCGGCGGAGTCCAGGTCCCGCCCGTTCCAGCACTGCGGGAAGTCCAGGTACGACTCCAGCATCGTCCCCGACGGGCAGTTCACGAAGTCCTTGGAGGCCCCCACGTGCCCGGCGTGCAGGCAGGACCAGCGGGAGATGGTCGTGCTGTCGGGTCCGGTCGCCCTGGCGTTGCCCGCCACGATCCGCAGCCCCAGGGGCAGCGGCTGGATCCTGGCGATGATGTCGTCACGCACCCCCTCGCCGAGGTAGTAGAAGGTGACGATGGCCGGCTCGACGGGCGCGCCGTCCCGGTAGAGGGTCGGCACCCAGTACGACGACTTGTCCACGGCCGGGTTGCAGTTGGTGGCGCCGTTCAGCAGGTCGTTGAGCTGGGTGTGGGCGTTGGTGACCCGGCTGCCGAAGAAGCTGTGCATGTGCGAGGCGCCGGGCAGCCCGGGGAAGACGATCGGGTCGTCGGGCAGCCGGTGGCTGAACGGGCAGTCGGCGAGGAACTCCGCCACCCGTACGGGCTCGGCCACCGCCGGGCGCGGGGCCACGGCGAACGTCGCGAGCAACACGGACAGCAGGGCGATGAGACGTGAGGCGAGCATGGCGGCTCCCTTGGTGATCATTGGTAGACCCGCACGTAGTCGACGAGCATCCGGGACGGGAACGGCGTGGCCGTGTTGGGCGGGCCCGGCCAGTCACCGCCGACCGCGAGGTTGAGGATGAGGTAGAAGGGGTGGTCGAAGATCCAGGGGCCGCGCGTCTGCTCCACCTGGTCCTTGCTGAGCGTGAACACCGTCCGGCCGTCCAGCGTGTAGACGATGCCCTTGCTGTCCCAGTGGGCGGCCCAGACGTGGAAGTCGTCGGAGTAGTCGGCGCCGTTCGGCAGCGTGTACGGCGACCCGATGCCCCCGCCGCCGTTGTACGCGGGCGCGTGGACCGTCGAGTACGACGTCTTCACGTCCTTGCCGAGGACCTCCATGATGTCGATCTCGCCGTTGTACGGCCACGGCCGCCCGGTCAGGAAGTCCGCCCCCATCATCCAGAACGCCGGCCAGAGCCCGTTGCCCTTGGGTACCTTGATCCGGGCCTCGACCCGGCCGTAGGTGAAGTGGAACTTCGTGCTGGTGTTCATCCTGGCGGAGGTGTACTGGCAGGTGGTGCTGCCGGTCAGCGGGTCGGGCGGGCAGGCGGACCCGGGGGTGGCCTGCTTGCGCGCCTCCATGACCAGGTGGCCCTGGCCGTCCATGGAGGCGTTGTCGTGGTTGGTGTAGTACTCCAGCTCGTTGTTCGGCCCCGTGCCCGGGTCCGCCCGCCACTTGGCGGCGTCGGGCTTGCTGCCGGACGGGCCGTTGAACTCGTCGCTCCACACCAGGGCCGGCGGGTTCGCGGGGTCCTTCGGCGGGGCCGGCGGGTCGGTCGGGTCGCCCCCGGTGCCGTACACCTGGAACTCCCACAGGCTGTAGCCGTAGGCGGTGGCGCGCTGGGTGCCGTACATGCGGACGTACCTGCCGGTGCCGGTCACGCTCAGCGTCTGCTTGAACCCGCTGCCGCTGGTCGTGTTGTAGACGGTCGTCCAGTTGTTCGCGTCGTTGGACACCTGGAGCTGGTACGACCTGGCGTAGGCCGGGTCCCACTGCAGGACGACCTTGCTGATCTGCGCGGTCGCGCCGAGGTCCACGTAGATCCAGCCCGGGTCCGTCCAGGCGGCGGTGGCCCACCGGCTGGCCGGGTCCAGGTCGAACGCCCTGGCCGGGGTGCACTCCCAGCAGTTGCCGTCGTGCTGGGAGCTGGAGGCGACGCCGGGCTTGTTGTAGGACAGCAGCCGCTCGCCGCCGGAGCTGCCGCCGGTCCCGTACACCTTGAACTCCCAGAGGCTGTAGCCGTACTGGGTGGCGCGCTGGGTGCCGTGGACGCGGACGTACCGGCCGCTGCCCGAGACGGTCAGGGTCTGGTTGCCGCCGGTCGCGGTGGTCGTGGAGTGGAGGGTGGTCCAGGACGTGCCGTTGGCGGACACCTGCACCTGGAAGGCGGTGGCGTACGCGGCCTCCCAGCTCAGCTCGACCTGGCTGACGGCGACGGTGGAGCCGAGGTCCACCTGGATCCACTGCGGATCGGAGAAGGCGCTCGACCAGCGGGTGCCCGCGTCGCCGTCCACGGCGGCGGAGGCGGGGAAGGCGGCGTTCTCGGCGGAGGAGGCGGTGGCGGGTTTGCCCTGGGACAGCAGGGGGTCGGCGGCGCGGGCGGGCAGCACCGCCACCAGCGACATGGCGAACATGAGGGCGACGAGCGTCGCCAGGCGGCGTAAACCTGGGCTGCGGGGTGGACTCACGACGTCTCCGTCAAACTGGAGGGATGGTTCGAGGGAGCGCTCCCTGAGATGGAGACTGCTCGCGTCCCCAACCTCTGTCAAGGTCTGGGTTAACCCTCCGGAAACCTCCTCGACGCATCAGAGAGCGCTCTCTTAACGCCTCCTCGACCCCCGCCGTTCGCCCTGACCGGCCACGATGCGCGCGAGGACGACGAAACGCCCTCACCCCTCCCCGGCGCCCAAGAAACCCCGGATTCCACCCCGTCTTGACTCTCCCCCGTCCCTCGGCTCACCCTTCTGAGGGAGCGCTCTCTCAGCACGGAGGAGGCAGGTGAACCGTCCGACGCCGGAGGCGGCACCCGGGCCGGGTTCGACCGCGGCCCGGGCACCCCCGTACTCCTCCCGGCCGAGCGTGATCGTGCGGAAGGGGCAGCTGGTCAGCCCTTGATGCAGATGAGCTGCCGCAGGTGAGCGACCACCTGCACCAGATCCCGCTGCGCCGCCATCACGGACTCCAGGTCCTTGTACGCCCCCGGAATCTCGTCGATCACCCCGGGGTCCTTGCGGCACTCCACACCCGCGGTCTGCTCCTGCAGGTCCTTGACCGTGAACGTCTTCTTGGCCTTGTTCCTGCTCATCTTCCGCCCCGCGCCGTGCGAGGCCGAGTTGAAGGCCGCGCTGTTGCCCAGGCCCTTGACGATGTACGTGCCGGTGGCCATCGAGCCCGGGATGATCCCCAGCTCACCGCTGCCCGCCCGGATCGCGCCCTTCCGGGTGACCAGCACGTCGACCCCGTCGTACCGCTCCTCGGCCACGTAGTTGTGGTGGCAGGAGATGGGCTGCTCGAACGCGATGTTCGGCAGGTGACGCCGCAGCACGTCGCACACCAGGCCCATCATGAGCGCGCGGTTGCGCCGCGCGTAGTCCTGGGCCCAGAACAGGTCGCGCCGGTAGGCGTCCATCTCCGACGTACGGCCGAGGAACACCGCCAGGTCGCGGTCCACCAGCCCCTGGTTGTGCGCCAGCCCGCGGGCCACCCCGATGTGGTGCTCCGCCAGCTCCTTGCCGATGTTGCGCGAGCCCGAGTGCAGCACCACCCAGACCCAGCCCTCGTCGTCCGCGCACACCTCGAGGAAGTGGTTGCCCCCGCCGAGCGTGCCCATCTGCACCTCGGCCCGCTCGCGCCGCGCCATCACGGCCGGCGCCAGGTCCTCGAAGCGCTTCCAGAAGTCCGCCCACCCGGCCGTGTTCAGCCCCTGCACCTGGCCGGGGTCGACCGGCCGCTTGTGGTGCCCGAACCCGACCGGCACCGCCTGCTCGAGCTTCCCGCGCAGGTAGGCCAGGTTGTCGGGGAGCCGCGAAGCCTGGTACGAGGTCTTCACGGCCGTCATCCCGCACCCGATGTCCACGCCGACCGCCGCCGGCGACACCGCGTCCTTCATCGCGATGACCGAGCCCACCGTCGCGCCCTTGCCGTGGTGCACGTCCGGCATGACGGCGACACCGTGGACCCACTCCAGGTTCGCCACGTTGCGAAGCTGCTGCATCGCCTGCGGATCGACCGCCTCCGGCTCCGCCCACATCCTCAGGGGCCGCCGGGTTCCGGTCACCTCGTTGTACGTCATCCTGTATCGCCTCCCTCCCGGTCACATCCCGAACGCGATCTATCACGCCAGAATCCCCATACCCACCGCAACCGAATTAGCCCGCCCGTATTGGACCTGTGTCCGGGCCGAGCAGCTCCAGCGCGCGCTCGTGCAGCCGCTCGGCCCGATGCCCTGGTCGACCGGCCCGTCGGTGATCCCAGTCTTCAGGGGTTCCGCACGAGCTCTTCGTCACGTACGGCCGGCGGCGCCCCCTCCCTGCCGGGCAGCAGCGGGACGAGGGCCAAGACGATCAGGTTGGTGGCGACGGCGATCCAGAAGACCCCGCGCAGCCCGCCGATCGCGCCGGCCGCGGTCTGCACGACGAGCGTGACCAGGGCGACGCCGAGCGCCGCGCCGAGCTGGTTGAGCATGTAGAGCACGGAGCTGCCCTGCGCCACCAGGGGCCCGGGGAGCGTGCGGTAGAGGGAGCCCATCGTCGGGGCGCTGAAGCAGCCGCTGCCCAGCCCGAACGTGAGCGCCGCCAGCGCCGGCCACACCTCCGGCGTGTCGGGCCCGATCCGCGTCAGGGCGAGCACGCTCACGACCGCCACGACCGCGCCCCCGGCGGCCAGGCCACGCGCCCCGAGCCGGTCCGAGAGCCGCCCGGCCAGCGGCATGGCGATGGAGCCGCCGAGCCCCAGCGGGGCCATGAGCAGCCCGGCGGCCAGCACGTCGAGCCCGTGCGCCTGCTGGTAGTACAGCGGCAGCGCGAACAGCCCGGCGAACAGGCCCATGCCGCCGAGCCCCATGATGGTGACGCTCGCGCTGAACCCCCGGTTGCGGAACAACCGCAGGTCGATCAGCGGTGTACGGCGGCCGCGCAGCGCGTGAACGGCGTACCCGATCAGCAGCACGGCCCCCAGCCCGAGCGGCGTCATCGCCTGCCACGCCCCCGGCGTCCCCTGCTCGGCCGTCTGCGACAGCGCCAGCACGACGGCCGCGAACCCGGGCCCGAGCAGCGCCAGCCCCACCACGTCCAGCCGCGCGGATCCCCGCTCGACGGGCTCGTCGGCGGGAATCACCCGCAGGGCGAGCACCAGGGCCACGACGCCGACGGCCACGCTGATCAGGAACATCGCCCGCCACGTCAGCGCCCCGAGAATCGCCCCGCCCGCGATCGGCCCGAGCACCGGCCCCAGCGACAGCACGACGCCCATCAGCCCCATCACCCGGCCGGCCCGCCGGGGCCCGGCGGCGCGGGCGAGCAGGATCAGCACGAGCGGATCGAGCAGCCCCGCGCCCACCCCCTGCACCACCCGGAACGCGATCAGGCTGCCGACGTTCCAGGCCAGCCCGGCGGCCAGCGAACCCGCCAGGAACAGCAGCAGTCCCGCGACCCAGAGCCGCTTGCCGCCGTACCGGTCGACGGCCCAGGTGGTGAACGGGATGGTGGCCGTCACGGCGAGCAGGAATCCGGTGGACGCCCAGCCGATGGTGCTGAGCGAGGTGTCGAAGGCCGTGGCCAGGGTGCCGGTGGCGACGGCGGCCATGGTGCTGTTGAGGATCCCCAGCAGCCCGCCGAGCAGGACCACGGCGATCGTGGCCAGCAACCGCCGATCCAGCCGATCGTCAGTATCTGAACTCATGGGTTCAACATATTTGCCCGCTTCGTTCGCACGCAACCTATGACGTACAGACATTTGAACCCGTGAGTACAATCGGAGCCATGACCACCATGCGGGGACGGATCGACAAGCGGCAGGCGATCTTGGACGGCGCGTTCACCGTGTTCGCCCGGCAGGGCTACGCCCAGGCGTGCGTGCAGGACATCGCCCATGAGGCGGGCGTGGCGAAGCCGACGGTGTACAACCACATGACCGACAAGGCCACCCTGTTCAGGCACGCCATGGAGGCCGCCGCGCGGACCTCGCTCGACGAGCGGGTCGCCGCCCTGGAGCCGCTCTCCACCCCCGGCGACGACCTGCGCGCCACGCTGGAGGAGGTGGCGTACGCGCTGCTCCGCCTGCACACCGACGGCCGCTCGTGCGCGCTGCGCCGGCTCCTCTACTCGGAGATCACCCACTTCCCCGACATCCTGGACATCGTCAAGGAGAGCGGCCCCGACCGCCTCAACCAGGCGCTGGCCGACCGGCTGGCCCGGCTCGCGCTCGCCGGCCGCCTGCGCACCACGGAGCCCGACCTCGCGGCCGAGCAGTTCATGGCCCTACTCCTCGGCCCCCTGGAGGCCCGCTCCCAGATGGGCACCCGGCAACTGGCGGACGAGGAGTTGCGGGCCATGGCGAACGCCGCCGTGGAGACGTTCGCCCGGGCGTGGATCGTGTCCTGACCAACCCGCACCCAACCGAACACGCATGGCGCAATGCCGCCGACAAGACCCCTTGTCGATGGTAGGCAAGGGATATAGTCTGCCGGGTGTGGTGGAACGAGACGACTACGCGGCCATCCGTGATCGGATCATCCGGCTCTCCCACCTCCATGGCTTGCGCTGCGACTGGGCGGAAACGACGAAGCGACAGCGATTCCTCCTGCTATGGGATGCCGAGGGCCGCGTCGCGGCCCGGGCGATCGTCCCGCTGTACCCAGGGGAGACCCCGCACCTGGTGGACTCCCTCGAACAGGGGCTCGCTCACCTGTTCGGCGACGAATGGCTGGAGGATCGATGACCGCAGACCGCATTGACGTCCACGTCACCATGGCCGGCAACCTGTGGCTGGCCAAGGTGGACGGCGTGGCCGGCGGCATGTCCGCCCGTACGCTCAAGGAGCTGCACGGCGACGTCGCCGAGGGGCTCCCGTTCCTGTTCGCCGACCGCGCCCAGCCGCCCGCGCCGGTCTACCACTACGCCCTGCCCGGCCTGTCGGAGCAGGACCTCGACGACTTCGCCGCCCTCCAGCGCCAGGCGGCCGCGATCGCCGAGGACTACACCCGGACGCTGAAGAAGCGGGTCAAGCACATGCACGAGCTGGGCCTGTCCGACGGGGACATCGGCGAGCTGCTCGGGCTGACGAAGCAGCGCATCCAGCAGATCCGGACGAACGCCAACGACGAGGCCCGCCAGAGCGGCTGATCAGGAGCTCTCCGGGGCGCTGTCGGTCCATCCGGCCTCGATCAGCACGGTGGAGTTCCAGACCGCGCCCGGCTCGAACCCGGCCTGCGGCCCGCCCGGCTTCACCACCACGTTCTCACCGGCCAGGGGCTGCCCGGTCGCCTCGTCGAAGACCAGCCGGTTCTCGTAAACCCCGCCACCCGTCGGGCTCTCCTCCACGGACACGGCCGTGCCCTGCCGCCCTTCGGCGTCGGTCACGTTCTCGGTCACCTTCACCTCG
Organism: Nonomuraea sp. MTCD27; assembly: GCF_041950495.1. NCBI lineage: Bacteria > Bacillati > Actinomycetota > Actinomycetes > Streptosporangiales > Streptosporangiaceae > Nonomuraea > Nonomuraea sp. MTCD27. The sequence continues at coordinate 261,084 of NZ_JBGNUW010000010.1, read as the reverse complement.
TCGAGCTCGGCCAGCATGCGGAACGCCGCCCCGCGCACCTCGGGCGTCACCGGCATGTCCATGATCAGCCCCATGCTGACCCTGAACAGCCAGGCGTCGCCCGACATCTCCTCGCCGGTGGACTCGGTCCCGTGCCCCTCGTAGGAGGCCATCAGCCACTTCTTCAGCCTGCGGGGATCGCTCGGGAGCCCCCGGAGGTCCTTCATGGTCACGTTCCGCCCGAGCCAGAACACCTTGTCGCCGTCCACCAGCGGGCTGTGGCTCGTCGTGACCTTCCCCGGAGAGGTGGACAGCGGGATGGTGCCGTACTTGGCCGTTCCGCGCCCCTTGCCCGGTACGACCGCCTCGAACGCGGCCGGTGACCCCGCCCGCTCCCATGCCTTCCGATCCTCCTCGGTGGCGGGCTCCGCGCCGAGCGACTGGCTGCGCGACCACTGCTCGCCCCCGGTGGCGCTGGGCGTCCACCCCTCGCTGCGGTCCCGCTGCACGACCAGGTAGCCGCCGCCCTCGACCGTGTACAGGTTCCTGCTCACCGACACGCTGTGCCAGTAGGCCCCGCTCCCCTCGTCCTGCCGGGCCGCCTTCTCGGCCGCCGCCAGCAGCACCTCCCGGGCCGACAACGTCACCCGGGGCGCCGTCGTACCGCTGGGGCCGGCGCTCGCCACGACGCCCTGCCCGCCGGGGGCGCGCGGCGTCGCCGGCACGGTCCCGTTCCCCGACACGACCACCACCGCCGCCGTCACGGCGGCCGCCGCCCCCGCCAGTCCCAGCCCCCACGCCGGCCGCACGGCCTTCCGCCGCCTCCGTCCTTCCCTGGACCCCGACATGGCGCGCGCCAGCTCCACGGCCCTGGTGCTCTCATCCACCGGCCGGTCACCGAGATGCGCGGGCCTGGCCGCCCGAAGTTCGTCGATGGGGTTCATGACCACTCCTCGCTGAGATTCCGCACGTGGGGCATGGACGGCGTTTCCGCGACTCTCGCGCGTTCGGCCGCTCCGGGCATGCCGGGGGATTCCGGCCGCCGCCCGCCGCGCCGTCCCCGAGCCGCCGGCCCCGGATCCGAAACCGCCTCCATGGCCTGCCTGAGCCGCTTGCGAGCCCGGTGCAACCGCACCCGGTACGCCGCCGACGAGCACCCGATCACCCGGGCCGCCTCCTTGGGCGACAGTCCGTGCCAGGCGACGAGGACGAGGATCTCCCGGTCGTCCTCCGGCAGCGCGGCCAGTGCCCGCAGCACGCCGAGTCGCTCGGTGACCTGATCGGCCACGTCCCCCTCGGTCCAGGCCCGCAGCTCGGCGGCGAGCGCCTCCCGCCGGACCTCCGCACGCACGTTGTCACGCAGCACGTTCCTGGCGACGCCGAGCAACCACGGCAGCGCCGGCTCGGGCACGTCGTCCAGCCGCCGCCAGGCGATCGCGAACGTCTCGCTCACCACCTCGTCCGCGACCTGCCGCCCCGCGCGACTGACCACGTAGGCCCACACGCGTTGCCGGCATTCGTCGTACATGCCGGTGAACCGGTGCGCATCATCCGTCACCGCCCAGCCCCTTCGTTCGGGATGCGTTCTTCTGACACCAGGAAGTGGTCCGAGCCCTCCTGTTGTTACGCATCAACCGAAATTTCGTGGCACTGCCACCGGTTCTTCCCCACCGACCAGTGACGGCAGATCCATCAGCAGCACGTCTCCCCTCCGCCGCGCCGCGTCGAGGAGGTCCGTCTGGAAACCTTCCGTCGAGAACAGCGCCAGTACGGCCGACCCCGTGTCGTGCCCGTGTTCCGCCAGCAGCTCCTTGAGCCGCTCCAGTCGCTGGAGATCCGCCATGGTCCGCCGGGTGACCGTCGCCTTGGCCTCGCCGATGACGCTGATGACCGCCCGCCCCGCCCTCTTGTCCAGGGCGACGACGTCGATCTCGTGCTTGGCCTGCCCCTTCCTGTCGTTGACCACGGTTGCCGTGACCATGCCCGCGTTCCCCCGGAGAGTCGGATCAGCCTGCCCCCGGAGCCATTCCCTGGCGCAGAGCTCGAAGTGCGGCCCCAGGATGCCCGCGACAAAGGCCGGCCGCGAACGCCGCCACGCCTCCGCCGCCTGTCCCGTGTCCACGAGATCGCGCTGCGGCACGGTGATCAGATTGTGGAAGCGCACGATGGGATCGACCACGGTGATCACCGGGCGCCGCTCCCACAGGGGGTCGGTGTCGTACCTCAGATATCCGGCGCTCACCAGCCCGTCGATGGGCCGTGTCAGCGACGTACGCGGCTGCTCCAGCAGCCCGCCGATCTTCGCCGGACTGGTGGCCCCGTTCGCGACCGCATTGATGATCGCGTAGTGCAACGCACTGCCGGTGAACTTGGGGTCCTCCCGCAACAGGTATTCGGCCTCGCTGCCGGAGAAGAGCGCCTGCCTCGGGTCCAGGACGGTGCCTGGTACCCAGTCGTCCACGTCGGCGACGGTCCGCGGGGGCGGGACATTGGCCAGGTTCCGATAGCCGGGAGAACCGCCGAGGATCGCGTGCACCCGCAGGGCCGTGGCCGGGTCGTCGATCCCCCAATGCCTGGCCGTGGTCCTCACATCGAACGGTTGCAGGCGCAGGTCGAGCGCAGCCCGGCCGCGCAGGGCCTTGGTGCCGGAGAGCAGCTCGTTCATCACCGACATGGCCGAACCACAAACGATCACACGCCCGCCCGGCACGCCCTGGCCGGCCTGGGACTGGTCATAGAGCAGCTGAAGCAGCCCGGGAAGCTCGGGCGAGTGAGCCATCCAGTACGGCAACTCGTCGATGACGAGGACCCCCGGCGCCTTCCCGCCACGGCCGGACGTCAACTCGATGGCCGTCGCGAGGAGAGATTCCCAGCCCGCGTCGGTGATCAGCTCGCCCGGCACCCCCGCGTATCGGGCGATCTCCGCCGCCAGCCGTCGCCGCGCGGCGACCACGCCCTCCTCCGCGACAGCCGAGACGTAGAGCCCGCCGGCGGTTTCCGCGAGTGCCCGGAGCAGGAAACTCTTGCCCACCCGCCGCCGCCCCGAGACGACGCCGAGGCGAAGATGCGGGTCCGGATGCTGGATGAATTGGGTCAAAGCAGCCCACTCGGCACCCCGGGACAACACTCGCTGCGGCTTCTGCACTGGCGTCACCTAACTTGTATGTTTCCGAGCATACTAATTAGGTTTCAACGCGCCACGCCAGTCGCCTCAGCACTCCGCACTCCACTAGCATCGGCAGCGGCAATGTCACGCTGGGTGATGGCGGTCAGGGCTTCCGTTCGATCCGTCAGAGCGGCCTTCCACGGGCGACAACTCTGACGGCTGGGTCTGGTGAACGGCGCCCTGGCCGCCTTCCTCCCCTTGAGCCCCCACCCGGCCTGGGCCGATCGGTCAGTTCCCACCTTGTAGCGTGGTGCCGGTCCAGGAGTCCACCCAGGGAGCAGCCGCATGCGCTGGCAGGTCCACTCGGAAGAACCGCTCTACACCGATCGCTGGCTGGATGTCCGCATGGCGGATGTGGAGCTTCCGGACGGAAGGCACCTCGATCACCGGCTCATCCGGACCGCGCCGGGAGCCGGTGCCGTCGTCACCGACGAGCAGAACCGGGTGCTGCTGATCTGGCGGCATCGCTTCATCACCGACACCTGGGGCTGGGAGGTCCCGATCGGGAAGGTCGAGGAGGGTGAGGAGCCGATGGAGGCCGCCGCGCGCGAGGTCGAGGAGGAGACCGGGTGGCGGCCCGGGCCCTTGCGTCCGTTGCTCTACACCCAGCCGAACAACGGCATCTCCGACTCCGAGCACTACATCTTTCGCGCTGACAGCGCTCAGCACATCGGGCCGCCCACGGACACGTGGGAGGCGGAGCGTGTGGAATGGGTCTCTCTGAGGGAGATCCGCCGGTTGATCGACAAGCGCGACATCGTGGGTGGGACCAGCATGAACGCGCTGCTCTACCTGCTCAGTGAGGCGGGCTGAGCGTTCGCCGGGCGACAGCCCGGCCCGCCCCGCGCGAAGCGCTCCACAGGCGAAGCCCTTCGCGCCCGGGGCGGGTCCAGGCCGGTGAACCACCGAGACCCCGGCTCACCTGCCTACTTGGCGTTCGCCTTCAGGTAGTCGCTGTTCATCTGGGCGATCGTGTCCAGCGGGATCCCCTTCGGGCACACCGCCGTGCACTCGCCGGTGTTCGTGCAGCCGCCGAACCCCTCCGCGTCCATCTGGTCCACCATCGCCTTGGCGCGCGACAGCCGCTCCGGCTGGCCCTGGGGTAGCAGGCTCAGGTGGGTGATCTTGGCGGCGGTGAAGAGGGAGGCCGAGCCGTTCGGGCAGGCCGCGACGCAGGCGCCGCAGCCGATGCACGTCGCCGCGTCGAAGGCCGCGTCCGCGTCCTCCTTGCGTACGGGGACGCTGTGGGCGTCCGGGGCCGAGCCGGCCGGGACCGAGACGAAGCCGCCCGCCTGGATGATGCGGTCGAACGCGCTGCGGTCCACCACCAGGTCCTTGACGACCGGGAACGGGGCCGCGCGCCACGGCTCGATGGTGATCTCGGCGCCGTCCTCGAAGTGGCGCATGTGGAGCTGGCAGGTCGTGGTGGCGCGCTGCTCGCCGTGGGCGACGCCGTTGATGACCATGCCGCACATGCCGCAGATGCCCTCGCGGCAGTCGTGGTCGAAGGCGATCGGGTCGTCGCCGTCCAGGATGAGCCGCTCGTTGAGGACGTCCAGCATCTCCAGGAAGGACATGTCCGGGGAGACGTCCTCCACCTTGTACGTCACCATGCGTCCCGCGTCCGAGGGGCCGCTCTGCCGCCAAACGCGCAGGGTCAAGTTCACTTGTAGCTCCGCTGGGTCATCTTGACGTACTCGTACTCGAGCGCTTCCTTGTGCAGCACCGGCCCGTTCTCGCCGCCGTACTCCCACGCCGAGACGTGCGCGAAGTTCTCGTCGTCGCGCAGCGCCTCGCCGTCGGAGTCCTGGGACTCGGCGCGGAAGTGGCCGCCGCAGGACTCGGTACGGACCAGGGCGTCCAGGCACATGAGCTCGGCCAGGTCGAAGAAGTCGGCGACGCGGCCGGCCTTCTCCAGGACCTGGTTGAGCTCCTCCGCGGTGCCGCTCACCTTGACGTTCTCCCAGAACTCCGCGCGCAGCTCGGGGATGCGCTCCAGCGCCTTGCGCAGCGACTCCTCGGTGCGCTCCATGCCGCAGTAGTCCCACATGAGCTTGCCCAGCTCGCGGTGGAAGGAGTCGGGCGTGCGGGTGCCGTTCACGGACAGGAGGCGGTCGATCTTGTTGCGGACCTTGATCTCGGCCTGGGCCACGGCCTCCTCGTCCACGTCGCCGAAGGGACCGGCGGCCAGGTAGTCGCCGAGGGTGGTCGGAAGCACGAAATATCCGTCGGCCAGACCCTGCATCAGCGCCGACGCGCCGAGGCGGTTGGCGCCGTGGTCGGAGAAGTTGGCCTCACCGATGACGAACAGGCCGGGGATCGTGGACTGCAGGTCGTAGTCCACCCACAGCCCGCCCATCGTGTAGTGGACGGCGGGGTAGATGCGCATCGGTACGTCGTACGGGTTCTCGCCCGTGATGCGCTCGTACATCTCGAACAGGTTGCCGTACTTCTTCTCCACGGCGTCGCGGCCGAGGCGGTTGATGGCGTCCCGGAAGTCGAGGTAGACCCCGAGCCCGCCGGGGCCCACGCCGCGGCCCTCGTCGCAGACGTTCTTGGCGGCGCGGGAGGCGATGTCGCGGGGCACCAGGTTGCCGAAGGCCGGGTAGATCCGCTCCAGGTAGTAGTCGCGCTCCTCCTCCGGGATGTCCCCGGGGGCGCGGTCGTCGTTCTTGCGCAGCGGCACCCAGACGCGGCCGTCGTTGCGCAGCGACTCGGACATGAGCGTGAGCTTCGACTGGTACTCGCCCGACACCGGGATGCACGTCGGGTGGATCTGCGTGTAGCAGGGGTTGGCGAAGTACGCCCCGCGCTCGTGGGCCCGCCAGATGGCCGTCGTGTTGCAGCCCTTGGCGTTCGTGGACAGGAAGAACACGTTGCCGTAGCCACCGGTGGCCAGCACCACGGCGTCGGCCAGGTGGCGCTCGATCTCGCCGGTCACCATGTCGCGCACGATGACGCCGCGCGCCCGCCCGTCGGAGATGATCAGGTCGAGCATCTCGTGCCGGGTGTGCATCTCCACGGTCCCGGCCGCGATCTGCCGCTCCAGCGCCTGGTACGCCCCCAGCAGGAGTTGCTGGCCCGTCTGGCCGCGGGCGTAGAACGTACGCGAGACCTGGGCGCCGCCGAACGAGCGCGTGTCCAGCAGGCCGCCGTACTCCCGGGCGAACGGCACGCCCTGCGCCACGGCCTGGTCGATGATGTTCACCGAGACCTGGGCGAGGCGGTAGACGTTCGACTCGCGGGCGCGGAAGTCGCCGCCCTTCACGGTGTCGTAGAAGAGGCGGTAGATGCTGTCGCCGTCGCCGCGGTAGTTCTTGGCGGCGTTGATCCCGCCCTGCGCGGCGATGGAGTGCGCCCGGCGCGGCGTGTCCTGGTAGCAGAACGACTTGACGTTGTAGCCCAGCTCGCCCAGCGTCGCGGCGGCAGAACCGCCCGCCAGGCCCGTGCCCACCACGATCACGTTGAGCTTGCGCTTGTTCGCCGGGTTGACCAGCTTGGCGGCGAACTTGCGCTTTTCCCAGCGCTCCTCGATCGGACCGGCCGGAGCCTTGGTGTCCTGGATCTCGGGGCCTTCGGTGTACTTCACTTGACAACTCCGAACGTGATCGCGAGGGGCGGGGCCAGGAAGCCGATCACCAGGGCCGCGGAGACCAGCGTGGCCGACACGCGAAGGACCTGGTTACGGTTGCGGTTGGCCCAGCCGAGCGTCTGGAAGGCGCTCCAGATGCCGTGCCGCAGGTGCAGGCCGACCATGACGACGGCCACGAAGTAGATCAGCGTGACCCACCACCGGGACGCGTCGAACCCGGCGATCATCCGGTCGGCGGGGGCGGAGTCGAAGCCCTTGGGGTTGACGACGCCGAAGGTCAGGTCGAGCAGGTGCCAGACCACGAAGAGCACGATGGTCACGCCGCCCCATCGCATGATGTGCGTGGCGTAGCCGTTCGCCTGCGACTTCTTGGCCACGTACTTCACGGGCCTGGCCTTGCCCGCGCGGCGGGACAGCGAGATCGCGGCCCACATGTGCAGGAGGACCGCGGCCACGAGGCCGATCTCCAGGATCGTCAGCACGGTGCGGTACGGCGCGATCGGCTCCAGCAGCGTGCGCAGCGCGTGGGCGTACTCGTTGAAGGAGTCACGGCCGAAGAAGATCTTGAGGTTGCCGAGCATATGAAGGACGAGGAAGCCCACCATCACGGCGCCCGTGACGGCCATGACGACTTTCTTGCCGTTCGACGAGGTCAGGAACCCGCCGGGCTTCTTCCGCGGTGCGGCCTTCTGAGCCTTCTTGGGGGAGGTAACAGGCGCGGTGGCGGCACCGCGCTCTATCGTGGCAGTCACGTCTTCAGACGCTAGGTATCCAGCATTGATCCGTCCAAGTCATGACGGGCCTGGTTTCGATAGCTACAGGCTATGATGTGGGTAGGCGCGGCTTTATCACCGGCTTACGCCGTGCCGGTGCGAGGAAAATCACATGCAGTTGCAGCAGCTCGCGTACTTCTTGGCGGTCGCGGAGGCCAGGCACTTCACCCAGGCGGCCGAGCGCATGCGGGTCGCGCAGCCGTCGCTCAGCAAGCAGATCAAGGCGCTGGAGGACGACCTCGGCGCGCGCCTGTTCTCGCGGGCACGCGGCAACGTCACGCTGACGGCCGCCGGTGAGGCGCTGCTCCCGCTCGCCCGCCGCATCCTGGCCGACGCCGACACCGCCCGGGAGGAGGTGGCCCAGCTCGCCGGGCTGCGCCGCGGCCGGGTGCGCCTGGGGGCCACGCCCTCGCTCTGCGCCGGGCTGCTGGCCGACGCGCTGGCCCGCTTCCACCGGGCGTACCCGGGGATCGAGCTGCTGGTGGAGGAGGGCGGCTCGCGGGATCTGGTCAAGGCGCTGGCCCGGGGCCAGCTCGACCTGTCGCTGATCATCATGCCGCTGCAGAGCGACGACCCCTCGCTGGTGACCGAGGAGATCCTGCGCGAGAACCTCGTGGTCGTCTCGCCCTCGCACGAGCAGATCAAGGGCCCCTACCTGCGCATCGAGGACCTGCGGGGCAGGTCGATGGTGATGTTCAGGCGCGGTTACGACCTGCGGGAGGCGACGCTGGCGGCGTGCCGGCAGGCGGGGTTCGAGCCGAGGTTCGCGGTGCAGGGCGGGGAGATGGACGCGGTGCTGCGGTTCGTGGAGGCGGGACTGGGGGTGGCCGTGGTGCCGTCGATGGTGCTCGACGGGCGGCCCGGGCTGCTGGGCACGCCGCTCGCGCCACCGGGGCTCAGCCGTACGATCGCGCTGGCCCACCGCAAGGACGTCGACCCGACCAGGGCCGCGCAGGCGTTCCGGGAGACCTTGCTGTCCTTCGTCGTGGAAGCCGGGCACGAGGGCACGCTTCCACAAGGGGTAGAGCTCATCGCAGAATGAGCAACAACGGCTCCAACTCCCCGAAGAGGCGTGTTGACGGCAAATCTCTCAGAAACGCTGACGCTGCTCCTCATCGAGGACGATGACGGCGACGCCTTCCTCGTCGAGGAGCTGCTCAAGCAGGCCGAGGCCCCGCCCAAGATCTTCCGGGCCCGGACCCTGCGTGAGGCCAGGGCGAAGCTGACCTCCCAGATCCAGTGCGTCCTCGTGGACCTCTCGCTGCCCGACGCCAGCCGCCTGGAGGCGCTGGAGGCGGTGCTGGCGGTGGCGCCGCACACGGCCGTGCTGGTCCTCACCGGGCTCAGGGACGTCCACGTGGCCCTCGCGGCCGTGCAGTCGGGTGCGCAGGACTACCTGGTCAAGGGCGACGTGGACGCGCGGCTGCTGGCCAGGTCCATCAGCTACGCCATGGAGCGCAAACGGGCCGACCTGGCCCAGCTCAAGCTCGTCCAGGCGGAGCTGACGGCCAAGGAGACCGCCAGGCTGGAGAGCGCCCTGCTCCCCGAGCCCCTCCTGCGTACGACGTCGATCGAGCACGTGACCCGCTACCTCCCCGGCAGCGGCGGCACGCTGGCCGGCGACTTCTTCGACACCGTGCAGACGCCGGACGGCTCGGTGCACCTCGTGATCGGCGACGTGTGCGGGCACGGCCCCGACGAGGCCGCGCTCGGGGTGGCGCTGCGCATCGCCTGGCGCACCCTGGTGCTGGCGGGCGAGACGAGCGACACGCTGCTGCGCACGCTCGACCTCCTGCTGCGCGCCGAGCGCCAGGCTCCCGAGATCTTCACCACGCTGTGCACGGCCACGATCACCCCCGACCTGGGGCACGCCAGGATGCGCGTGGTCGGGCACCCGCCGCCCGTGCTGGTGCGCGACGGCGTCGTGCAGGTGGTGGACGGCGCGCCGTCGGGGCCGCCGCTCGGGATCTTCCCGGACGCGGAGTGGTCGGTGATCGACGTGCCGCTGGGCGACGAGTGGTCGATGATGCTCTACACCGACGGCCTGATCGAGGCGGCCGTGGGCGGCCCCAGCGAGCTGCTCGGCGTGGACGGCCTGCTCGATCTGGTACGCGAGCACGGCGCCATCGACCTTGACCGGCTCATCAGGCATGTGGGCACACTGAGCGACGATCTCGCCGTGGTCATGGTAAGGAAGAGGAGAGCATGAGCATTCACCCGCTTCCTCCTCCGAAGGAGCCGACCGGGCTGGGCAGGCTCCCTGTCGCCCGCTGGTTCCTGCTGATCGGTGCGCTGGCCGGCGTCATCTTCGTGGCCGGGGTCGTGGTCGTCATGGTGATGAGCGCCCGGACCGCCGAGCTCAACCCGGAGCCGGCGGTGGCCTCGCAGCTCGACCGGCTGATCGTGGCCCTGACCGTGCTGTTCACGCTGCTGCTCGGCTGCGCCGTCGGGCTGGCGGTCATCGTGCGCTACGCCGTGCTGAAGCCGATCGACCAGCTCACCGAGCAGGTGCGCGCGGTCGCCGGCGGCGACTTCGACCGCGACCTGCACGTCGACCGGCCGTCGGAGCTGGCCGAGCTGTCCAGCCACATCGACTCCATGCGCGCCCGCATCCTGTCGGCCTGGCGCCTGGCCACCGACCAGACCGAGGAGCTGCGCAGGTCGAACGGGGAGCTGGAGCAGTTCGCGTACGTGGCCAGCCACGACCTCCAGGAGCCGCTGCGCAAGGTGGCCAGCTTCACGCAGATGCTGGACCAGCGCTACGGCTCGCAGCTCGACGAGCGGGCCAGGCAGTACATGCACTACGCGGTCGACGGCGCCAAGCGCATGCAGCTGCTGATCAACGACCTGCTCGACTTCTCCAGGGTCGGCCGGGTCACCGGCGAGAAGGGCGTGACCGAGTCGGGCGCGGCGCTGGACCGGGCGCTGGACAACATCTCGGCCACGATCGAGGACAGCGGTGCCACCGTCACCCGGGACGACCTGCCCCGGGTCAAAGGCAACGAGCTGCAGCTCACCCAGCTCTTCCAGAACCTGGTGGAGAACGCCGTCAAGTTCCGCTCCGAGGAGCCCCCGCGCATCCACATCGGGGTCAGGCGGGACGGCGACATGTGGGAGTTCAGCTGCAGGGACAACGGCATCGGGGTCGAGCCCAAGTACGCCGACCGCATTTTCCTGATCTTTCAGCGCCTCCATCCGCGCGACGTGTACCCGGGGACCGGCATCGGACTGGCCCTCTGCCGGAAGATCGTCGAATACCACGGCGGTCAGTTGTGGCTCGACGGGGAGACCGACGGCCAGGGCTCGACGTTCCGGTGGACGCTACCCGCGGCGGGAGACGAACGATGAACGGATGGCGACCGATCGAAGTGCTCCTGGTGGAGGACGACCAGGGGGACATCTTGCTCACCAAGGAGGCGTTCGACTACAACAAGGTGCGAAACCGGCTCAACGTGGTCAACGACGGCGAGCAGGCGATGGCGTTCCTGCGGCGGGAAGGCGACTTCGCCGACGCGCCGCGGCCCGACCTGATCCTGCTCGACCTCAACCTGCCCAGGATGAGCGGCATGGAGGTGCTGCGGGAGGTGAAGGCCGACCCGGAGTTGCGCACGATCCCCGTGGTGATCCTGACGACCTCGGAGGCGGAGGAGGACATCCTCCACAGCTACCGGCTCCATGCCAACGCTTATGTGTCCAAGCCGGTGGATTTTGAGCAATTTATCCGGGTTGTCCGGCAAATCGATGATTTTTTCGTGACTGTGGTTAAGTTGCCGGTCCAGGGGCAGCGCCTCTGACGCACGTACGTGACAGGAATCACAGCTGGTCCTCGAAAAAGTGAGTGATCCCGCTCACAAATTTCGATCCTGTCGTCGTAACGTATCCCCCACCAACGCGCGCCTGAGCGATACCGCCGATGAGCGCGCCCAGCGAAACGAAACCACGGACCCCCTGCGCGAAGGGTCCGCGGGAGGTGGAGAGGTCCGCGATGACCCAGACGACGCCCGACGCTCCGGTCCGAAGGCAGCGTGCGCAAGTCAAGGTGCGCACCCTGCGAACAGACAGATGGTGGCTGGTCCCGCTCGTGACATTCCTCGGGCTCAGCTCATTCCTGGTCTACGGTGTATGGGCGATCATCGACGGCAGCTATTTCGTCGATCCCTACATCGCCCCCTTCTCATCACCCTGCCTGGCCACGTCGTGCCCCGAGGGGGCCCGGCTGTTCGGGTGGGCGCCGGTCGGCGACTGGTACACCCTGTCGCCGGGGCTGCTGATCCTCGGTCTGCCCGGCGGATTCCGGCTGACCTGCTACTACTACCGCAAGTCCTACTACCGCTCGTTCTGGCTGTCCCCGCCGGCCTGCGCCGTGCAGGAGCCGCACGGCAAGTACACCGGTGAGCGGCGCTTCCCGCTGATCATCCAGAACGTCCACCGGTACTTCTTCTACGCGGCCATCGTGATCGGCCTCATCCTGGCCTACGACGCCGTCCTGGCGCTCATCCACAAGCCGCTGGGGCTGGGCACCTGGATCCTGATCCTGAACGCCGTGCTGATCAACGCCTACACGCTGTCGTGCCACTCCTGCAGGCACATCACGGCGGGCCGGCTCAACCACTTCTCCCGTCACCCGCTGCGGTACCGGGCCTGGACGTTCGTGTCCAAGCTCAACGCCAAGCACCAACCCCTCGCGTGGGCCTCGATGTTCTCGGTCATGGGCGCCGACCTGTACGTCCGCCTGGTGGCCAAGGGCATCATCGCCTTCCCGTACGCGTAAGGACAGCTTTCAGTGGAAAACACGCACAACACAGAGCGCCACGAGTACGACGTCGTCGTCATCGGCGCGGGCGGCGCCGGCCTGCGGGCCGCGATCGAGGCCCGCCAGCAGGGCAAGAGGACGGCGATCGTCTGCAAGTCGCTCTTCGGCAAGGCGCACACGGTCATGGCCGAGGGCGGCGCGGCCGCCGCGATGGGCAACGTCAACCCCGACGACAACTGGATGGTGCACTTCCGTGACACCATGCGGGGCGGCAAGTTCCTCAACAACTGGCGGATGGCCGAGCTGCACGCCAAGGAGGCTCCCGACCGGGTGTGGGAGCTGGAGGCCTGGGGCGCGCTGTTCGACCGCACCAAGGACGGCAAGATCAGCCAGCGGAACTTCGGCGGGCACGAGTACCCACGGCTCGCACACGTGGGCGACCGTACCGGGCTGGAGCTCATCCGCACGCTGCAGCAGCGCGTCGTGGCGCTCCAGCAGGAGGACTACGAGACGCACGGCGACTACGAGGCCTACATCAAGGTCTTCGCCGAGTGCACGGTCACGCGGCTGCTCAAGGACGGCGACGCGATCTCCGGGGCGTTCGGCTACTGGCGCGAGTCCGGGAACTTCATCCTCTTCGACGCCCCCGCCGTGGTCCTGGCCACCGGCGGCATCGGCAAGTCGTACGTCGTCACCTCCAACTCCTGGGAGTACACCGGCGACGGCCACGCCCTGGCCCTCCTCGCCGGCGCGAACCTGATCAACATGGAGTTCATCCAGTTCCACCCCACGGGGATGGTCTGGCCGCCGTCCGTGCGCGGCATCCTCGTCACCGAGTCCGTCCGCGGTGACGGCGGCGTGCTGCGCAACTCCGAGGGCAAGCGCTTCATGTTCGACTACATCCCCGAGGTGTTCAAGGACAAGTACGCCACCACGGAGGAAGAGGGCGACCGCTGGTACACCGACCAGGCCAACAACCGGCGCCCGCCGGAGCTGCTGCCGCGTGACGAGGTGGCCCGCGCGATCAACGCCGAGGTGAAGGCCGGTCGCGGCTCGCCCCAGGGCGGCGTCTTCCTCGACGTCTCCACCCGGCTGCCCGCCGAGGAGATCAAGAAGCGGCTGCCGTCGATGCACCACCAGTTCAAGGAGCTGGCCGACGTCGACATCACCGCCGAGCCCATGCAGGTGGGCCCGACCTGCCACTACATCATGGGCGGCGTCGAGGTGGACGCCGACAGCGGCGCGGCGGCGGTGCCCGGGCTGTTCGCGGCCGGCGAGGTGTCCGGCGGCATGCACGGCTCGAACCGGCTGGGCGGCAACTCGCTGTCCGACCTGCTGGTGTTCGGGCGCCGGGCGGGCGCGGGCGCGGCGGCGTACGTGGACGGCCTGCCCGCCAGGCCGAAGGTGCTGCCGGAGCAGGTGGAATCGGCCCGGGAAGAGGCCCTGGAGCCCCTGGGCCGCAGCGGCGAGAACCCCTACGAGGTCCACCACGAGCTCCAGCGCACGATGAACGACCTGGTCGGCATCATCCGCAAGGCCGAGGAGGTCTCCGAGGCCCTGGGCGTCGTGGAGAAGCTCAAGGAGCGCGTGCGCATGGTCGGGGCGGCCGGCTCGGCCGTCTACAACCCCGGCTGGCACCTCGCGATCGACCTGCGCAACATGGTGCTGGTCTCCGAGTGCGTGGCCCGCGCCGCGCTGCTGCGCGAGGAGAGCCGCGGCGGGCACACCCGCGACGACTTCCCGGGGATGAACCCGGACTGGCGCCGCAAGCTGCTCGTCTGCTCCACCGAGGACGGCTCCACCGTCACCGTCGAGGAGAAGGTCCAGCCGTCCATGCGCGGTGACCTGATCACCCTGTTCGACCGGGACGAGCTGAAGAAGTACCTCACCGACGAAGAGATGGCCGAGTTCGACGGGATAGCGAAGTCATGAGCTACAAGGCAAAGTTCAAGGTCTGGCGCGGTGAGGGCGGCGAGGGCGGTCTCGAGGACTTCACCGTGGAGGTGAACGAGGGCGAGGTCGTCCTCGACATCATCCACCGCCTGCAGGCCACCCAGGCGCCCGACCTGGCGGTGCGGTGGAACTGCAAGGCGGGCAAGTGCGGCTCGTGCAGCATGGAGATCAACGGCAAGCCGCGGCTGGGCTGCATGACCCGCATGTCCACCTTCGAGGAGGACGAGACCATCACGGTCACGCCGATGCGGACGTTCCCGGTCATCAAGGATCTCGTCACCGACGTCTCGTACAACTACCAGAAGGCCAGGGAGGTCCCCTCCTTCACGCCGCCGAGCGGTGTGCGGCCCGGCGAATACCGGATGAAGCAGGTCGATGTCGAGCGGTCCCAGGAGTTCCGCAAGTGCATCGAATGCTTCATGTGCAACAACGTCTGCCACGTGATCCGCGACCACGAGGAGAACAAGAGCAACTTCTCCGGTCCCCGCTTCCTCATGCGGATCGCCGAGCTGGACATGCACCCGTACGACGTGGCGGACCGTCAGGAGGCGGCCCAGCAGGAGCACGGGCTCGGTTACTGCAACATCACCAAGTGCTGCACCGAGGTCTGCCCCGAGCACATCAAGATCACTGACAACGCGCTGATCCCGATGAAGGAGCGCGTGGTCGACCGCAAGTACGACCCGCTGGTGTGGCTGGGCAACAAGATCTTCAAGCGCGGCGCCACCAAGTAGGCCGGACACGACGAAAGGCGGGGGCCGGGAATCCGGCCCCCGCCTTTCGTCTTTCAGCGCTTCTTCCGGCCGAACCGCTTGCGCTTGGCGTCCGGCATCTCCTTGGTCGGCTCCTGCTCCTGCCCGGCGCTCTCCTGGTCGGGCATCAGGGGCATCAGGGGAGGCAGCGGCTGGACCGCGGTCACGTCCCCGTCGGCCGGCAGGTACGGCGGCGGCTCGTAGCCGTCCGGCGGGCCCTCGGGCCCATGCTCGGACTCCCTGGAGGCCGCCGGCTCGAACAGCGAGCCCGGCCGCTGCTGCCACGGCTCCGAGTCGCCCGCCTCGGCGGCCGAGGCCGGGCCGAGCGGCTGCTCCACGTCGCCGTCGTACGGGCCGGCGCCGCCCGGCGGGATGTCCGTCGGGGGCTCCACCGCCGGGATCAGCGGCTCGAACGGGTCGCGCTCGCGGGACCTGGGCGGCTCGCTGTAGGAGTCGAACTCGTCGGGGTGCAGCACCACGGGCTCCTGAGAGGGCTCCGCGGGCGGGTACGGCTCCTGCACGTACCCCTGGGGCGGGTACGGGTGGTTCGGGTCCTGGTAGCCGTACTGGGGCGGGCCGCCCGGGTAGGTCTGCACCGGCACGAAGCTGATGATGGGCGCGTACGCCGTGCCGCCCGGATAGCCGGGAGCCGGGAATGCCGCCGTGGCGTAACCGGGCCCCGCCGGATATCCGCCACCCGGAGGCACGTCCGGCCGGCCCGCGTGCGGACCCGCCTTCCGCACGGCCGCGGCGTGGGCCATCCGGCGCAGCCGCCCCTCGAAGATGAGGACGGCGAAGAGCGCGAGCAGGACCAGCACCAGCGCGGGGATGCTGAGCTTCTGCGTCAGCGTGCGCTGGTCGAACTCCGGCGCCGCGTTACGCAGCTCCAGCGGCACCTCGTCGGAGGAGGCGGACTCCGTCTGGCTCGGCGGCGGGGTGGTGGTCGTCTCGGGCGCGATGGTCGGCATCTCGACGGACGCCTCGGTCGTGGGCGAGGTGATGGGTGTCGCCGGCGGAACCTCGGCACTCTGCGTGGGCAGCGGCTGCGGGTTCTGCGTGGGGGTGGTCTGCGGGACGCTCGCGGGGGCCGAGGTGGTCTTCGTCGGGGTCGGCGCCTTCGAGGTCTTGGTCGGGGTCGCGGTGACGGTCTTGGTGACGGTCGTCTCCGGCTGCCCGTCCTCCGGTTCGGGCGACGGCGACCCTAAGGTGGTGGTGACCGTGATGGTGGTCTGCGGCGTGGTCTCGCACTCCACCTCGACGTCACAGGGTTCGACGGGCGGGTCGAACGCCACGGAGGCGCTCGCGCTCTGCACGATGAACGGCGTCGCTCCGGCGCCCGCCAGTCCGAGCGCCAGGACGATAGCGGACACGGCTGTCGCTCGCGTGCGTGCCACCGGTGCCCTCCGCGAAGTCCCGGAACCAAGGTCAAGGGAATACTAGCCGGGTAAAAGTAACAGTAAAGACGGAATTACAACACCTTTCTACGGTTACGGCGCCGTTGTACCGTGACAACCAGCCACAGGCTCCCCATCAGCACGCCGATGCTCCCGGCGACCATGGGCAACGCCCTCGGGCCATCGATGGGGCTGACCCATCCGACAGGGTGAACAGCCCTCGCGGACACGGCCACCTCCCACGGAAGCGGCGCCTCCCCACCCGCCGCGCCGGCTTGGAACGAGGCAACCGGTCCCGGCGACGCGACCACGGGCTCTCCGGGCGCCGGCGTGGGCCCGCTCGACGCGACCCCGGTGGCGCTGGGCAGGGCGAGCGGGGCCTGCGTGGCCTGCGGCGCCGCCGTACTGGCAGCGGTGCTCGGAGTGGCGCCGGCGAGGACCTGCGGCACGACCTCCGGCAGCGTCACCTCTGCAGCGGGAGCCTCAGCCACCGGCTGCCGCTCCTCCGCCTTGTCCCGGCTCTCCGCCGTCTCGGCCCGGCTCTCCGCAGCCTCGGCCCGGCTCTTCCCGCTCTTACCGGCCTCGCCCCGGCTCCGCGCACCCTCAGCCCGGGTCCCCACGACCTCCGCTGAGCCTTCCGCATCCACCACTGGGCTCTTCACAGCCACCGCTGGGCTCTTCGCATCCTCGGCCCGGCTCTTCGTCCGCTCGGCGGGCCGCAGGAGTCGCGCCGGGCCGCTGAACGTCGCCGCGTCCCCCGTGATCGCCTGCCTGACCCGTACGGCGGTGGTCCGGCTCATGGTCGTCGGCCCCTCGCCCCCGGTGCCCCGCATCCTGGCCACCGCCGCGAGCACCACCTCCCGAGCCCCAGCAGGCGCCTTCAGCGTGACGTCCACGGCCCGCTCACCGGCGACCTCCCCGAGCGCGCACACCCGCGCCCCCGGCAGCACCGCCCCGGCCGGAACCGTGCCGGTCGAAACCGTGCCAATCGGAGCCGGGCCAATCGGAGCCGGGCCAATCGGAGCCGTGCCGGCCGCAGCCGAGCCCTTTGCGGCGGCCAGCGCCCGCACGGCCAGCGCCCCGGCCGCGACGGCACCCGGGCTCGAAGCCCTCGCCATCGCCGCACCCGCGTCGGAAGGCGGCGCCACGGCGTCCCTCGCGGGCGCACCGCTCGCCGACGGACTCGGCCCCGCCGACGGCAGGCAGGACACCTCCGACAACGCCTCCACCGGATCGGCCGCCACCGCCACCCTGGCGCCGCTGGCCATCCCGTTCAGCCGCACCCGGAACCGCTGCACGTCCCCGGTCCTGACCCACTTCCCCACACTGTCGGCCCCGTTCACCCGCTCGAGGACCAGCGACACCCCGGCCGCCGCCACGGGCACGGACGGCACCGCCACCACGACCAACGTCCCGGCGACGATCCAGCCACGCCGCATCACTCCAACTCCCCCGCCGCGACAAATTACGCCTAGTAACCATTGTGTCACAGAGAGGGATGTCCTAATCCCGTTGGAGCAGATTCTCCACGGTCTTCATGATGGGCAGGTCGGCTCCCAGCCAGTCGACGTCGAAGTAGTCGCCGGGGCCGAGCCAGCGCAGCGCCAGGTGCTCCTTGGCCTGCGGGGTGCCCGAGGCCAGGGAGCAGAGCCAGACGCGCATGACGTACCCCTCGGCCAGCGGCCAGTCCTCGCCCACGCGTTCGCCCACGGCGATCTCCACGCCGAGCTCCTCGCGGCACTCCCGGACGAGCGCCGCCTCCTCGCTCTCCCCGGGATCCACCTTGCCGCCGGGGAACTCCCAGCCGCCCGCCAGCGCGGCGGGCTGGGCGCGCTGGGCGGCGAGCACCCGGCCACCAGGGGCGACGATCACCGCGGCCACGACCACGACCGGATTCATTGAGCTCATAGGGCAGGATTCTGCAGCTTCTTGAGTTGTTCGAGCACGTCGGGGTTCTGCAGGGGACGGGTGAAGCCCACGCGGTTGGTACGCGCCTGGTAGCTCGTGACCTTGATGGGCCCGCACAGCCGGCACCGCGCTTCCAGCATCTTGCCCTTGGAGACCACCAGCCCCACGTGGCCGGGGTTGTTCGCGGAGGTGCCCGGGCCGGAGTTGAAGAACACCAGGTCACCCGGCTGCTCCTGGCCCGCTAACACCTTCACCCCGAGCGGCCACTGCCCGAACGTCGTACGCGGGATCGACAGCCCCGCCGCCCGGTAGGCCGCGAAGATGACCCCCGAGCAGTCGAACGAGTCGGGCCCCGTGCCACCCCACAGGTACGGCTTGCCACGCTGTGCCAGCGCGAACTCCAGGATCTTGGCCACGACGTCGTTGGGGGCCGCCTCGACCAGCGGCTCGTCGCAGTCCTCCGACGCCTGCGGCGGCACCTTCACCGCGCCGGACTTGGCGTATTTCCTGGCGATCTCCTCGACCTGGTCGACGTACCACCAGGCCCGGTTGTAGACGAACAGCGCCTGCCGCACGTTCTCGGGGGCGCCGTTGCGCTTGAGCATCCTGGCGGCGCCCAGGATGGCGTCGGCCGGGTTGTAGACGTCGCCCACGCCGTCGCCGTCACCGTCGGAGGCGTACCCGTTGTACGTGGACGACATCGGGATCCTGGCCTTGCCGCCCCACGTGGAGATCAGGAACTGCATCGGCCCGGCCGCGCCCGCGTAGTTGGTGCCGCTCTTGACGCCCGGCAGGTCGGACCGGCCGTGGTCGGTCTCGCGCTTGCCCACGGCGGCCAGGATGTTCCACTGGACGCCGATCTTCTTGCCGTGCTCCTTGTACAGGTCCAGGTATTCGGCGGGGATGTCGGACGCGGCGGAGTCGGAGGCCTCCTCCACCTGGGCCGTGTCCTGGCAGTCGACGGTGGTGCCGCCGTTGCTCAGAAAGGACGGCATGGACATCAGCAACAGCGGTGACACGATGACCGCCACCAGGAGCAACATCCCGGCGAGGCCGATCACCAGGGCTAGGCGCGCTCGTGAGAGTTTCACCCGAGGGGGTCTCCCTCCTGACCTTCGGTGGACGGCCTGATGTCGTAGATCCGCCAGTCGGACACGACCTGGCTGACGGTGACCGCGTACTCCTCGGTGACCTGCTTGTTGCCGCTCCTGGCGGTGACCTGCCTGGTCCCGGCGATCAGGAAGACGACGGAGGACTTCTCGATCTGCCTGATCTCCTTCAGCCTGGCCGTGGCCGTGGAGACGATCTGGTCGTTGCGGTTCTGCTCGACGGTGCCCGCCGAGGTCATCGTCCTGGTCAGCTCGTTGCCGAGCTCGGGCGTCGCGAACACCTTCAGCCGGCCCGCGTACGCCGCGGGGTCCTCGTCGTAGCGGAAGGTGCCGTACGCGGCGGTGAACCGTTCGGCCAGGTCCGCCGCCGCGGCGAGCTGCTCCTTCTGCATCGGCAGGTAGGAGTAGACGTCGAACGGCGCCGCGCTCGCGGTCGCCAGCGGCGTGCTCGACGCGATGGCGGAGGCGGTGGTCCGGATCGCCTGCGGCTCGGGCTCGGCCTGGTCGGACGAGTCCGGCCACATGGTCAGGTAGATGCCGACCGCGGCGATGACCACGACGATGGCGGCGAAGGCCACCCCCCGCCTGTCACCTGGCTGCGCCATGTATCAGTCCTTGTCCGGGTTGTTCGGCTTGAGCCAGAAGGGCACCGAAGGGCTGTCGCCTCCGGAGCCGCCGCCGTTGCCGCTGCTGCGCAGCCAGAGCGGCGGCGCCTCCGAGGTGCGGGAGGACGGCTCGTCGGAGCCGAAGATCCGGGGGCCGGACGAGGTGCCGCCGCCGGACCGGGACCCGCCGCCGCCCGAGCGGGACGAGCCGCCGAACAGGCCGCCGCCGGAGCCACGCGAGCCGTTCGACCCCCTGGAGCCGCCGGATCCGCCCGATCCGCCGCCGAACAGCCCGCCGCCCGAGCCGCGCGAGCGCGTCCCGCCGGTACGCGAGCCGCCACCAGAGCCGCCGCCCGAGCCGCCGAAGCGCGAGCCGCGCGAACCGTTGGAGGCCGGGGTGCGCGAGCCACCGCCCGAGCCGCCCCCCGAACCACCACGCCGGGCCCAGCCGCCACCGGACGCGCCGCCGAACCAGCCACCGCCCGAGCCACCGCCCGAGCCACCGGAACCGCCCGCGCCGGACGCGCCCGCCGCGGCGCCCGAGCCGCCGGTCCTGGGGCCTCCCGCCGCGGCACCCCTGGTGCGGGTGGGCGCGCCCAGGTTGAGCGGGGGCGCGGTGCCCCTGCGCGGTTCGAGCGGAGCCCGGCCGGCCGCCTTGCCGCCCTGCTGGTCGGTGTCGAGGGGCGCGGCCGTGGCCGGGAGCCGGGCACCGGATGCGGCGCCCTCGCCCTCCTCGCCGCGCACGCGTACCTGCCCGCTCGCCGCCGCCGTGGCCGCCGCTCCCGCCGGGTTGGCCGCGCCGGCCGCCCTGATGAGCGGCTCGGCCTTGCGCAGGCCCCAGCGGCCGATCCGGGCCGAGGCGACCGGCGGCAGCGCGCCCGCCGACCGCTCCAGCACCGACGAGCTCGCGGCCTCGCCGAGCATCCGCGTGGCGACCGTGTGGCCGCTCATCGAGGCGAACAGGTGCTGGAACGGGCGCCGGTAGAAGAACACCGCGATCGTCAGCAGGGCCATGAACAGCACCTGCATGCCCCATGGCATGGCCGTGGAGATGATGAGCGCGTACCCGTACACCAGGACGCTCAGCACGATCGTCAGCACGGCCTGTCTCAGCAGCGTGCCGATGAGCATCTCCACCCAGCGCATGGCGACGATCCGCCCGCTGCCCGGATGCACGCCGATCAGCAGGAAGATCGGCCCGAGGATGAGCAGCAGCAGGAAGCCCACCTTCAGCACCAGCAGCGACACCGCCACCAGGAAGATGAGCGTCCCGGCCACCAGCGCGGCGATGAACGCGCCGACGGCCACGCCGAGCCGGTTGGACCAGTCTCTGCCGGAGAAGGTGGCGTAGCGGGGGTCGTTCCTGAGCTTGTCGGCCAGCGCGGCGTACTCGGACTGGCGGGCCCCCACGTCGGGAGCCGGCTGCCCGGCCACGACCTGTGGCACCGACTGCCACTCCAGCACCTTGCGGCCCCAGTCGCGGACGATGGGCTGCGCGGGCTCGGCGGTGCCGAACTGGCCCACCAGCCACGGCTTGCAGACCAGCGTGGACCACAGGGCGTCGGCGTTCTGGTCGACCCCCGGCGTGCCGGTCTGGCCGTAGCCGCCCGCCTTGACCCGCGGGTTGGCCTCGCCGGGCGGCGGCAGGCAGGAGGCACCGCCGGCGCCGGGCAGGCCGGAGAAGGCCGAGTTGACGACCTCGCCGGTCTTGTCGGTGATGACCTTGCCCAGGCCGGTGAAGTCGCCGGGACGGCTGAAGAACCAGACCGCCACGGTGACCGCCAGGACCATCCAGATCACGCCCTCGGCGGTCGTGGTGGCCCGCTTGCGGATCAGCCCGTACCAGGCCAGCCAGATCGCGCCCAGGATGACGATGGGGCGGAGGTAGGGCCAGTACATGGCGTTGGACAGGTTCGTGATGATGTCGTCGACGACGTCCTTGATGGACTGGAGCGGTCCTTCCGTCGCCGCCGCCTGGTACGTGGTGATCGTCAGCCGGTCGACCGCCTTGGCCGCGGTGAAGATGCCGTTGGCCCACATGTTGCCGAGCACGGCCACGTAGTCGGAGCAGGTCAGCTCGTGCGTGTGCCAGAACTGGCCGCTCATGCCGAACTGGCCGTAGTTGGTGGCCGGGGCCTGCGGGGCGGCCGCCGTGGCCGGTGCCTGGATGAGGCCGTCGACGCCGCTGCCGACCATCTCGGGCGACAGGGGGCCCGACAGGTCACAGGGGGCCGCGGCGACCGGCGTGGACACCGCTCCCAGCACGAGCGGCACCACCAGGACACCGGTGACGAGCGCGAGAACCAGCGCGAGTCGTCGGGATAGCCGGATCTTCATGACCGTACCTCCTGCGCTCTGCCCACGCCCCCTTGAAGATCATCATGCCCGGCGCCGTCGGGTTTGTCGTGTGTCGGGTTCGTGTCGAGCCAGCGGAGAAGTTCCTCGGAGACCAGGTCTACTCCGATCCGGCCCGCCCTGCCATCCAGATCGCGGAATACGCATTCGCCGTTGCCCAGCGAGCGCAGCACGGCCTTGTGCTCTTCCGACGGCTCCACCCCGAGCAGGGACATGACGTGGTCCACTTCCACCCGTTCCGTGGACCTGAACGCGAAGACGGACGACAGGCAGTTGGTCACCTGCTCGTTCAGCAGGTCGCCCGCGTTCTGCGAGACCAGCACCAGAGCGGTGTTGCGGGAGCGGCCCATCCGGCTGACCTCCGGCACCAGCTTGGCGCCCTCGGGCGTGGAGGTGATCGCCCACGCCTCGTCCAGGAAGATCGCCTTGGGGGCACGCCGGTCGAGGCCGTTCATCAGCCTGCGCGCGAACTGGGACACCAGGTAGAGCAGCGCCACCGACAGCCGCTGCTCGTAGGAGTAGTCCTCCCTGGTCGTGGCCACGTCGGGCAGCGTCAGGCCGCCCAGCGTGAACACCGTCGTCCAGCCCTCGCTGTCGATCTGGTCGCCGCCGGAAGGGTCGAAGCAGAGCCGGGCCAGGCGCATCTCCGACATCGAGCGCAGCACCGCGCCCAGGTTCTTCGACGCGGGGTCCTCGGACTGCTCCAGGAAGTCCACGACCTTGCCGAGCGAGGGGTCCGCGCCGTTCGACACGGCTGCCACCGCCTGGATCATCGCCGACTCGCGCTCCTCCGACATGCGGGGCAGCAGCAGCCGGAGCGTCTCGGTGGCCATGGTCTTCTTGGCCGCGATGTCGTCGCCGAACGAGAACGGGTCCAGCAGCCCGGGAGCGGCCGAGCCGAGCGGGATGACCCGCGCCCGGCGCCCCCGCTTCTCCAGCAGCTGCACCAGCGACTCCGCGTCGCCCTTCGGGTCGATCACCGCGACGGTCACCCCGCGCAGCGCCATCTGGTAGATCATCAGCAGCGCGAGCGTGGTCTTGCCGCCGCCCGGCTCGCCGGTGATCGCGATGGCGGTCGGCCGGTTGCGGGTGGCCGCCACCAGCGGGTCGAAGTGCACGATGCTGCGGGCCCTGCCGACGGTCTCACCGATGTACGGGCCGAGCCAGCCCTCGCTGCCGTCGCCCAGCCGGTCGCCGAGGTCGACGGTGGCCGTGGCCATGCCGCCGGCGATCGTCCGCAGGGGCTGGCGCTGGGCGTAGGCGTTGACGCGTACCTTCTCGCCCGGCAGCGCCTCGCAGAACAGCGAGAACTGGTCGCCGGTCGAGTTGACCACGTCGATGCCCATGTCGCGGTAGTGCTCGACCACGGCCTCCACCCGCTGCACGCAGATCTCCTCCGTCGGGGCCGACACGATCAGGCGGTGCCAGCCGTACACGAAGGGCAGCCGCTCCTTCGTGATGCCGTGCTCCAGCATCCGGGCCGCGTCGATCTGCTCGGCCAGCGCCAGCGGCGCCTCCGCCCCCGCCTCGCGGATGTGGTGATCCATGTCGCGGGCGTGCGCCAGCTTGCGCGCCACGTCCTTCGACGCCTTGACCGGCGGGATCAGCCGCATGCGCGAGGAGACCTCCACCGGGAACGGCAGCTGGTCCGCGAAGTGCAGCCACGGCTCGCCGTCGGGGAACGGCATCAGGTCGGGGAAGCGCGCGAACGACAGGTGGGCCACGTACGAGTCGCCCTGCGGCTGCACGATCCGCAGCAACGACCTGCCGTTGTGGATCTCACCCTCGACCAGCGACTCGATCTCTCCCCTGCCCCAGCGCCGCCTCGGGCTCGCCGACCTCGGCGGGTCGCCGAGCGCGCCCGCGGCCGAGTGCTGGAACAACCACGCCACCTCGACGGAGGTGGCGTGACGGGCGTAGAGAGCGCTCGATGCGAGCGCTCGCCCGAGGCGTTCCGCCTGCTCGGTCCATCGCCCGATCTCGCTGTCTGGTACGTGGTCGTCCTCCATCCCCAGCGCCTTCTCCGTCTTCTGGTAGAAGCCGAAGAGCTGGGAGAGCACGCCGCTGCCGAGCTGCTTGCCGCGCGGGCCGAGCCGCACGCCGAGGTAGACCTCCTTGGACCAGAAGTCCTTGGCCCAGACGTGCCGGTACATCTCCTCCAGGTAGTCGCGCCAGCCAGGCCCCTCGTCGGACGTGGCGTTCAGCGCCATGGCCCACTCCGCCGCGGGGTACGTGCGGTGCGCGACCCTCAGGTGGACCTCGGCGTCGGGCATCCTGATCGCGGCCAGCGCGATCGTGATGTTGGTGGCCAGCGCCTCGCGCTCCTCAGGCGTGACGAACTCGTAGCTGACCGTCGGGAGCCGGAAATACGCCCATGCGCAGGTGTCCGTGAGCAGGATGCGGTCGTCGAAGTAGCGGACCGCGAGGCGCTGGCGCGCTCGAGACGCCCTGCTCATGCCGCCCCCTCGGCGCATGAACGGGCCAGACCTGCTCGCTTGTTCACTTATCGCTCACCGATTCTCGTGCCCGGGGGGTCACTCGCCAACTCCTCTTCGCTCGGTCGTACGGTCTGTGCCGCGAAGCCCGCGACCACGACACCGGCGAGGGCGAGGTAGGCCCGCCGCCCGGCCGCGCGCAACTGCCCGGGATCGACGACCTCCGCGCCGCCGGGCGCCAGGTCGTCCTCCCAGGGGACCCTGACGATGGCCCGGCACCTGCCTCTGGCCACCGACTCCGCCTGCTCGACGTCGGTCATGGAGCGCCTGCTGACGCCGTTGACCACCATCACCGCCCGCCTGCGCAGCTCCGCGCAGCCGTGCCCGTCGAGCCACTCGTACGTCATCGCCACCGCCTCCGACGCCTCCTCGCTCGCCGGGACCACCAGGACGAGCTGGTCCGCGTACGGCAGCAACCGGGCCGCCAGGGCGGCGGCCGGGTCGATGACGGCCAGCTTGTAGTGGCGGTCGAGCAGGCGCATGGATTCGCCGAGCCGGTGGTCGGAGAAGAAGGACCGGTCCGCCAGGCGCTGCTCGGCGCCCGCGTCGGTGTCCGCGCTGATCACCTCGAGCCCCGAGGCGGTCCGCGTGGTGTACCCCCGCATCGTGAGATAGCCGCTGACCCGGTCGAGCCCCGACAGCAACGAGGTCAGGGTCTCAGGGGTCTCCGGCTGGATCTTGCTGGTCAGGGTGCCGCCGCCGGTGTTGGCGTCGACGGCCACGACCCTGTCGTCACGGTATTGGGCGAAGGTGTGGCCGAGCATGAGCGCCGTGGTGCTCTGACCGGCGCCGCCGGTGCACCCCAGCACGACGACCCGGCGACCGCCGCTGAACACGCCCCGGGCCCTGGCCTCGTCGATCTCGGACCCGTCGGTACGCACCCCGCCACCGCCGACGACGACCTGCGCGATACGCCGCCACCCGCCGGAGTCCCGCCCGACGACGGACTCGACCCTCCGCACCCGCCCTTCCCCGGGCCTGGGGACCGGAACCGGCGTGACGATCTCCCCGGGGTCATCCGGCTCGTTCAGCGGCCGGCCGACCCCCTCGGCCGCCACCTCGAGCTTCGGCGCCTCCCGCCCTTCACCACGGTCACCCGCCCGCCCGCTCCCCACCGACGGCACCCCGCGCCCCCGCCCAGCCGGGGTCGCCCCACGCTTCCCCACGGCCGGGGTCGTCTCGCGCTTCTCCACTTCTGGAGTTGCCTCGCGCTTCTCCACGGCCGGAGTTGCCTCGCGCCCACCTGCGCGCCCAGGCGCCTCGCGGTCGTCACCGGTCGGAGACGCTCCCCGCTCGGGCACAGCGGGGGTCGCTCGCCGCTCGCTCACGGCGGGAGACATTCCACGCCCACTAACGCCCGACGTCTCCCGTCCACTCACGCCCGACGCCTCGCGCTCACCCTCGACCGAAGAAGCCGGCTCCTCCGCCGCCGCGTCGGCCTGCTCCGCCGCCACGGCACGGGACGCCCGCCGCTCGCTCACGGCCGGAGGCACCTGCGCCTCAGCCGGCGCATCGGCCGACTCGTCAGGCACCGCACGATCATGCGCAGACGCATCGCGATCTCCCGCCGCCGTCGCGCTACCAGCGCCCGCAGCACCGCCGTCGCCCGCCGCCGCAGCACTGCCGTCGCCCGCAGCACCGCCATCGCCCGCTGTCGCGGTGCTACCGCTGCCCACCGTCGGGGCGGTGCCGGCACTCGTCGCCGGTTCCGGCCCCAGAGCGGCGTCGGTCACCTCAGCCCCCGCCGCAGCGGGCGCCTGCTGCACGACGTCCCGCGGCTCGTCGCCCGAGGTGCCCGGCTTGCGGCTCGCAGCCCCCGCCTGAGCGTCTCCCGGTGGGCGCCCGTTCCCCGGAACGTCCTCGGGGGTCTGGTTTCGGCGGGTCCCGGGACGGGGCAGGGGCTTGGCGTCCGGGTTGAGCGGCGGCCAGACCCGCTGCGCGCCCGACAGCACCAGCCCGGGGGCGAGCCTCGGCGGCTGCCCCTTCCTGTGCTGGTCCCGGGCGACCTCGTCCTGGGGCCGCTCCCCTTCCCGGCGCACGCCTCCCTCGGCCCGCCCAGCCGTACCGGCCGGGGCGTCGGCACTCGCCGCGAGCCGCCGCAACCGCCGCAGCGCCTCGGTGTCGATGGGCTTGCCCGCGGCGGGCTTGCGGCTCTCGGTCGTCCTGATCGGCACGCTCGCCTCACGCGCGGCCAGAGCCTCGGCGCTCATCTCCCCATGCGCGGTCCCGACCTCCGGCGCGCCCTGCGCCCCGGCAGCGGCCTCCCGGCCCGCGCGCGCCCGACCGCCCGCCTCGCGATCCGCCTCCGAACGGTCGGCCACCTCGCGGCCGGCGGCCGAACGGTCGGCCGGATCGCGGGCGGGCAGTGCACGGCCGCCGATCGCCTCCCGTACGACTGCCTCATGGCCCGCGTCGACCGGCCGCACGGTCTCCCTGTCGCGCACGGCAGGCTCGCGTTCGGCCGTCGCCGATCCCGGGGCCGACGCGGATGCCGGCACCGGCGGAGTCACCGGGCCGGTCGGCTCGTCGTGGAGCGCCACCGGCTGCTCCCGACGCCGCCCAGGAGCCCCTGAGAGCCCCTCCTCGCGCCGTACCGGCCCCGCCGGGGATCCGGCGGCCTGATGCCGGGTCCGGGCTCTGAGAGCGGGCGCTGCGCCGCGCCGGGCGCCCCAGCCCGTACGGGCGGGCGGCTCCGCCACGGGCGCCTGCGATGCCGCGGCCGCCGCGGCGGCGACGGCGGGACGCACCTGCCGGGGCCCGGTGATCCGCTGCCCCTCGCGCCCGCGCTGCAGCCGGCGGGCCTTGCGCGGCGCCTTCGACTTGGCCCGCGCCGGCGTCGTGCGCCAGACGCGGCCGGAGAACGTGACGGCCTCGGGCTCCGACGTGGGCGCCAGGCGGTACCACGCCTTCGGCTGGCCCAGGTAGCGGAGATGGGATTCCAGCAGTTCGGTCAGCCGCTTGCCCTCGATGACGGGACGCGTGGACAACCACGTCACGATGCCCGGCGGCACCAGGAACAGCACGTGCCAGGGCATCTCCACCGGCACGCCCACCAGGACCAGCAGGAGCGACCACGGGACGAACACCCCGACGAAAACGCCGATCCAGACGATCGGCAGCGGCATCGGCAGCCGTAGGTCGTACAGCTTGTAGAGCCGCTTCTCTATCCGCCAGATGTTCGTGTACGTGGGCAGGTCCACGCGGTCCTCCTCTCCACCCGCTCGTACATGACCGCCGCGGAGCGGTCTCAACCCTTACCTGATGCCCAGTGCGCCCGCGATCGCCTTCGCCGTCACCTCGATGATGTTGGGAACGTAGAAGATCACTCCGATGGCCACGGCCAGGATCAGGAACTGCACGAACCGCGTGATCTCGCGGGTGAAGAGGAAGAAGAGCGCGACCACGGAGACGACGACGAGGAACAACGGGGCGAAGAACGCGCGCAGGAAGTCGGCGAGCCCTCCGGTGTCAATGCCGGTCGACGTCGGTGTCGGCGTCATTTCGATCAAGGTGAACACTATGGTCTTCAAGGTCACTTCTCGTCCTCCCGGGGGGTACCGATCAGCAGCGCGGCCGTGCTTCTATCCAACGACCCGGCCGGCGCCGCGGATGTCGGCGACGAACCACTTGTCGCCCTGCTTTTCGACGGTCAGGCGGTAGACCTGCTCCAGCGTGCCGCCGACCGCCGTGGGGTCGGTGGTGCTGGGAGTGGGCGCGGCGTCGCCGTTCCGCACGGCCCACACCACGACCGCCTGGATCTCTCGGGTGGCACCCCCCACAGGCACCACGACTTCCTTGAGCTGTGAGAAGGCGAACGCGCCGCCGAAGCTGGGCAGGCTCTTGCCCGCGGCGACATAGCGCTGCAGCCCGGCGGCGTCGCCGGACGCGTAGTCCTTGAAGAAGCCCTCCAGCTGTGGTTTGAGCTCGGCCGCGGCCGCGTCGTCCGTCTCCGGCCGGGCGACCTGGGGGAGGTCGGCCGGGGGCGGCGCGGGCAGGATCGCCGGGCTGCCCGCCACGACGAAGCGCCCGCCGGCGTCGCCGGCGTAGTAGATCGGCACCGAGAGCATCATCCTGCGCGGACCCGACTGGAACGCCACGCGCACCACGGCGTTGTGGTCGTCGGTCGGCTCGATGTCGTACGGCTGGATCGCGACGGCCGCCATCTGGCCGTAGCCGTCCCAGCCCAGCTGCGGATCCATGCCCTCGGCCAGGAACGCCGCCAGTTTGTTCGACCTGCTGGCCGCGTCTTCCGGGTTGAAATTGAGATAGACCCCGGCGAACTGCGCGGCGAAAGCCATGCCGCGGTCTGCGGGGAACCCCTTGTCCGCCTGCACGGCGCCATTGGACATTGCAGGCTCTTGCTGGGCAAACCGCTCAAATGGGGCACGAATCCCATTCACCACGATAACCACAATAAGCGCCCAGAGAATGATGCGGCCGGTCCACACCAGCCACCGTCCGCCGCCACCCGACCAGCCGCCGCGCCGCGGCCGGCGGGGCTGCGGCGCGTCGAAGTCAGCCGTGTCCAGGGTTGCGGAAAGCCCGGGCCCGTCAGCGATCCGAGGATCGTGCTGGACGGTAGACCTACGAGCCATCACGCCTCCGCTCGCGCCGATCCCCCCGGCTGGCGCGGTGTCGTCCGTTGCCGATCCCCATCATCCGCGGTGAAGTAGTCACCCTATCCGGTCTCCGCCATTGTTCCAGGAAAGCCACGCCCATGCTGCGGCATGACCGTCCTGACGGCAAACCGGGCCCGCATGACAGGCCACAGTGCCGATTCCTGTCAATTCCCGGTGGAATCGGCTTCTGACCAGGCCAGACGCCTAAAATCGCATAGCGGGACGGCCATGGATTCCTGTCCAAAACAGGCATGGACTGTCGCGACCTGCGGATTCGGCATGGATCGCGAGCAGAGGGGGTCCAGGTCAGGCCGGCTCCGGGTCCTGGGAGGAGCGCGCCTGGCGCCTGCTGTGCAGATCGACGACCGTGGGCCGGACCGCCCGCTCCAGCGAGCCGCGCAGATCGGCCAGCATCTCGGCGGGCTCGCGCTCCCGCATCCGCGTCGCCATCTCGTTCCGCTCGTCGACCTTCCTGCGGAGGTACGCCTCGCGGTTGACACGCAGGCCGTACATGAGCTCGACCCTGATGAGGGCGAGCTCCTCCTCGAGGCTGATGCCGGCGAGCGTGGGCGCCGGGCGTCGTTTCCGGATGATGCGACGGATCATGAGGGCCTCCCGAGTCAGCGTGAACGCCGTGACGATTCGACGCGCGGGGGCCCAAAGTGGTTGACGCATCAGTTGTCCCCGGAACAAACGTCCAGTCGTCCCCGGGAATCAGACCTCTAAGGGTGCTTCGCCGCCGGTCGCCGTCGGTAACCTACCGTAGCGAAGGTTCGCTCTACGTGATTGGACTCAGGACATGCGACGAATCGCCGCGGCTCTCGCGCCCGCCGCTCTGCTCACCGCGTACGCCCTCGCCGCGGTCTCTCCCGCCCTCGCCGCGCCCGCCTGGGTGACCGCCGGCGAGTGCACCGACGACGGCGGCACCGTCACGCCGGTCGGCGAGGGCATGGCCATCTGCCGCGGCGGCACGTGGGACCAGCAGCTCGTCCACGCCGGCTGAGAGGGGAACGGGAGCGCGCGGCCGAAAAAGCTCCGGCCGCGCCCCACTTGCCGCGAACGCCTGCTC
The DNA here is from genome assembly GCF_041950495.1 of Nonomuraea sp. MTCD27. Lineage (NCBI taxonomy): Bacteria > Bacillati > Actinomycetota > Actinomycetes > Streptosporangiales > Streptosporangiaceae > Nonomuraea > Nonomuraea sp. MTCD27. Next base: position 230,562 of record NZ_JBGNUW010000010.1, on the reverse strand, counting down.
AGACGTTGAAGCGGAACTCCACCACGTCCCCGTCGCGCATGACGTAGTCCTTGCCCTCGACGCGGGCCTTGCCGGCCGAGCGGGCGTTGGCGATGGAACCGGCCTCGACCAGCTCCTCGAAGGAGACGACCTCAGCCTTGATGAAGCCGCGCTGGAAGTCGGTGTGGATCACGCCGGCCGCCTCGGGCGCCGTGGCGCCCTTCCGGATCGTCCAGGCCCTGGTCTCCTTCGGCCCGGCCGTCAGGTAGGTCTGCAGGCCCAGCGTCTCGAAGCCGACCCTGGCGAGCTGGCGCAGGCCCGACTCCTCCTGCCCGACCGACTGCAGCAGCTCCAGCGCCTCGTCCTCGTCGAGCTCGACCAGCTCCGACTCGATCTTGGCGTCGAGGAAGACGGCCTCGGCCGGGGCGACCAGCGTGGACAGCTGCTCCCTGAGCGCCGAGTCGATCAGCTCGTCGGCGTCGAGGTTGAACACGTACAGGAACGGCTTGGCCGTCAGCAGGTGGAGCTCGCGCAGCTCGTCGCGGTCGAGGCCGCTCTCGAAGATGGTCTTGCCGGTCTCCAGGACGGCCAGCGCGGCCTCTGTGGCCTCCAGCGCGGCCTTCTTGTCCTTGTTGTTGCGCGCCTCCTTCTGCAGGCGCGGGATGGCCTTCTCGACCGTCTGCAGGTCGGCCATGATCAGCTCGGTGTTGATGGTCTCGATGTCGCGCTTGGGGGAGATCTCGCCGTCCACGTGGGTGACGTCGGGATCGCCGAAGACCCGGATCACCTGGCAGATCGCGTCGGTGTCGCGGATGTTGGCGAGGAACTGGTTGCCCCTGCCCTGCCCCTCCGAAGCGCCCTTGACCAGGCCCGCGATGTCGACGAACTCGACCTTGGCGGGCAGGATGCGGGCCGATCCGAAGATCTCGGCCAGCACGGGGAGCCGGTCGTCGGGCACGCCGACGATGCCCACGTTGGGCTCGATGGTGGCGAACGGGTAGTTCGCCGCGAGCGCGTTGCCGGTCTTGGTCAGCGCGTTGAAGAGCGTGGACTTACCGACGTTGGGCAGGCCGACGATGCCAATCGAGAGACTCACGGAGAGCGAGTTTACTTGCTGAGCACGTACAGACAGGTCACCGGACGGTAGCCACCGTCGGCGCGCAGGTAGCGGCGCGAGCTCGGCGGGCAGTCCCCGGGCGCGGCCTCGAACGACAGCACCCTGGCCCAGGCGTGCGGGGAGTCGCAGGGCACCCTGGTGACGGCGGACCTGGCGATCACGTCGGTGGCGGGCTCGGCGACGCACGCGCCCCGGTCGAGCACCTGGCCGCCCCGGCCCAGGCAGATCACGTGGGAGTCGCCGTCGAGGGTGTCCAGGGTGCCGGCGGGGCACCCGGTGGCGGCCGGGACGATCGCGACCGCCCTGCCGTACCAGCCGGGCCGGGCGCAGGCCCGTTCGCGGCCGTCGAGCGTGACGCAGTCGCCCGGCCTGAGCAGGCCGCCGCCTCCTCCGGGGGCGCCGGGGTGCGGGTCCAGGAAGTTGCGTACGCAGGCCGTACGGCCCCCGCCGACCCGCAGGACGGCGTCGGTGTCCAGCGGGCAGTCGCCGGGCCCCGGCGGGTCGGGGGCCAGCCCCACCACCTCGGACTCCCCGTCGTTGCACTCGATCAGCGCGTAGCCGCCCGTGACGCACGCGCCGGGCGACCAGCGCAGCACCGGCCGGACCCCGGCCCCGGCTCCGGACCCGTCCCCTGACCCGGCTATGACGGCGCCGGCCAGCGCGACCAGGGCGACCGCCACGGCGGCGCCGGCGGCGGCCAGCTTCGGTAGCGTGTCCATCCCAGTACTCTGAGTGACAGCGCATATGCCGCACAAGCGGAACGCCCAAGCGTGTCGGGAAGAGCCGCGCCCCGAAGTCCTGCAATCATCGATGGAGTGGACGTCGTCTCGCTTCTCATAGGTCTCGCCGTCGGGCTGGTCATCGGGTTCCTCGTGGCCCGGACGCGGGCGGCGGTGCGGGTGGCGGAGGCCGACGCGCGTGCCAGGTCGTCCGCCGAGAAGCTGGTCTACGTCGAGGAGCAGCTCACCGAGCGCTTCCAGGCCCTGTCCACGCGCGCGCTCGACGTCAACAACGTACGGTTCCTGGAGCTGGCCGAGACCAGGCTGGCGGCCAGCCGCGCCGAGGCCACCGGCGACCTGGAGCAGCGCAGGCAGGCCGTCGAGCACCTGGTGGAGCCGCTGAAGGACGCGCTCGCCCGGGTCGAGGCGCAGCTTCGCGACACCGAGTCGGGCCAGCGGGCGGCGCGGGCCGAGCTGGTCAAGCAGATGGAGTTCGTCCGGCAGAGCCACGAGCAGCTCCGCTCCCAGACCACCGCCCTGGTCAGGGCCCTGCAGCGGCCCGAGGCGCGCGGCCGGTGGGGCGAGCTGCAGCTCCGCAGGGTCGCCGAGATCGCCGGCATGCAGCGCCACTGCGACTTCGACGAGCAGGTCACCGAGGGCTCCATGCGGCCCGACATGGTCGTCAGGCTGGCCGGGGGCAAGAACATCGTGGTCGACTCCAAGGTCTCGCTGGCGGCCTACCTGGAGGCCGCCGAGGCGTCGGACGAGTCGCTGGCCTCCGTCCGCCTCGACGCGCACGCCCGGCACGTGCGCGAGCACATCGACCGGCTGGCGGCCAAGGCCTACTGGCAGGGGTTCAACCCGTCGCCGGAGTTCGTGGTGCTGTTCATCCCCGGTGAGGCGTTCCTGGCGCCGGCCCTCGAACGCGATCCCGGGCTGCTCGAATACGCCATGACGCGGCGCGTGCACATCGCCACGCCCACGACGCTGATCACGATGCTGCGCACCGCGCACTACGCCTGGCAGCAGGCCGCGCTGAGCGAGAACGCGCGGGCGGTGTTCGAGCTGGGCAAGGAGTTGTACGAGCGGCTGTCGTCCCTGGGCCGCAACGTCGACTCGCTCGGCAGGGCGCTGACCCGGGCCGTGGAGGCGTACAACAAGTCGGTCGGGTCGCTCGAAAGCCGCGTCCTGGTCACCGCGCGCAAGCTGCACGATCTGGGCGTCGTCGACGGCGATCTCGACTCCCCCGAGATGCTCGAAGCGCTGCCCAGACCCCTGGCCTCCCCCGAACTGCTCGAAACCTCATCTCTGATTTCCCACGCGAACGGTAAGTTGGCCAACGGGTCACAGTAAACGGGGGAGGCCGAGTGGGTGAGAAAGGCAGGCGTTCTGCCGTCAGGTTGACGGCGCGCGGCGCCATCGCGCTCGCCCTGGTGGCCACCCTGGCGGGCTATGTGCTGACGGCCGTGCTCGACGTCGACCACGTCGTGGGCGCGGCGTTCGTGCTGTCGAGCCTGCTCGGCGCCCTGCTGGTCAACCGGCGCGAGCTGCTGTCGCTGGTGGTGACGCCGCCGCTGGTGTTCTTCTGCGCCACGCTGTTCGTCGAGCTCGGGCGGGCTTTCGGGTCGGTGTCGATCGTGCAGTCGCTGGCGCTGGGGCTCTACACGTCACTGACGCGGGGCGCGCCGTGGTTGTTCGCGGGCTCGGCGATCGTGCTGGGCGTCGCGTGGCGGCGGGGGCTCCGCGACAACGTACGCGAGCTGCGCGAAGAGCTGAAGGCGGGCGCGGCGGAGGTGCCGCGCCCGCGCCAGCCGTTCGTACCCGAACCGGAGGGCTATTTCGAGCCCAAGGTCTACGGCACCCCGCGCGGGGAGGACTAGGAGACGCGCAGGTCCTTGCGCAGCTCGTGGGGCAGGGCGAAGCGCATGCTCTCCTGCACCGGCTCGACCTCGCTCACGTCGCCGAACCCGTGCTTGGCCAGCCGCGCCAGCACCTCGTCGACCAGCTCTTCCGGCACGGAGGCACCGCTGGTCACGCCGACCGTGGTGACGCCGTCGAGCCACTCGTCGCGGATGAACTCGGCGTTGTCGACCAGGTAGGACGCCTGCGCGCCGTAGTCCTTGGCCACCTCGACCAGCCGCTTGGAGTTGGAGGAGTTTTCCGAGCCGACCACGATCACGAGCTCCGACTCGGCGGCGATCTCCTTGACCGCCACCTGACGGTTCTGCGTGGCGTAGCAGATGTCGTCGCTGGGCGGGTCGATCAGCGTGGGGAAGCGCTCCTTGAGCCGGGCGACGGTCTCGGTGGTCTCGTCGACCGACAGCGTGGTCTGCGACAGCCACACCAGCCGGCTCGGGTCCTTCACCTGCACCTTGTCGACCGAGTCGAGACCGTCGACGAGCTGGATGTGGTCGGGGGCCTCACCGGAGGTGCCCTCGACCTCCTCGTGACCCTCGTGCCCGATCAGCAGGATGTCGTAGTCCTTCGCGGCGAACCGCTTCGCCTCGTTGTGCACCTTCGTGACCAGCGGGCAGGTGGCGTCGATGGTGCGCAGATGACGCTGCCTGGCCTCCTCGTGCACGGCCGGGGACACTCCATGGGCGGAGAACACGACGATCTCCCCCTCCGGCACCTCCTCGGTCTCCTCGACGAAGATGGCGCCCCTGGCCTCGAGCGTCTTGACGACGTGGGTGTTGTGAACGATCTGCTTACGAACGTAGATCGGCGCGCCGTACTGCTCCAGAGCCTTCTCGACCGCTACCACGGCTCGATCGACTCCGGCACAGTAGCCCCGTGGCTTGGCGACGAGGACTCGGCGGGAAGTGGGGGTCTGGGGCTCCATACTTTCTATGCTACGTGGAGCGGCCTCCTGGCCCGCGCGTGCGTGGTTGCCCGCGGTTTGCCAGACTAGCCGTCCAATACTGACCTCCCAGGGAGACGTACATGTCCCTTAGCGACGTGATACGCAACATCGCAAGAACCGTCACCAACAAGGACGAGCTGAAGGAGAAGGCGAAGGACCTGCCCCTGCTCGTCGTCCAGACCACGCTCAGCGCCGCGGGCCAGGCGCTGCTGCTCGTGGACCGCATGAAGAACTCCATCAAGGGCCTCGGCCGCAAGGAGGAGGAGCGCGAGGAGGTCCACGACTCCCGTCCCTCCGCCGCCGAGCAGGTGGCCGTCGCCCCGGCGGAGACCGAGGAGGACAAGCCGGAGCGCAAGGAGCCGGTCATCTTCGCGCCGCGGCCCGGCACCGCCGAGCCCAACGGCGTCGCCAGGACCAAGCCCGACCCGGTCATCTTCGCGCCGGCGGGCAAGGCCGAGCCGGTGACCGTCGCCGAGCCGGAGACGGAGGCCGCCCCCAAGGCCGAGTCCCCCACCAAGACCGAGTCCCCCACCAAGACCGACGCCGCCCCCAAGCCCGCCCCCAAGCCCGCAGCCAAGCCCGCCCCCGAGCCGGCCCCCGAGCCCGCCCCCGCTCCCGAGGCCGCCCCCAAGGCCGCGGAGCCGGTGGCCGCGCCCGAGCCGGCGCCCGCGCCCGAGCCCGCCGCGGCCACGGCGGAGCCCACCCGGGCGCCCGAGCCGGCCGCCCCCGCGGCCGTGGATCTGACCGAGCCGCTGCCCGGCTACTCCGAGCTCACCGTCGCCTCGCTGCGCGCCAGGATGCGCGGCAAGTCCGCCGAGCAGATCGGCGACTACCTGGCGTACGAGCGGGCGACGACGGCGCGGCCCGAGGTCATCCGGATGTTCGAGAACCGCCTCGCCAAGCTCCAGGCCGGGGAATAAGTCACACCGAACCCGTAGTCTTCCGCCATGACCTCGAAGACCACGCCCGAGTCTCCCCTGCCGATCCGCACGGTCCTGCAGATGGTGGGCGGCTGGATCGGCAGACTCGGCACGGTCTGGGTCGAGGGCCAGATCACCGACCTGAGCGCGCGTGGCGGCACGGTGTACATGACCCTGCGCGACCCGGTCGCCAACGTGTCCGCCAGGGTCACAGCCCCGCGTGGCGTCTACGAGGCGACCGAGCCGCGACCGTCCGACGGCGCGAGGGTCGTGGTGCACGTCAAGCCCGACTTCTGGGTCAACAGGGGCTCGTTCGCCTTCACCGCGCTGGAGATGCGCCCGGTCGGCGTGGGCGAGCTGCTGGTCCGGCTGGAGCGGCTCAGGAAGCTGCTGGCCGCCGAGGGGCTGTTCAACGCCGACAGGAAGCGGCGGCTGCCGTTCCTGCCGGGCACGATCGGGCTCGTCTGCGGCCGCGACTCGGCGGCCGAGCGTGACGTGCTGGAGAACTCCCGCCGGCGCTGGCCCGCCGTGCGGTTCAAGGTCGAGGAAGTGGCCGTGCAGGGGCCGTACGCGGTGGCCGAGGTCACCGAGGCGCTGCGCAAGCTCGACGCCGACTCCGCGGTGGAGGTGATCGTCGTCGCCCGCGGCGGCGGCTCGCTGGAGGACCTCCTGCCGTTCTCCGACGAGACGCTCGTCCGCGCGGTGGCCGCCTGCCGCACCCCGGTGGTGAGCGCGATCGGCCACGAGCAGGACAGCCCGCTGCTCGACCTGGTGGCCGACGTGCGCGCGTCCACCCCCACCGACGCGGCCAAGAAGGTCGTGCCCGACGTGGGCGAGCAGCTCACGCTGGTGCGCCAGCTCCGCGACCGGAGCCGCAGGGTGGTGAGCGGCTGGCTCGACCGGGAGATGTCCTGGCTGACGTCCGTGCGTTCGCGGCCCTCGCTGGCCGATCCCGTACGCGAGCTGGAGCGCCGGGCCGAGCAGGCCGAGGCGCTGCGCGACCGGGCCAGGCGCTCGTTGTCCGGCTCCCTCGACCGCGCCGCCGACGACCTCGCCCACCTGCGCGCCCGCCTCGTCTCCCTGTCCCCGGCGGCCACGCTGGAGCGCGGCTACGCCATCGTGCAACATCCCTCCGGCGAGGTCGTACGCCTGGCGAAAGACGTCTCCCCCGGCACCGTGCTGACGATCCGCCTGACCGACGACCGCCTGACCGTGCGCGCGGAGGAGCCGGGCGAAACCGGGGGCGAGTGACCGGCCCGAGGTCTACCGTCGGCCCATGAGAGGACTCACCCAGGTCGCCCAGCACGCCGACGACCTCGAGAGGGCCACCGCCTTCTACCGCGACGTGCTGGGCCTGCGGCACATCGCCACCTACCGGCCGCCCGGGCTGGCCTTCTTCGACCTCGACGGCGTACGCCTGCTGATCGAGAAGAGCGCCCCCTCGGCCGTGCTCTACCTCGCCTCCGACGACCTCGAGGCGGACGTGGCCCGGTTACGGGCCAACGAGGTCGCGATCGTCGAGGAGCCGCATCTGATCTTCACCGACGACGGCACGTTCGGCACGCCGGGCAAGGAGATCCGGATGGCCGCGTTCCGGGACTCGGAGGGCAACCTGCTCTGCCTCATGACCTAACCGGTGACGGCCTCGGCCAGGGTGGTGAGGCCGGACTTGATCTCCTCGACCGTCATGCCGCGCTCCTCCCGCTGGAAGGCGATCAGGCAGGCGTTGACCGGCGCGAGCAGGGCGTCGGCCAGGTAGCGGGCGTCGACCTCCGGGCAGGCCTGCGCGATCAGGGTGGCCAGGTGGATGTGGTGCACGCGGTACGGCCCGCTGAACCGGTTCGTCTTGCCGCCCTTCTCCAGCACCAGGAACAACTCCTGCTGCGCCACGATCCGATCGATCAGCGCGTGCAGGAAGGCGACGATCCGCTCGCCCGCGGGGGCGCCGGGGCCGAGCGGCGGCGGCCCGGCGAAGAAGGCGGCCTGGAACTGCCGCTCCCGCTCGTCGATCAGGGCCAGGACCAGCCCCGCGCGGTCGCCGAAGCGCCGGTAGACCGTGCCGACGCCGACACCGGCGACGCGGGCGACCTCATCGAGTGACAGGCCCTTGGCGCCGCTCTCGGCGATCATCTTCGCCGCCACCTCGATGATCTTCTGCCGGTTCCGTGCGGCATCGGCCCGTTCGGGCTGGGGTTGCCCGATGACGGGCAGGGATCGACGTCCACGCACGCCGCCGAGCATATCCCTGGCAAACGGAGAACTCTCCGATTAGACTCCAACCGGAGAGTTCTCCGATTTTGAGGAGCCGAGAATGCCCAACGAGTTCAACCAGCAGATCATCGACGAGTTCCGGGCCAACGAGGGCCGGGTCGGCGGCATGTTCGAGGGCTCCCCGCTGGTGCTGCTGACGACCACGGGAGCCAGAAGCGGCAAGCCCACGACCACGCCGGTGATGTATCTCGCGGACGGCGATCGTTACGTGATCATCGCTTCCAACGCCGGCGCCGACAACCACCCTGCGTGGTACCACAACCTGCGCGCCACTCCCGAGGCGAGGGTCGAGGTGGGGACGGAGGAGTTCGGGGTCAAGGCCGAGTTCGTCGAGGGCGAGGAGCGCGATGAGCTCTACGCCCGGATGGTGGCGCTGGCCCCCGGATTCGCCGAGTACGAGGCCAAGACCACCCGTCGCATCCCGGTGGTGGCCCTGCTCAGAACGGCCGCCTGACCGCCCCTCCGGAGACCTGGCACGCCGCCGGAGGAACCGAGGGTCTAGAAGGGCGCGTCGTCGGAGGTGCCGGGCTCGGAGCGGCGGGCCATGGCGGCGGCCAGCTTGACCCTGGCTCCTTGGAGCCACTCCTCGCAGACGGCCGCCAGCTTCTCCCCGCGCTCCCAGAGCTCGATCGACTGCTCCAGGGTGAGCCCGCCGGTCTCCAGGCGGCGCACCACCTCGGTCAGCTCCTCGCGGGCCTGCTCGTATGAGGGTGCCTTCTCGTCTGCCACGCCAACCACCCTAGACGCGCCGGCCGACAACCTCGGCCTCCGCACACGCGCCTCAGCCGTCCGGAGCACGTCCGGAGCACGTCGGGAGCACGCCTCCGGACGGATGCCCAGCCCTCCGGCCGCTGCTGGAGAGGTGGCCGTCAGCCCTTCGGGCGCTGCTGGAGCCGGCCCGCCAGCTCACCCAGCTCGGCCCAGTCGGCCGTGCCGGTGACGACCAGCGTCACGTCGGGCAGCACGCGCACCAGCGAGCGCTGGTTCTTGTCCTCGCGGAAGCGCTGCTCCCAGGCGACCCCGCCGACCTGCAGCGTGCCCGTGGCCTTGTCGGTGTTGGCCATGCGGCTGGCGAACCCGGCCGCCGGCTGCTCGTTGCTCTGCACGAACATCGCGTGCTCCCGCTGGGCCGTGGCGAACCCGAGGTAGAGGACCTGCGCGCCGTTCTCGCCCTTGGCGATGCGGTTGCTGTTGGGCACCCAGCCGGCCGGGTCGCCCTGGGGGGCCCACACGCCGTACGGCACCGAGTGGCCGAAGTTCGCGACGGTGATCGAGTAGTCGAGCCGCGGGATGTGCTCATCCCGGCTCTGCGGGGTGACCAGCAGGAACAGCCCGGCCCCCGCGAGGCACACGAACAGGGCTACCGCGTAGCCGTACAGACCTTGGGTGAACCGTCGCACAGTTGGCGAGGTTACCCGCTGGAGGGACCGGTCGCCGAAGCGGCCGGGCGGATCTGGCCGATGATGGCGAGCACCTCCTCGGCCAGGCCGCGATCGCCCGAGAGCACGACCTCGGACACGGCCGCCGCCAGCGCCCCCGTGATCACCACGACGAGCGCCTTCTCATCCTCGAACAGCGCCGCGTTGCGCTGCGCCCACTTGCGCAGCCGGTCGCGCATGATCACCTCGAAGCCGGGCGGCCCGTCGCCGCGCAGGAACAGCGCGGCGACCTCGCGCTCCTCAAGGCAGCCGTCGAGGTAGGCGCGGGCGGCGCTGACGAACACGTGCATCGGGTCGCTCTCGCCGGAGGCGCGGGCCGCGCGGGCGGCGAGCTTGGTCCGCTGCGTCTGCCTGGCCTGGAACTCCTCCCACAGCGTGAGGTAGAGATCGGCCTTGCCGGAGAAGTGGTGGTAGAGGCTCCCCACGCTCGCGTCGGCCCTGGCCACCACGTCCGTCACGCCCGCCTCGGCGAATCCCTTGGAGATGAAGACCTCCTGGGCCGCGGCCAGAAGAGAGCTGCGCGTGGCGGCCCCACGCTCGGACGTACGCGGCTGGGCGACCACGTTCTCCACATCGCTCATACGGGATCTCCTCCACGGCGGGGCGCCACGCTCCATGTTGGAGGCAAGATCCTTGGCGCGCACAGCGTATAGCGCAAAATCCGTTCTTCCCCTAGCAGATTATCCCCCTCTGGCCGGGAAGAGACCGGCAACTACGATCGACGTAGATGTCCCACAAGGAGGCCAGCCATCATGTCCGACCAGACTTCCGTGCCGCCGGCGCTCGCGACGAGCGAGCACGCCCCCGATCGCAACCTTGCGCTGGAGCTCGTCCGCGTCACGGAGGCGGCCGCGATGGCGGCGGCCAGGTGGGTCGGCCGGGGTGACAAGAACGGCGCGGACGGCGCGGCGGTGAACGCCATGCGCCAGTTGATCAGCACGGTCTCGATGAACGGCGTGGTCGTCATCGGCGAGGGCGAGAAGGACCACGCGCCGATGTTGTACAACGGCGAGCAGGTCGGCGACGGCAGCGGCCCCGACTGCGACGTCGCGGTGGACCCCATTGACGGCACCCGGCTGACGGCGCTCGGCATGCCCGACGCGGTCTCGGTGATCGCGGTGAGCGAGCGCGGCTCGATGTACGACCCGTCGGCCGTGTTCTACATGGAGAAGCTCGTCACCGGCCCGGAGGCGGCCGACGCGGTGGACATCGAGGCCCCAGTGGCGGTGAACATCAACGCGGTCGCCCGGGCCAAGCACTGCTCGCCGTCCGACGTGACCGTGGTCGTGCTCGACCGGCCCCGGCACGAGCGGCTGGTCAAGGAGATCAGGGAGACGGGCGCGCGCATCAAGTTCATCACCGACGGTGACGTGGCCGGCGCGATCATGGCGGCCCGCGCGGGCACCGGCATCGACCTGATGCTGGGCATCGGCGGCACGCCCGAGGGCATCGTGGCCGCGTGCGCGCTCAAGTGCCTGGGCGGCGTGATCCAGGGCAGGCTGTGGCCGCGCGACGACGCCGAGCGCGCCAAGGCCGTCGACGCCGGGCACGACCTCGGGCAGGTGCTCACCACGAACGACCTGGTCAGGTCCGACGACGTGTTCTTCGCGGCGACCGGCATCACGCAGGGCGAGCTCATGCAGGGCGTACGGTTCCGCGCCGGATCGGCGATGACGCAGTCGCTGGTGATGCGCGGCCGGTCGGGCACGATCCGCAAGATCGAGAGCGAGCACCAGCTCTGGAAGCTGCGCGCGTACAGCGCGATCAACTTCGACACGGCCGGCTGAGCCGCCGCCCGGCCGGCAGGAGAGAGCCGGGCACAGGAGATCAGCGGCGGCGCTTGCGGCGGGGTGGCTCCTTGACCTTGACCTCGCCCGCGAAGTTCGTGGTGCGCACCTCCACCACGGGCGCCCCCGGCTCGGTCGGCTGCTTGGTCAGGCGGACCGTCTTGTCCTTGGCCACCCTGATCACCTCCAGCCCCTCCGGCACGCGGATCTCCAGCCCGCCGAAGACCAGGGTGGCGTTGATGATGATCCGCCGGTTCTGCAGGATCGCGTCGCTGAAGTCCAGCTTGGTCGTGCCGAACATGGCCGTCACGCCGAGCTCGGCCGGCACCACCCAGCGCCCCCCGCGCTGCTCCTTCTTGAAGATGGCCGAGACCGGCCGGCCGTCGAGGTTGAGCGGCTGCTGCTCGGCGGGCAGCAGGTCGGTGGTCAGCGCGGCCAGCTCACCGAGTGTGCGCGCGGCGTAGAGCACCCCGAGCCGCTCCTCCAGCTCCTCCAGCGTGATCCGCCCGTCGGCGTGCGCGTCCTGCAGCACCTGGGCGATGCGTTCGCGGTCGGCGTCGGACGCGCGCAGCTCGTGCGGCTGCGGTATGTCGTTCGGCGCCGGAGGGCGGCGGGCTTGCACCCACTCCTCCGCCAGCCGCTCCCCGACTTCCTGCAGCTTCGGCAACCACGATCCCGCGCGTTCGTTCACACTTCTGACGATATCTGGCGCTCGCCCTGTTCGCTCGTGCCGAATGGGCCGATGTCAGCGGATTCTGGCCAGCAGTCCGGCGATCTCCTCCGCGAGTTCCGCGTTCACCTCGGCGTGGCGGTTGAGCAACCGGTACCACATCCCGCCGAAGACGAGGTAGACGGCCAGTTCCAGGTCCGCGTCCGCGCGCAGGGCGTACGAGCTGGATGCCAGGAAGCGGCTGCGGCGGCTCAGCGACGACCTCATCCGTCGCGCGCTGACCTGAACACCCTGTTTTCTAAGGATTTTCTTAGGAATCCATCCCCGCGCACGGCCGTTGTTCCCGGCAAAGGGGAGGTGTGCGTGCATCAACCGGCGCGATGGGGTCTCGGCGCGGCAGGCGCGGGCGTAGCGGTGATCCTCGGCCTGGAGCTGTCGAGTCTCGACGAGATGAACCCGCTCAGGCGGACCATCAGCGAGCACGGCCTCGGTCCCGACGGCTGGCTCTTCGGTCTCGGGGTGGGCCTGCTGGCGGCGGGGTCGGTGGCCATCGGGGTGTCGCTGGCCCGCAAGAGGCTGGCCGGGATCTTCGGCACGCTCGCGCTCATGGGGTGGAGCGTCGGGCTGTTCCTGACCGCCTGGTTCGAGAAGCACGACTGGTCGGTCGGGCCGAGCACGAGCGGCAGCATCCACCGGGTGGGCAGCTTCGTGGCCTTCCTGTGCCTGCCGCTGGCGGCGGTCGTCATCGCCCGGCCCTGGCGGCACCGGGAGCGGTCCCGGGCCACGCTGCTGGCGTTCGGGTTCGGGATCTGCTCGGTGTTGTGGGTGGTGGGCATCGGCGCGGTGATGCTGGTCGGGGCCGGCAACGGGCTGCCGTGGTATCGGGTCATGCCGCTCGGGCTGGTCGAACGCGGCCTGGCCGTCACCGAGGTCGCGGCGCTGCTGGCGCTCGGCGTGTGGGCGGCCGCGCGGCGGCTGAACGTGGCGGAGCCGGCGCGCGAGGAGGCCCCCGCCGAGCAGCCCGCCGGATAGCTAGGGCCGCAGCAGGGCGATCAGGTCGTCGACGTATCCCCTGAAGACGGCCGCCATGTCCACCCGCTCCGGATCGATGAGCCACTGCGTCTGCAGGCCGTCCATCATCGCGATCAGCCGGTCGGCGTGCGCCTCGGCGTCGAGCCCGGCCCTGAGCTCGCCGCGCTCGGCGCCCCTGCGCAGCGCCGCCGCCACGTTCGCGCGCAGCCGCCGGTAGCGGCGCTTGGCCCAGTCGTGCCCGGGGTGGCCGGGGGTCACGGCCTCGCCGCTGATCACGGAGAAGAGCTGCACCAGGCCCGGCACGCGGGAGTTGTGCTCCACCACGCCGACCAGGGCCCGCAGCGCGTCGATCCCGCCCTCCGGCGCGAGGTCGAACTTGCGTGTGTCGAGCTCGTCCCGGTAGTCCAGCACCGCGATGAGCAGCAGCTCCTTGGTCCTGAAGTGGTGCAGCAGCCCGGCCTGGGACAGCTCGGCGCGCTCGGCGATGCGGGCCAGCGACGCGCCGCGGTAGCCGTTCTCGGCGAACTCCAGCAGCGCGGTGGCCAGGATGCGCTCCCTGCGCGCCGCGCCGGACGCGTAGCCCCGTTTCACTCCCGGCAGCCTATCCGGGTGCTGGCGGAGGGCGTCTGGCAGCCGCTAACCTGACCGCGCCTCACGTTTGATTCCCCCCGATCAGGAGGCCGCCGTGCCGTCCTTGCGTGATCGCCAGACCCGGGTCGCCGCCTTCTTCGTCTTCGGCGTGCAGGGCCTGTCCTTTGCCACTCTGCTCATCCAGGTCGCGAACCTGCAGGCCAAGCATGAGCTCGACGAGGGCACCCTCACGTTGCTGCTGCTGATCGTGCCCGTGTTCGCGGGCGTCGGCAGCGTGGCGGCGGGCGCGTTCGCCGCCCGGCTGGGGAGCAGGCTGCTGCTGCGCGTCGCGCAGCCGATGGTGGCCGTCGCCGTGGTCCTCGCCGGCCTCGCGCCGAACGTGCCGCTGCTGGTGCCGGTGCTGCTGCTGTTCGGGGTGGCGGTGGGCGCGGTGGACGCGGGCATGAACATGCAGGGCGTGGCGGTCGAGCGCAGGTACGGCGTCCAGGTGCTGAACGGGTTCCACTGCGTGTGGAGCGTGTTCAGCATGGCCGGCGCGCTGTGGGCCTCGGCGGCGGCCGACCTGCCGCTCCCGGTGGTCATGGCCGTCCCCATGGTCTTCGCCGTGGCCGGCTCGATCTACGCCGGGCCGAAGCTGTGTTCGCCGAAGGAGGAGAAGGTCGAGACGGCGACCGTGACCGCGGGCAGGTTCCCGTGGCGGCCGATCCTCCCGCTCTGCCTGGCCATGGGCTTCCTGTACGTCGGCGACGCCGCCGTCTCCAACTTCAACACGGTGTTCATGAAGGACGTGCTGGCGGCCGGCCCGAGGGTGATCCCGCTGGCCTACGTCGCGTACCAGGCGACCACCCTGGCCGTCAGGCTCGGCGGCGACTTCGCCGTCCGCCGGTACGGCCCCGCCGTCATCGTCAGGATCGGCGGCCTGATCGCCACCCTCGGCTTGCTGGGCGTCGTCGTGGCCCCCAACCAGTTCCTGGGCATCGTCGCGTTCGGCCTGACCGGGGTGGGGCTCTCGGTGGTGGCGCCGCAGTCGTTCTCGGCGGCGGGCCGGCTGGACCCGGCGGGCACCGGCGTGGCCATCGCCAGGGTGAACCTCTTCAACTACGTCGGCTTCATCGTGGGCGCGGCCCTGGTGGGCGGCATCGCGGACGCCGCGGGCATGCGGATCGCGTTCGCCGCGCCGCTGGTGCTGGCCGCCGCGATCATCGTGCTGGCCCCGGGCTTCGCGCCGAAGCGGGCGGCGGCCACCACTGATCAGGCGGCCACCTGATCCGGCTCCAGCCGATCATGCGGGTTCCAGCCGATCAGGCGGGCTCCAGCAGGGCGACCGCCGCGTCCACGGCCGCCGCCACGTCGTCGTCCGGCGGGTAGAGCAGGGCTCGCCCCGCCACCAGCCCGCACACCCCGGGCAGCCGCAGCGCCTTGCGCCACGCGGCGTGGGCCACGTCGGGCGTGTCGCCGGGATCGCCGCCGAGCAGCAGGACCGGCAGCGTGGTGGCGTGCAGGACCCGCTCCATGTCGGGCACCACCGGGATCTTCAGCCAGGTGCGCGCCGAGGTGGCCCCCAGCCCCTGGGCGACGTTGACGGCCCGGATCACGCCGTCGGGCGACAGATCGTGACCCGCCCGGCTCGACCAGAACGGCTCCACCATCGCCACCAGCCCGTCGCCGGCCAGCTCGGTGATCGCCCGGCCGCAGGACTCCAGCGTCGCGGCGGTGCCGGGCTCGTCGAGCGCGATCCGGCAGAGCATCTTGCCCCCGTCCAGCCGCATCCGGGCGATGGCCCCGGCGTCGTACGCCGTGAACCGGTCGTCGAACTCGAACACCGCCCCCTGCAACCCGCCCCGGTTCATCGACCCGATGACGATGAGGTCGTCGAGCGCCCCGAGCAGCAGCAGGTCCTCGACCACGTCGGGGGTGGCCAGCAGGCCGTCCACGCCGGGGCGGCGCAGCGCGACCATCAGCCGGTCGAGCAGCTCGACCCGGCTCCCCATGGCCAGCGGCCGGCCCCCCACGCCCAGCGCGCCCCGGGCCGGATGGTCGGCGGCGATGATCATGAGCTGGCCGCGCGGGCCGAACAGCGGCCGGCGCCGCCGTACCGCCGCCGCCTCCGCGATGCGCTCGGGAAACCTTGCCCTGACCTGGCGCAGCTCGCGATAGTCAGCCACCCTGCGGCGCTCCGTCCGGGCATGTGCGAACCCTCATCGCCGTACCTCCGCTACCTCGACCGGACGGTGCTCGCGCAGGGACAGGTCGGCGGCCTCGGCCACGTACAGGGCCTCCAGCGCGTCCTCGATCGAGCACGGGCTCCGGTCGCTGGTCAGGAAGGCGTCGATCTCGTCGCGGTAGGCGGTCTCGAAGCGGGTGACGAAGTCCGGCCAGGGCTCGTCGGAGCGGGGCGCGTCCTCCGTCGTGTGGAGGGGGGCGCGCGAGCTGAGGCCGACCGCCTGCGTGCGTTCGGTGCCCGCCAGTTCCATGCGCACGTCGTACCCGCCGCCGTTGTAGCGCGAGCCCTGGAGGGTGGCCAGCGTGCCGTCGTCCAGCGTCAGGAGCGCGGCGCTGGTGTCCACGTCGCCCGCCGCCGCGAAGAACGCGGCGCCGCGGTTGGCGCCCTTCGCGTAGACCGACACCACCTCGCGGCCGGTCACCCAGCGCAGGATGTCGAAGTCGTGGATGTGGCAGTCGCGGAAGATGCCGCCGGACAGCGGGATGTACTCGGCGGGCGGCGGGACCGGATCGGCCGTCACCAGGTGCACGCGGTGCAGCTCGCCCAGCTCCCCCGCGCGCAGCGCCGTCGCCGCCGCCACGTAGCCGGGGTCGAACCTGCGCTGGAACCCGATCTGCACCCGGTTGCCGGCGCTCGACTCCAGCACCTTCACGGTGTCGGCCACCGTGCCGGCCACCGGTTTCTCGCAGAAGGCCGGGATGCCCCGCTCGCACGCCTTGACGATGAGCTCCGCGTGGGTGCTGGTCGGCGTGGCGATCACCACGGCGTCCGCCTCGAACGCGTCCCCGGGCCTCCCGTACGGCGACGTGCGTACGGGATCGGCCACGATCAGCTCGTCCACCAGGGGATGCGCGGCCAGGGTCGCGGCGTGGAAGGCTCCGATCCGGCCCAGACCCAGCAGTCCCACACGCATGGCGCCTCCAATTCGGGATCCGGCTTTCTTTCTAAGCGAGCATTTCTCCCTCAGTCAACAATTTGTCCTGACATTCGGACCTTTAAGCCTCGGACAGCCTCGGCCGCCTTGTGCGCGGGCAGCCGCGCGAACCCCACCACCACGGCCGGCGGCCCCGCCGCGTCCCGCATCGGCCCCACCGGCTCGGCGGACACGCCCAGCTCCTGCGCGACCCGGACCGTACGCGACTCGTCCCACCGCCCCGGCAGCTCCAGGTACACGTGCAGCCCCGCCTCGATCCCCTTGACCCGGACCTCCGGCAACTCCTCGGCCAGCGCCTTGACCAGGGCGTCCCGGCGGCGACGGTATTCCCTGCGCATGCGCCGCAGATGCTTGTCGTAGCCGCCGGTGCGCAGGAAATGGGCCAGCGCGTACTGCTCGATGACCGGGGAGCCCAGATCCAGCTCGCCCCGCGCCCTGCGGACCGCCTCGGCCAGGTCGGGCGGCGCCGCCACCCAGCCCAGTCGCAGGCCGGGCGCCAGCGCCTTGCTCACGCTGCCCGAGAGGATCACCCGGTCGGGCGCCAGCCCCTGCAGGCAGCCGACGGGGTCGCGGTCGAAGCGGAACTCGGCGTCGTAGTCGTCCTCCAGGATCACGCGGTTGCCCGCGTAGACCCACTCCATCAGCGCGGCCCGGCGCGGCGGCGAGAGCACCACCCCGGTCGGGAACTGGTGCGCGGGCGTCACCAGGACGGCGTCCCCGCTCAGCTTGCGCACGTCCAGCCCCTGCTCGTCCACCGGCACCGGCACGAGGTGCGCGCCCGCCCGCCGCAGCAGCGGCACCTGGCGGTGGCTGGTCGGGTCCTCGACGGCCAGCCGGAGCGGGCGCTGCTGGGTCAGCACGTGCAGGACCAGGCTCAGCCCCTGCGCCACGCCGCCGACGATGACGAGGTTCTCCGGGCGCACATCGGCGGCCCTGACCCGCCTGAGGTAGCCGGCCAGCTCTTCGCGCAGCTCAGGCACGCCGCCGGGGTCCCCGTAATCGAGGGCGTCGGAGGGTACGGTGGTCAGGACGTGCCTGACGGCCGCCAGCCAGCGTTCACGGGGGAAGTGGCTGAGGTCCGGGGAGGTGGGGCGATGACCGTAGTACGGAGCGCACACAGGGGTGTTCGGCGACCGGCGGGCCGGCTTGGGCCGGACCGGCACCGGGTTGCGCGGCCTGGAGTTGGCCCGCGCGGCGTTCTTGGGGGTGACCTGGGTGCCCACGCCCACCCGCGAGACCAGGAAACCCTCGGCGACGAGCTGCTCGTACGCCTCCACCACGACGCCCCTGGAGACCTGGAGGTCGGTGGCCAGGTCGCGGGTGGCGGGCAGGCGGGTGCCGGGGGTGAGCCGCCCGCCCCGGATGGAGTCGCGCAGCTCAGACGCGATCTGCCCGGCGATTCCCCCCTTATCGCGATTTATCTTGATATGGAGGTCAGCCATATTGGTCCTGTCTTCTGGCGGGACATTGGACTGTTTGCGGGAACCATTGTCTCCCTAGCATCCTTCGCATGAGAAACGGAATCGTGGGGGCCGCCGCGGCCATGTTCCTCGTCGGGACGCTGGCCGGCGTCGCCGGGCTCGTTGACTCGTATCCCATATACGGCGGACAGGCTGTTCGGTATCTCGTCGCTTCGGTCATCCTGCTTGTCATAACGCGAGCGCTGGGCCTGCGGTTCGTGCGACTCGCTCCGCGCGACCTGCTCTGCCTGGCCGGGCTGACGCTGCTCGGCCTGGTCGTCTTCAACGTGGCCGTGGTCGAGTCCACCCGCGCCTCCGGGCCCGCGCTGGTCGGGACCGTGCTGGGCACCGTGCCGCTGGCGCTCGCGCTGGCCGGCGGGCGGCCCGCGCCCCGGCTGCTGCTCGGCGCCGGTGTGGTGGTGACCGGGGCGACGCTGGCAACAGGGCTCGGTAGCGGCACGACCGAGAGCCTGCTGTGGGCCCTCGCGGCGCTCGTCGGCGAGGTGAGCTTCTCCCTGCTGGCCATCCCGCTGCTGCCCAAGCTGGGGCCGATCAGGGTCTCGGCGTACTCGACGGCGCTGGCCGTGCCCATGCTGGCCGTGGTGGGGCTGGTCACCGAGGGGGCGGGCATGTTCAGGACGCCGACGGTCCCGGAGGTGCTCGGGTTCACGTACCTGGCGATCGTGGTCACGGTGATCGCGTTCTTCCTCTGGTACAGCTCGCTGCCCAAGCTGGGCCCGGGCCGGGCGGGGCTGTTCGCGGGGCTCATCCCGGTGGCGGCCATCGTCACGGGGGCGGTGCTCGGGGTCGCAATGCCGACCGCGTACGACCTGCTGGGCGCCGGGCTCGTCGTCGTCGGCATCCTGGTCGGCCTCAGCGCCGAACGCTCGAGCGCGAAGGCGGCCGTCAGACCGTCGGAGGCCTGACGGGGTCGGTCCACCGGTCACTCCCGAGGCGCGTAATCTCTTGGAGGACCGAAAGGATGGACATGGGCGAGTTCGACTACACCGACCTGCTTCCGCTTGGAGCCGACGAGACGGAATACCGGCTGATCACATCGGAGGGGGTGCGGAAGGTCGAAGCGGCTGGGCGTACGTTTCTCGAGGTCGAGCCGGAGGCGCTGCGGCTGCTGACCGAGACGGCCGTCCATGACATCTCCCACTACCTGCGCGCCTCGCACCTCGCCCAGCTCCGGAAGATCGTCGACGACCCCGAGTCCAGCGGCAACGACCGCTTCGTCGCCCTCGACCTGCTGAAGAACGCCTCCATCTCGGCCGGCGGCGTGCTGCCGATGTGCCAGGACACCGGCACCGCCATCGTCATGGGCAAGCGCGGCCGCCACGTGCTGACCGACGGGCTCGACGCCGAGCACATCTCGCGCGGCGTGTACGACGCCTACACCAAGCTCAACCTCCGCTACTCCCAGATGGCCCCGCTCACCATGTGGGAGGAGAAGAACACCGGCAGCAACCTGCCGGCCCAGGTCGAGCTGTACGCCGAGGACCCCCACGGGCACCCCGACGAGTACAAACTGCTGTTCATGGCCAAGGGCGGCGGCTCGGCCAACAAGTCGTTCCTGTACCAGGAGACCAAGGCCGTGCTCAACGAGAAGCGCATGCTGGCCTTCCTGGAGGAGAAGATCCGCTCGCTGGGCACCGCGGCCTGCCCGCCGTACCACCTGGCCATCGTCGTGGGCGGCACCTCCGCCGAATACGCGCTCAAGACCGCCAAATACGCCAGCGCCCGCTACCTCGACTCCATCCCCACCGAGGGGTCGGCGTCCGGGCACGGCTTCAGGGACCTGGAGATGGAGGCCAAGGTCTTCGAGCTGACGCAGAAGCTGGGCATCGGGGCGCAGTTCGGCGGCAAATACTTCTGCCACGACGTACGCGTCATCCGCCTCCCCCGGCACGGCGCCTCCTGCCCGGTGGCCATCGCCGTGTCCTGCTCGGCCGACCGCCAGGCACTGGCCAAGATCACCCCCGAGGGCGTGTTCCTGGAGAAGCTGGAGACCGACCCGGCCCGCTTCCTGCCCGAGACGACCGACGAACACCTCTCGGACGACGTCATCCAGGTCGACCTCAACCGGCCCATGCCCGAGATCCTCGCCCAGCTGACGAAATATCCCGTCAAGACCCGCCTCTCCCTCACCGGCCCCCTCGTCGTCGCCCGCGACATCGCCCACGCCAAGATCGCCGAGCTCCTCGACAACGGCGGCGAGATGCCGCAATACCTCAAGGACCACGCCGTCTACTACGCCGGACCGGCCAAGACCCCCGAGGGCTACGCCTCCGGCTCCTTCGGCCCGACGACGGCCGGGCGCATGGACTCGTACGTCGGGCGCTTCCAGGCGGCGGGCGGCTCGATGGTGATGCTGGCCAAGGGCAACCGCTCCAAGCAGGTCACGGAGGCCTGTCAGCAGCACGGCGGCTTCTACCTGGGCTCCATCGGCGGCCCCGCGGCCCGGCTGGCGCAGGACTGCATCAAGAAGGTGGAGGTGCTCGAATACCCCGAGCTGGGGATGGAAGCGGTGTGGAAGATCGAGGTCGTGGACTTTCCGGCGTTCATCGTCGTGGACGACAAGGGTGACGACTTCTTCACCGACAGGACCGGCCCGGTCCTGTCCATCGGCCGCCGCTGACCCCTAGCTCTCCAGGAGAGCCTTGCGCACACCCCGACACCCTGCGCCCCTCCCCGCCGACGGCCCCGGACTGACACCGCTCGTGGCACGGCCCGGCTGGCGCGCGCCTGCCCGGCTGCTTCTGCCCGCCGGCCCGGCCACGCCTCCGTGCGTCCGCACGCGGGCGGCCGGGTCGGGCGACACGAAAACGCCTCGCAGGCGAGCGGAGGCTACTGAGCGCGAACGCGGGCCGGGCCCGTGAACGGCCTGGCCCCGCCGACCCGCCTGCCCCCGCCGCCGGCGCGCCCGCCTTCGCCTTCTGCGCCCTCAGGGCTCGCCCGCCTTTGGGCGTCCGGCCGTCTGCGGAAGGCGAGCGCGCCGACGGCGGGGCCAGGGCGAGCGGGGCCAGGCGGCTCGGCTCGGCCAGAGGATCGGCCGGGCAGAGGGCCGGCGGAGCCAGGCGGGAGGCGGGCGCCGGCGGCGAGGCCGGGAAGTCGGCGAAGCTAGGCGGGTCGGCTCGGCCAGGGGATCGCCGGGCAGAGGGCCGGCGGAGCCAGGCGGGAGGCGGGCGCGCCGGCGGCGAGGCCGGGAAGTCGGCGGGGCCAGGGCGAGCGGGCCAAGCGAGCGGGGCCAGGCGGGTCGGCCCGGCGAGAGGATCGGCGGCCAGGGGGCGGCGGGGAGCCGGACGGGTCAGAGGGCGAAGGGGGCCGGGTAGGCGATCGTGCCACTCGGCACCGGCCGCGCCCCGGCGAGCGCCAGCGCCATCATCGCCTCATCAGGCACGTCGAAGGGTGCCCGGATCGAGTAGGAGGAGGCCCGGACGAAGCCGAACCGAGGGTAGTAGGCCGGGTGCCCGGCAACGAGCACCAGGGACTCGCCACGGTCGCGGGCGGCGTCGAGACCGGCGATGATCGCCGCGGAGCCGGCGCCCTGCCGCTGGCGGGCGGGCAGCACGGCGCAGGGGGCGAGGGCCAGGGCG
Organism: Nonomuraea sp. MTCD27; assembly: GCF_041950495.1. Lineage (NCBI taxonomy): Bacteria > Bacillati > Actinomycetota > Actinomycetes > Streptosporangiales > Streptosporangiaceae > Nonomuraea > Nonomuraea sp. MTCD27. The sequence goes on along the minus strand of NZ_JBGNUW010000010.1, from coordinate 208,957 downwards.
GGAGCCCCGTCGACGTGGCAGCGGGTGAAGAGCGCGTGCCCGGCCACGACCCCGTCGTGCTCGGCCACGATGGACAGGCCGGGCAACCAGGCGGGGTCCTTGCGAAGTGCGTCGACCAGGTCGGCCTCGAGCGAGGTCGCGAACGCCGCGAGGTTGATCCCGCGGATCGCCGGCACGTCTCGCTCCTCCTCCGGCCTGGTGACCCAGGAGAGGCTCACGCGGCCACCGGGGCCCGGTGCGGTGCCACCACGCTGCCGTCGGGCAGCAGCAGACCGGTGTCATCGAACAGCACGACGCCGTTGCAAAGGAGGCTCCAGCCCTGGTCGGGGTGGGCCGAGATCACGTGCGACCTCTCACGGTCGAGGGAGTCGGCACTTGGGCAGACGGGGTAGTGACTGCACATCGCGCACCTCTCAGATTGCGCTCCGGATTGCTGGGTCTCAAAAGGGCAACTGGCGCCCTGACGGCGTGCGAAGGTCCAGTGCGGCTCTGGTCGGCTTCCTCGGCCGGCGACGAACCTGGATCTGGCGCATCTTCATCACGTCCTTAGCGGTCTGTCTTCGGTAGTGGACCTCGGCGGATGCTTTCAGTCTGACGTTCGGGACCGACAGTTTCCGGTCTGCTTCCGGCTGTCCGGCAGGAGCTCGCCTTCTTCCTTGCCTTAACCATGCCCCCGCCCCCTTACGGCACCCTTACAACTCGCTGACGCCGCCCCGTGGGTTCCTGTCAGTCAGCCTGCCGTACGCCTGAAAGTCCCCTACCTGGCATCATGCACAAAAATCCGGCAAGTCGTTGTGCCGATCGACACAGAGGCCCGGTGAGCTGCGCAAACGCTCCGAGGAAAGCCGGGCGGGAACGCCTGCGCGGGCGGGGGTAAGCCGCCCGCGCGGCGGGACCAATCTGACCCTCGACAGATTGCCAAGAGAAGACCTAGGTCGCAAGTCCGATGCAGTTGCGAATTACTTGCAATAGTGTCCCTTCCGAGATCAGCGAGATCGACGAAGGAGGAGACGGCCGCATGGGGGACTACACGCTTCCCGACATGCCGTACGACTACGCGGCGCTCGAACCCGCCATCACCGGCGAGATCCTGGAGCTGCACCACGCCGGGCACCACGCCGCCTACGTCAAAGGCGCCAACGACACGCTCGAACGCCTCGCCGAGGCCCGCGACAAGGGCGAGTTCTCGAACCTGGTGGGCCTGGAGAAGACGTTCGCCTTCAACCTGTCCGGGCACGTGCTGCACTCGATCTTCTGGGAGAACCTGTCGCCGGACGGCGGCGACCGCCCCGACGGGCCTCTCAGGGACGCGATCGACCAGCACTTCGGCACGTTCGACGCGTTCCGGCGACAGCTCACCACCGCCACCGCGTCCGTGCAGGGCTCCGGATGGGGCGTGCTGGCCTGGGAGCCGCTGAGCCGCAGGCTCGTCGTCGAGCAGGTCTACGACCACCACGGCAACGTGGGGATGAACACCACGCCGCTGCTCGTGTTCGACGCATGGGAGCATGCGTACTACCTTCAGTATCGCAACGTCCGCCCGGACTACGTCGAGAAACTGTGGGGCCTCATCAACTGGGATGATGTGGCCCGGAGGTTTGCTGACGTGACGAGTCAGGCGGGTTGACTTAAGTTCGCAACAAATTATCGGCCCCGCCTCTACTGGTCGGTTTACACAAATAGGTAAGCTGCCTGGCATGCGTGCGCCCTCCGGTTACCTACTCGCCGCGCGCTATCGGCTCATGGAGCCGGTTGGTCGCGGCGGCATGGGCACCGTTTGGCGGGCACATGACGAGCTGCTCGACCGGGACGTGGCGGTCAAGGAAGTTCGGCTGCCCACCGTGCTCGACGAGGAGTTGCGTGCCGAGCTGTGCGCGCGCACCGAGCGTGAGGGCCGGGCGACCGCGATGGTCGCGCATCCCTCGGTCATCACCGTGTTCGACGTGGTCACCGAGGACGACCGGCCGTGGATCGTGATGGAGCTGCTCCGGGCCAAGTCCCTGGAGCAGCTCATCCAGGAGCAAGGACCGCTCCATCCCCGCAGGGCCGCCGAGATCGGCCGGCAGATCCTGGGCGCGCTGCGCGCCGTGCACGCCAAGGGGATCCTGCACCGCGACGTGAAGCCGAGCAACGTGCTGGTGACAGAGGACCGGGCGGTGCTCACCGACTTCGGACTGGCCGCGCTCGAAGGTGACGTTTCCATCACCCAGGCGGGCATCGTTCTCGGGTCCGCGGGATACATCGCTCCAGAGCGGGTGCTCGGCTCGAAGGCCAGCCCGGCGGGTGACCTGTGGTCGCTCGGCGCGACCCTCTACACCGCCGTCGAGGGCCGGGGTCTGCACGGCAGGCGTACGGCCGCCGCCGCGCTCGCGGCACTGACCAGTGGCGAGCCGATCCCGATGACCAAGGCGGGGCCGCTGGCTCCCGTGCTTGACGCGCTGCTCAGGATCGACCCGGCGACCAGGCTCGACTCCGTACGCGCCTCGCTCATGCTGGCCCGGGTGGCCGCGGGCGGCTCGGCCGAGGAGCCCCTCACCCCGAGCAGGCCCGCGCGTCCCACGTCGCCGACCTCCCAGCCCCCTTTCGTACGCAGGCCCGCGCATCGCGGGCTGCACAGGGCGGATCCTCCGGCGGCCACCCTCAACGTGCCCTCACCGCGGCAGGAACGTAAACCTGGTGAGGGAGTGCACAGGAAGCGGGTTGAACCACGGCCAGCTCCGTCCGCTTATGCCCGTTTCAAAGCTACGGTGATAAAGTTGTGCCTTCCTCGGCGGTTCTGGCCAAGAGAACTTCGCAAGCGAGGGTAAAGCACTTCCCAAGCGAGAATCGATATCTTCTTCTCATGCCGGAACAGCAGACACGCCTGCTCGCGGAGCGCTACGAGCTCATCACCCCGCTCGGCCGGGGCACGATGGGGACCGTGTGGCGCGCCCGCGACCGCGCGCTCGGGCGCGAGGTGGCGGTCAAGGAAATCCGCCAGGACCCGGGTCTCACCGAGGAACAGCGGGCCGAGCTGCGCGAACGCATGGTTCGTGAGGGCCGCATCGCCTCGCGCATCAACCACCCGTCCGTGGCCTCCATCCATGACGTGCTGATCCAGGACAACAGCCCGTGGATCATCATGGAGCTCATCGAAGCCCGCTCGCTGGAGCAGGTGATCGAGGAGGAGGGGCCGCTGCCGCCGCGGCTCGTGGCGGAGATCGGCGTGGATCTGCTCGGAGCGCTGCGCGCCGCGCACGCCCAGGGCATCACCCACCGCGACGTCAAGCCCGGCAACGTGCTCATCACCGAGAACGGGCGCGTGGTGCTGACGGACTTCGGCATCGCCAAGGCCGAGGGCGACTCGCGGCTGACGAAGACGGGCATGGTGATCGGCTCCCCCGGCTACACGGCCCCGGAACGTGCCAGGGGCGACTACACCGGCCCCGAGTCGGACGTCTGGTCGCTCGGGGCGACTCTGTACTTCGCCGTCGAGGGACGTCCCGCCTACGAGCGGTCCACGATCGCGGAGACGCTGGCGGCGCTGCTCACCGAGAGCGCCGACCCGCCCACGCAGGCGGGGCAGCTTCGACCCGTGCTGAACGGGCTGCTGAACAAGGACTACCGGCAGCGGCTCGGCGCTGCCAAGGCGGAGACCCTGCTACGCATGGTCGCCGACACCCCGACGAGCGAGATGCCGGTGCTCACGGCCGAGGCTCTTAAGGCTCAGGAGGCCGCTTTGCCCGACCCGTTCGCCGCTCCGCAACCCACCACCCCTGGAGACCAGGGACCCGCCGGCCGCGCGACCGGCCCCCAGATTCCCACCGGACAGGGCGCAGGCGCTCAAGGCCCCGCCGGCGGTCAGAGGGCAGCCACCCAGGGCCAGGGCGGGCCCGCTCAAGGTCCCGCCGGCCGAGGCCGCCCCCAGAACACAGGCCCGCAGGCCGCGACCCCGCACGCCGCGGGCATGGGCGCCGCTGGCATGGGCGCCGCGGCGTCCGGCGCGCCGCATCCCGGAGCGCCGGGGCCGCAAGGGCCCGGCGGACGCGGCGGCCCAGCAGGCTCCGGAACGCAGGGTCCCGGAACGCAGGGCCCAGGAGCGCAGGGGCCCGGAGCGCAGGGGTCCGGCGCCCAGAGGTACGGCGCGCAGGGGCCGAGCGGCCCCAACAGCCCCGGCGGCGGGCAGCAGCCCGGCGCGCCCGGGCAGCGACCGGCCGGAGGCCAGGGTCAGACACCTCCCTCGGGGCCTCAGGGACCGTCCCGCGGGTCGAACGCGCCCACCGTGCCACAGTCCACCCCGGGCCGTCCCCCGCAGGGACAGCAGCCCTTCCAGGCGCAGGCGGCGGGCGGTCCCGGCGGCGCCGGCCAGGGCGGCGGCCCGCACGCCAACCCGCCGGCTCCGGAAGGCGACTACGACCCGGAGCGTACGGTCAGCATCTCCCGGCCCAAGGGCCCGTTCCCGTCGGGGCCGGAGCAGGGCGGCGGCCGGCCGCCGCAGCATCCGGGTGACGAGGGCTCCGTCGCCACGACCCGCATCCCGTCGCCCAAGAACGGACCGCCGGGCCAGCAGGTCTACCCGCTGCCCGCGCCGCCCACGGGCGGCCAGCAGCCGCCCCGGCACCAGCCGATGCCGCAGGGGCCTCAGGGCCCGCAGCAGGTGCCGCACGAGAGCCAGGGACTGGGCACGGACCTGTTCGCCATCGCCGGGCAGCCGGAGCAGAAGCCCGCGGGCAACCGCAACGGCATGCTGGTGCTGATGGCGGTGGCCGCGGCGGCCGCCGTGGTGATCGCCGTCCTCATCGTGGCCCTCTTCTCCAGCTGATCGGTCCGCCCCGGACCGGCGACAGGCAGGGAGCAGGGCCGCGCCGGGTGTCCGGTGCGACCCTGCCCGGCCTGATCGTCGCGCTAGTTGTTGATGTTGGTGTTCGTGTTGCTGATGTTGATGTTGCCGCTCCCGTTGCCGCCGCCTCCGTGGCCACGGGCGCGGCACTTGGCGGGCTTCTTGTGGAATTTGCAGGGGTGCAGCGGATAGGCGACTGTCTGCGTGGTGGTCTTCTGGGCCGACGTGTCGGCGGCGGCGGACTGTGCGGCGACCGCGACGGGCGCGACCAGCGCTGAGGCCGCCAGCGCACCGGCGGCGAGAACGTTGTTGACCTTGATCATAGAAGATCGCCTCTTGCTGGTTTCCCAGGATTGGCGTCCGAAAAATGCCAGTACGGACGTTGGGTTAAGACCCACGCTAGGAACCAGCGGTGGCGAAGGTGATCTGATGGAGGCAAAAGTCGCGGCTGGCCATGATTGCCGAGGCATACGCGGCCAGAATGCCCGGAAATCGGTTAACTACGCTGCGCTACGACCGTAATATCCGTCATGCCGTGCGCTAAAGGGCGGCTTAAGGGACGGCGGCCCGGCCGGAGGCGCCGGGCGAGATGTATCGCACAGGCGCCCGGTCCGGCAAAGCCCCTCGACCCGCGGCCCCGCACCCGTTGGCGCGCGCCCGGCGTACGAGCCGGTCCCGGCGAGGTGATGCGGAGGTAGACCAAGGCGCCGCTGAGCTGGCGATCCGCTGACCTGGGACCCCCGGCGGCGCCGGTTTCGAGCCCGGCGCGAGATGGTGGGTCAGACTGGAAGTCATGAGCGAGTTCAGGATCGAACATGACTCGATGGGCGAGGTACGCGTGCCCTCGGGCGCCAAGTGGCGCGCGCAGACCCAGCGGGCAGTGGAGAACTTCCCGGTATCGGGCCGGCCTCTGGAGCCGTCCCACATCGCCGCCCTCGGCCTGATCAAGGCGGTGGCCGCAGAGGTCAACGGCGAGCTGGGCGTGATCGACAAGGACATGGCGGAGGCCATCGCGCAGGCCGCCGCCGACGTGGCGGAGAACGAGCACGACGCCCACTTCCCGATCGACGTCTTCCAGACCGGCTCCGGCACCTCGTCCAACATGAACGCCAACGAGGTGATCGCGACGCTGGCCGAGGAACGGCTGGGCCGGCCCGTGCATCCCAACGACCACGTGAACGCCTCCCAGTCGTCCAACGACGTCTTCCCGACCTCGATCCACGTGGCGGCGGCGACCGAGGTGACCTACCACCTGCTGCCCTCGTTGAGGCACCTGGCGGAGGCGCTGCGGGAGAAGGCGATCGAGTTCGACGGCGTGGTGAAGTCGGGGCGCACCCACCTGATGGACGCCACGCCCGTGACCCTGGGCCAGGAGTTCGGCGGGTACGCCACGCAGATCGAGCACGGCGTCGTACGCGTCACGGCGGCGCTGGAGCACGTCCTGGAGCTGCCCCTGGGCGGCACCGCCGTGGGCACGGGCATTAACACGCCGCAGGGGTTCGCCCAGGAGGCGATCGGCAAGCTGCGCGAGGCGACCGGCATCCCGTTCCTGGAGGCGAGGGACCACTTCGAGGCCCAGAGCGCGCAGGACTCCATCGTCGAGCTGTCCGGGCAGCTCAAGGTGGTGGCGGTGTCGCTGACCAAGATCGTCAATGACCTGCGCTGGATGGGCTCGGGGCCGCGGGCGGGGCTCGGCGAGATCAACCTGCCCGACCTGCAGCCGGGCTCGTCCATCATGCCCGGCAAGGTCAACCCGGTGATCCCCGAGGCCACGGCCATGGTCGCGGCCCAGGTGATCGGCAACGACGCGGCGATCACGTTCGCGGGGGCGTCCGGCTCCTTCGAGCTGAACGTGCAGCTGCCGGTGATCGCGCGCAACATCCTGGAGTCGATCAGGCTGCTGGCGAACGTCTCGCGCCTGCTCGCCGACCGCTGCGTCTCCGGCATCACGGCGAACGTCGAGCGCCTGCGCGAGTACGCCGAGTCGTCCCCGTCGATCGTCACCCCGCTGAACCGGTACGTGGGCTACGAGGAGGCCGCGAAGATCGCCAAGCAGGCCCTGGCGGAGCGCAAGACCATCCGCGAGGTCGTCATCGAGCGCGGCCACGTGGCCGCGGGCACCCTGACGGAGGAGCAGCTCGACGCCGCGCTCGACGTACTCTCGATGACCAGGCCGTAGGGGTCACACCTGGCCCGAGGCCGTCCTCGTGGCGTGGGCCCAGCGGGTGAGCAGGGACAGGGCGGCGCCCGAGTCGACGGCGTCCGCGGTCCGCTTGTGCGCCGCGGCCAGGACGGACGTGAGCTCGGCCGCCGGCGGCGTGCCGTCGGCGGCCACCACGGCGGCGGCCGCGTTGAGCAGGACGACATCGCGCACCGGGCCCCGCTCGCCGGAGAGCACCGCCCGTGCCACGTCCGCGTTGTGCCGCGCGTCGCCGCCGCGCAGGTCGTCGGCATGGGCGCGCGGGATGGACAGGTCGAGGGGATCGAAGGCGGTACGCGTCACGACGCCCCGGCGTACGACCCAGATCGTCGAGGGCCCGCAGGTCGTCAGCTCGTCGAGCCCGTCGTCGCCCCGGAAGACGAGCGCGGAGCAACCGCGCTCGGCCAGGACGCCCGCGATGACCGGGGCCATGCCCGGATGGAAGACCCCGACCGCCTGGGCGGGCGGGAGCGCGGGGTTGGTGAGCGGGCCGAGGAAGTTGAAGACCGTGGGGACGCCGAGCTCGCGGCGCGGCCCCGAGGTCCGTCTCAGCGCCGGGTTGAAGACGGGCGCGAAGCAGAACGTGATCCCGACCTCGTCCGCCACCCGGACCACGGCGGCGGGCGGCAGGTCGACGACCACGCCGAGCTCTTCGAGCACGTCCGCCGCCCCCGCCATGGAGGACGCGGCCCGGCCGCCGTGCTTGACCACCTTGGCGCCCGCGGCGGCGGCCACGACGGCGGCCATGGTGGAGATGTTCACGGTGTTGGCCCGGTCGCCGCCGGTGCCGACCAGGTCCACGGGGTCGCCCTGGACCCGGATGGCCGACGATCTGGCCAGCATGCCGTCGGCCAGCCCGGACACCTCCGCCACGCTCTCTCCCTTGGCCCGCAGGGCGATGGCGAACGCGGCGATCTGGGCGTCCGTCGCGCGGCCCGACATGATCTCGCCCATGGCCCAGGCGGCCTGGCGGGAGGTCAGCGACACGCCGTCCAGCAGCGCGGTGAGGAGCCGCGGCCAGGTGGTGGTCATGAAAGTCCCCTTCTCGTCAGTGCTCGACGGGGGGACACCCACCAGAAACGGTGACGGCCGCCTCGTCGAGGCGGCCGTGTGCGTATGCGCCGGAGGTCCGCCTAGGAGGCGGGCCACCACTGTGACGAATACGCGATCATGCCCCCAACATAGCAGATGCCCTTGATCCACATATGGCGGCACGCATCTATGTCGCCCGCACCCATGCGGCGCGGCGCGGCCACCGCCTAAGGTGCGGGGTATGGCGAACGAGCTGACGGGGCGGACCGCGCTGGTGACGGGGGCCGGGGGCGGCATCGGGGCGGCGTGCGCCCGGCGGCTGGCCGCGGCGGGGGCCAGGGTGCTGGTCGTCGACATGCGGGCCGAGCCCGCCGGGAAGGTGGCCGCCGAGATCGGCGGCACGGCCGTGGTGGCCGATCTGAGCGACCCGGGTTTCGCGGCGGCGCTGCCGGACGAGCCCGTCGACATCGTGGTGAACAACGCCGGGTTCCAGCACGTCGCGCCGATCGAGGAGTTCCCGCCCGAGGTCTTCGCCACGATGCTCAGGGTGATGGTCGAGGCGCCGTTCCTGATCGCGCGGAAGGTGCTGCCCGGCATGTACGCCAGGGGCTGGGGCAGGTTCGTGAACATCTCGTCGGTGCACGGGTTGCGGGCCTCGCCGTACAAGTCGGCCTACACGACGGCCAAGCACGCGCTGGAGGGGTTCTCCAAGGTGGTGGCGCTCGAAGGGGCGCCCCACGGGGTGACCTCGACCTGCGTCTGCCCGGCGTACGTGCGGACGGGCCTGGTGGAGGCGCAGATCGCCGACCAGGCTAGAGTGCACGGCATCGCGCCGGAGGAGGTCGTGGAGAACATCATGCTGGAGCCCGCCGCGATCAAGCGGCTGATCGAGCCGGAGGAGGTGGCCGAGCTGGTCGCCTACCTGTGCGGGCCGAGCGGGGCGTTCATCACCGGGGTGTCGCTGCCGGTGGACGGCGGGTGGACCGCCCGCTGATGGCCAGACACTTCCTCGAACTGCTGGCCAGGGAGGCTTCGGCGGTCGAGTTCGAGGGGCCGATCATCCAGGCCAGGGCCGCCGGCGCCGACCCGGCCGCGATCGAGGAGCTGGAGCGGGCCAAGGTCGAGGCGCTCAAGGTGCGTGACCTGCTCAAGCGGCGCGCCCGGCGCGAGGCCGAGCTGTCGGCGCTCTACGACACGGCCGGCGACCTGGCGGCGCTGCGCGACCTCGACGCCGTGCTGGAGGCGATCGTGCACCGGGCCAGGCAGCTCCTGGCCACCGACGTCGCGTACATGACGCTGCACGACCCCGAGCGCGGTGACACCTACATGCGGGTCACGGACGGGTCGATCTCGGCCAAGTTCCGGGCGTTGCGGCTGGCCATGGGGGCGGGGCTGGGCGGGCTGGTCGCGCAGACGGCCACGCCGTACTCGACGGCCGACTACTTCGCCGACGCCAGGTTCCGGCACAAGGAGCACATCGACGAGGCCGTCAAGGAGGAGGGGCTGGTCGCCATCCTGGGCGTGCCGCTGCGGCTGGGGCAGCGGGTGATCGGCGTGCTGATGGCGGCCAACCGCAGCGCGCGGCCGTTCCACCAGGAGGAGGTGTCGCTGCTGGCCAGCCTGGCCGCGCACGCCGCCGTCGCGATCGACAACGCCAGGCTGCTGCAGGAGACCAGGAACGCGCTGGAGGAGCTCTCCCACGCCCACAGGACCGCCAGGGCACACGGCGAGGCCGTCGAGCGGGCCGCCATGGCCCACGACAGGATGACCTCGCTGGTGTTGCGCGGCGGTGGCATCGAGGACGTGGCGGCCGTGGTGACCGACGTGCTCGGCGGGTCGCTGGCCGTGCTCGACGACCTGGGCCGGGTGATCAGCGGCGACGCGGGCGAGCTGGCCGGGCTGGACGCCGGGGTGTTCGAGGCGGCGCAGGCGTCCAGGGCGCTGGGGCGTACCGTGCGCAAGGGCGATCTGCTGATCGCCTCCGCGGACGTCGGCGGGGAGCCGCTGTGCACGCTGGTGCTGCGCAGCGACGACGCCGACGAGCGCATCTTGGAGCGGGCGGCGCTGGTGTGCGCGCTGCTGCTGCTGTTCCGCAGGAGCGTGGCCGAGGCCGAGGGGCGGGTCAGGGGCGAGCTGCTCGACGACCTGATCTCGCGGCCCGACTCCCCCGGGCTGGCCGACCGGGCCAGGCGGCTCGGGGTCGATCTGGGCGCGCCGCACGTCGTCGTGGTGGCCAAGCACGAAGGGCAGCGGGAACGCGCCGCCTTCTGGGCCTCCTCCCAGGCCGCGATGCGGCACGGGCTGGCCGCGGGGCGGGGCGACGAGGTGGTGCTGCTGCTGCCGGGCGAGAACGCGGGCGTCATGGCGCAGCGCGTGGCCGCCGAGCTGACCGCCTCGCTGCACGGCACGGCGACCGCGGGCGCGTCCGGCGTGGGCGGGCAGGGCGGGCAGGTGGTCCAGGACGTGGCCGCCGCCTACCAGGAGGCGCGGCGGTGCGCGGAGGCGCTGATCGCGCTCGGGCGCGCGGGCGGCGGCGCGAGCGCGGCCGAGCTGGGGTTCGTCGGGCTGCTCGTGGGCGACGGGCGCGACGTGCGCGGGTTCGTCGACAGGGTGCTCGGCGAGGTGATCGACTATGACGCGCGCAGGGGCACCGCGCTGGCCGGCACGCTGGAGACGTACTTCGGCACGGGCGGCTCGCCCTCGCGTACGGCCGAGGCCATGCACATCCACGTGAACACCGTCACGCAGCGCCTCGACCGCATCGGCAAACTCCTGGGCGACGGCTGGCTGGAGCCCGAGCGGGCGCTGGAGATCCAGCTCGCGCTCCGCCTGCACCGGCTCGGCCACACATCCGGCACGAAGACTGTGGGCCCGAACACCATATGAGTGACCTCGGTCACAACCTACGGTGACCGGCATGGCCACTTCCATCAAGAAGATCGTCGCCGCGAGCCTGATCGGCACCACCGTCGAGTGGTACGACTTCTTCCTGTACGGCTCGGCAGCCGCCCTCGTGTTCAACAAGCTCTTCTTCCCCGAGTCCGACCCGCTGACCGGGACGCTGCTGGCGTTCCTCACCTACGCCGTCGGATTCATCGCCCGCCCGCTCGGCGGCCTGGTCTTCGGCCACTTCGGCGACCGGATCGGCCGCAAGACGCTGCTGGTCGTCAGCCTGGTCATGATGGGCGCGGCGACATTCCTGATCGGCTGCCTGCCGACGTACGAGACGCTGGGGCCCGCCGCGGCGCTCGTGCTGACCTCCCTCCGGCTCGTGCAGGGCTTCGCGCTCGGCGGCGAGTGGGGCGGCGCGGTGCTGATCGTCTCCGAGCACGGCGACACGGCGCGGCGCGGCTTCTGGGCCTCCTGGCCGCAGGCGGGCGCCCCGGGCGGCAACCTGCTGGCCACCGGCGTGCTGGCGGCGCTGGCCGCCTGGCAGAGCGACGAGGCGTTCCTGTCGTGGGGCTGGCGCGTGCCGTTCCTGCTGTCGGGCGTGCTGGTGCTGATCGGGCTCTGGATCCGGCTGACGATCAGCGAGTCGCCGGTGTTCCGGGAGTCCGCGCCCGAGCCCAGGGCCCCGATCGTCGGGGTGCTGCGGTATCACTCGAAGGACGTGCTCACCGCGATCGGCGCGCGCCTGGCGGAGAACATCTCCTTCTACCTGCTGACCGTCTTCGTCATCACCTACGCCAAGCAGAACGGCATCTCCAACTCGACCGTGCTGAACGCGGTGCTGATCTCCTCCGCCATCCACTTCGTCACGATCCCGATATGGGGCGCGCTGTCCGACCGGGTCGGCCGCCGCCCGATCTACCTGGCGGGCGCCGCCGGCATCGGGCTGTGGATCTTCGCGTTCTTCCCGCTCGTCGACACGGGCAACTTCCTGGCGATCACCCTGGCGGTCACCGTCGGCCTGCTCTTCCACGGCATGATGTACGGCCCGCAGGCGGCCTTCTTCTCCGAGCTGTTCGGCACCAGGACGCGCTACACCGGCGTCTCCATCGGCGCGCAGCTCTCGGCGATCGTGGCCGGCGCGCTGGCCCCGATCATCGCGGTCGCCCTGCTGCAGGCCTACTCGAGCAGCGTGCCCATCTCCATCTACCTTGGCCTGGCGGCGGTGCTCACCCTGATCGCGGTCTACACCGCACGCGAGACCCAGGGCCGCGACCTGGCCGAAAGGATCCACGCGCGATGAAGGTCACCACACCCAGGCTCACCCAGCACGTCCTGACCGTCGAGGGCAGGACCACCGGCGAGCCCGTGCTGTTCGTGCACGGGAACGTCTCCTCCGGCGCCTTCTGGCGCGACAGCCTGGCGGCGCTGCCCGAGGAGTACCGCCCGCTCGCGGCGGACCTGCGCGGGTTCGGCGGGACCGACCCGGCGCCCGTGGACGCCACGAGGGGGCTGCGGGACTACTCCGACGACCTGATCGAGCTGATCGGCGAGCTGGGCCTGGACGGGGTCCACCTGGTCGGCTGGAGCATGGGCGGGGGCGTCGTCCTGCAGATCCTGCGCGACCGCCCCGCGGCCGTCAGGAGCGTCACCCTGGTCAACCCGGTCTCCCCGTACGGCTACGGGGGCACCGCGGGCGCGGACGGCCGGCTCACGCACCCGGACGGCACGGGCGCGGGAGCCGGGGCGGCCAATCCGGACTTCCTGGCCCGGCTGCAGGCGGGCGACATGTCGGATGAGTCGCCGACGTCGCCCCGCAACGTCTTCCGCTCCTCCTACGTCAAGCACCCCGTCCCCGACGAGGACTTCTACGTCGCCGCGATGCTGACCACCCGGGTCGGCGAGGCGCACTACCCCGGCGACGCCGCCTCCTCCGACGCGTGGCCGGGCGTGGCGCCGGGGAAGACCGGCGTGCTCAACGCCCTGGCGCCCACCCACTTCCGCCTGGACGACCTCCACGAGATCGACCCCAAGCCGCCGATCCTGTGGATCAGGGGCGCCGACGACGTGATCGTCTCCGACGCGTCGCTGTTCGACCTGGCCCACCTGGGCGCGCTCGGCGTCGTGCCCGGCTCCCCCGGTACCCCGGCCCAGCCCATGGTGGCGCAGACCAGGGCGGTGCTGGAGCGCTACGGCCGCTTCCAGGAGGCCGTGCTGGACGACTGCGGCCACAGCCCGCACCTGGAGCACCCCGCCGAGTTCCAGCGCCTGCTGGCCGAGCACCTGAGGAAGGCGTAGATGCTGGTCGCACTCACCCTCGTGGCGAGCTTACTGACGCCCGCCCAGCAGCTCACCGTGCCGGGCGCCGAGCGCGCCGAGATCGCCGCGCTCGACGACCTGACCACGGCGGGCACGGCGCTCACCGGGCACACCGACCCGGCCGACTGGGCCGGGCTGCACTCGGCCGCCACGGTCAACCCGACCGGCGTGCCCGGCATCCAGATCGACGGCTACTTCCCCGACACCTCCACCGGCAACGCCACGCGCGGCTGGAACCATGACTCCCAGTTCGTGATCAGGCTGCCGGAGAACTGGAACGGCGGCCTGGTCGTCAGCGGCACCCCGGGCAACAGGGAGCAGTACGCCAACGACTACACGATCTCCGACTGGGTCCTGTCCAAGGGGTACGCGTTCGCCGCCACCGACAAGGGCAACGTCGGCGTGAACTTCCACGAGGACGGCCGCTCCCCCGGCGACGCCATCGCCGAGTGGAACCACCGCGTCACCCAGCTCACCGTGGCCGCCAAGGCCGTGGTCAGGCAGCGGTACGGCCGCAAGCCCGACCGTACGTTCGCCGCCGGCATCTCCAACGGCGGCTACCTGGTCAGGTGGCAGCTGGAGAACCGGGGCTGGCTCTACGACGGCGGCGTGGACTGGGAGGGCACGCTCTGGCGGGTCAAGGGCGACAACCTGCTGAACTTCCTGCCCCCGGCCCTGAAGGCGTACCCGGACGAGGCCGGGGTGCGGGCCGCCGGGTTCGCGGCGGGCTCGGAGTTCCTGTGGCCGTTCCACCGGCAGTACTACTGGGAGCTCACCCAGCAGCTCTACCAGAAGGAGCTGGACCCGTCCTACCAGGGCGCGCCCGCCGACTACGACTACGACGAGCGCCGCCCGTACGCGGCCGTGGCCAAGATCGCGCTGACCGGGCGGATCACCAAGCCGCTGATCACCCTGCACGGCACGCTGGACACGCTGCTGCCCATCTCGCGCGACTCCGACGTCTACGCGAAGATGGTCGGCCCGCACCGGCCGTTCCGCTATCACCGCGTCGAGGGCGGCAACCACCTGGACAGCCTGGTGGACGTCCACCCCGACCGGCTCAAGCCGATGCTCCCGGCCTTCAGGAGCGCCTTCCAGGAGCTGGAGGGCTGGGTCAGTCCCTGAGGTAGCGATGCCTGCCCGCGCGCGCCCAGCGCACCATGTGCCGCGCGCCGGGCAGCCGCCTGCCGAGGCGGTACAGCACGGTCTCCCGGCCCATGGGCGAGCGGCGCTCGGGACCGACGGCGGTGGCCGGGCGCACCTCGACCCGGCCCCTGCGCATCTCCAGCGCGAACCGCAGCCCGATCTCCTCCTCCGAGGAGCGCAGCGAGGTGATCCAGTCGCCGGGGCCCAGATGCTCGACGCCCGGCATCAGCCGCTTGACCGGCACCTTGGCCACCAGCTGGCCCGCGATCCGCCCCGGCACTCCCGCCTCGACCAGCGCGGGCGCGCACACCTCGCGGCCCCGCCGGCCGGTGCTGCGCAGCACCAGCTCCAGCGCCGGCCCGCCGCTCGGCGGCACGTACGGCACCGGCAGCACGACGTAAAGGTGCTTGTCGAGCTGCTTGACCATCACGCCCGGCGACACCAGCGCGATCGACTCGGAGAACGAGCGCGGCTCGATGGCCAGGCCCAGCTCCCCCTGATCGCTCCAGCACGGCACCACCAGCCGCATCCTGGGCCGCTGGGCCAGCACGCCCAGGCAGTTGAGCGGGCCCTCGGGGCGGCTGACCCGGCTCCTGGCCTGGTTGGCGCCGCTGTACATGCGGACGTGCACCTCCCACTGGCCCGGCCTGAGCGGCTCGCCGAGAGCGGCGCTGGTGATGTCCAGCCTGGTCTCGCCCTTGATCCGGATGCGGACGCGGCGGCGGCCGTCCTGGATGCGCTCGACGTGCTGGGTCAGCGGCAGGAAGTGGACGACGCCCGTCTCGGTGTGCCGCACGTAGAGCTCGATGCGGGCCCGCTCGACGGCGTCGGTGATGTCGGTGACGTCCGGCGACAGCTTCTTGGTGTCCAACGAGCGCGGCGGGATCCAGTGCAGGCGGTCGCCGTCCACCCGGTACCTGTCCGGTGAGCCGTCGCCGGCCCGGATCTCCGCGGTCAGCCCGAGCACCAGGACGTGGGCGTCCCAGCGCACCTCGGTGAGGTCGGCGCGCAGGCCCGCGCGCCTGACGGAGTTCGCCAGCAGCACGATCTGGTCCAGGCGGCCCATCCGTACGTACCCGGCCACCACGCGGAGCTGGACCGGCAGGTGGCGGTCGAGCCGCTCGGGGAAGCGCCGGGCCATCAGCTCCTGGACGACGCGGAAGTGCATGCCCCGGTCGACGGAGGAGTCGGCGAACTTGGCGGTCACCAGCGGGCGCAGGACGGCGTAGCGGAGCCAGTAGGCGTACATGCGGTCGCGCTGGCGGCCCTCGCCCACGTACGTGTCGATGTCGTCGAGCAGCGCGTGCAGCTCCTTGACGATCGCCCGCGGCTCCTCCTCGGCAGGCGGGCGCTCCCCGAGGTGGCAGCAGACGTGCTCGGCCAGCACCGCGACGACCTTGGCCTGCAGGTAGGCCCGCAGCACGAACGCCTGCTCGCCCATCCGGCCGCCGGGCACCGAGAAGCCCAGCTCGTGCTCCTCCAGGAAGGCCCGGCGGTAGAGCTGCTGCGGGACCAGCAGAGTGAGCAGCCGGTCGCGCAGGATGTCGGCGCGGGCCGAGCTGCGCTCGAACGCCGTCATCGGCGGGCCGTAGTCGCGGATCAGCCGGCCGACCAGCACGTCCGCGTCGGTCTCCACGGCGCGCTCATGCATGTGCACGAGCGCGTCCCGCTCCAGGCGGTCGCCCGGGTCGAGGAAGTAGACGTAGTCGCCGGCGGCCGCCGCGAGCCCCACGTTGCGGCCGCGGCTCGGTGAGCCCGTGTACGGCAGGTGCAGCGCACGGACGTTCGTCCGGACCGTGGCGATGGTGTCCAGGCGCTCGGCGATCCCGTCCGTGGACCCGTCGTCCACGAAGATCACTTCGTATTCGTCCGCGGGCATCGTCTGCTCCAGCGCGGAGCGGATGCACGCGTCGGCGGTGTCACCCGGATTGTGGACATTGATGATCACACTGACCTTCACACCCATGCGGCCAGCGTGCGCCCGTATACAGGATCGGGCGTGACGGCTTGCCGATTAGAGGCGGAAAGTTGACCCGTTAATACCAACCCACGGACTGTGAGTGGCCCCAGGCACCGCAGGGGCTGCCGTAGCGGCCCTTGATGTAGCCCAGGCCCCACTTGATCTGGGTGGCGGCGTTGGTCTGCCAGTCGGCGCCCGCGCTGGCCATCTTGCTGCCGGGCAGGGACTGCGGGATGCCGTACGCGCCGGAGTAGCGGTTCATGGCCCGCTCGTTCCAGCCGCTCTCCTTGTGCCAGAGCCGCTCCAGGCAGCCCCACTGGTCCGCGCCGAACCCGAACGAGGCCATCATGGCCTTGGCCGTGGCCTTGTTGCTGCCCGGCGAGGGGTCGCTGCCCGGCGGGAAGTTCTGGGCGGGGAAGCCGTCGCCGGCGGGGGCCTGCTTGGGCACGACCCAGTCGAGGCCCTTGCCCGCCGCGCCGGAGCGGCCCTTCTTGAGCTGGTCGGCCCGGTACGCCTGCTCGGCCTCGGCCTTGAGCAGGTCGTTCTCGGGATCGGGCGCGTAGAGGTCGCCGCTGGCGAGCTTGCCCAGGTCCTCCAGGGAGAAGGCGTCCTTGGGCGGCTCGTTCGCGTTCTCGACTGCTCTGTAGGCGACGAAACCGCCGCCGCCGAAGACGATCACCAGGGAGAGCACGGTGATGATGACGCGCTTGGGAGTGAAGCGCGCAGGCCGGCGCACCGAGGGGAGATCTTCCTTCGGGGGGCGCTCACTCAACTGCGGACCGGGGCTCACGATGCATGAGCTTGCCCTGTCATAGGGGGTGGTCCGCAACCGAAACGCGGGAATCCCTTGGCGTAAATTTCACCAACCACCAGGTTAGGTGGGAGTTTCCGAAATATTGTGACTTTAGTCACACCAGACAACGGCTCCCCTTCGGGCGCCCGTAACCGAAGGGAAGCCGCTTTCAGGGTTGCGTGCCTTCTTCGGGATCGGATCCGCGCCATGTCACAGTTCGGTGACACAACCCGGATATTCGGGACATGGAATAATAATGTGCGCGTGGCTGGCATCCTCCTTGTTGAAGACGACCCCTCGGTCCGTACGGCTCTCGAGCTGGCGCTGACCCGACAGGGGCATTCCGTCACGTCGTACGCGACGGGTGAGGAGGCTCTCGACCACATCAGAGCCCGCCGCCCGGAGATCGCGATCCTCGACGTCATGCTCCCGGGAATCGACGGGGTCGAGGTGTGCCGTCGCGTACGCAAGCTCGACCAGCTCCCGGTCATCCTGCTCACCGCCAGGGGCGACGACCTGGACGTCGTGGTGGGGCTGGAGGCCGGCGCCGACGACTACGTGGTCAAGCCGGTCGAGCCCCGGGTCCTGGACGCCCGCATCCGCGCCGTGCTGCGCCGGGCCGAGTCCGCCGCCTCCGACCGCATCACCTTCGGCGACCTCGTGATCGACCGGGGCGCGCTCAAGGTCACGCTGTCGGGCAAGGAGATCCACCTGACCCCGACCGAGCTGCGGCTGCTGCTGGAGCTCGTACGGCACCCCGGCCAGGTGCTCAACCGCCGCTACCTGCTGCGCGTGGTCTGGGACCACACGCACATCGCCGACTCCCGCCTGGTGGACGCCTGCGTGCAGCGCATCCGGGCCAAGATCGAGCCCAAGCCCGCCGAGCCCGTCTTCATCCACACCGTGCGCGGCTTCGGCTACCGGTTCAGCCCTCCGTGATCCCGCTTCCCACGGGGCTGCGCGCCCGCCTGGTCATCACGTTCACCCTCGTCGCCGTCGCCGCCGCGCTGGTGGTCGCCACGATCGGCTTCGAGCTGGCCAAGACCGCGCTCGTCACCAGGGCCGAGACCACCTCGCTCGACCTGGTGACCAGGGAGCTCGGCAGCGTCACGTTCCCGGTCGGCAAACTCAGGCCCGGTGAGGCCGCGCCGACGTCGAAGGAGCTCGACCGCCTGGCCCACGCGCTCAGCGGCCCCGGCCGCAGCGTGCTGGTCGAGTACCACGGCCTGATCGCGGCCGAGGGCCCCCTGTCGATGAGCGACGTGCCCAACGAGCTGTACGGCCGGGCCAAGCAGAGCGTCGTCACCCAGCGCAAGATCATCCGCAACGAGCTGTTCCTCATCGTCGGCGCCGAGGTGTACCGCGCCAACTCGGGCGGGGCGGAGGCCACCGGGCTGCGGGCATTCGTCTTCTTCCCCATGCAGGACGACGAGCGCCAGCTCGCCACGCTCAGGACCACGCTCACCCAGGCCGGCGTGGGCATCGTGCTGATCGCCCTGGTCGTGGCGCTGCTGTCGGCCAGGCAGGTGCTCCTGCCGGTACGCCGGCTGAGCGCCGCCGCCCAGGCGCTCGGCCAGGGCCGGCTGGACACCCGCCTGCCCGTGCACGGCCAGGACGAGCTGGCCGGGCTCACCGCCAGGTTCAACGACGCGGCCGCGGCGCTGGAGCTGAGCGTGGCCGAGCTGCGCTCGCTGGAGGCCATGTCGCGCAGGTTCGTGGCCGACGTCTCGCACGAGCTGCGCACGCCGCTGACCGCGATGACGGCCGTGGCCGACATGCTCTCCGACGAGGCCGACCACCTGCCGGACGCGCCCGCGCAGGCCGTGCGGCTGGTGCTCAGGGAGATCGACCGCCTGCGCGAGCTGGTCGAGCACCTCATCGAGATCAGCCGCTTCGACGCGGGCACCGCCACGCTCAACCTCGAACCGGTGAACGTGGCCGACGCCATCCAGGACTGCCTGGAGGTGCGCGGCTGGAGCGACGAGGTGACGGTGAAGGCGTCCCAGGGCCTGACCGCCACCCTCGACGCCAGCAGGTTCGACGTCATCGTGGCCAACCTCGTCGGCAACGCGCTCAAGCACGGCCTGCCTCCGGTGGTGGTCAGCGCCAGGGCCACCGAGAACGGCCTGGAGGTGAAGGTGCGCGACCACGGCAAAGGGATCCCGCACGAGGCGCTGGCGCACGTCTTCGACCGCTTCTTCAAGGCGGGCGCCGGCCGGGAGCGCAGCCAGGGCAGCGGCCTGGGCCTGGCCATCGCCCGCGCGAACGTCCTCCTCCACGGCGGCACGATCTCCGTACGCCCCCAGAATCCCGGAACCCTCTTCACGGTCTGGCTCCCGCACGCATGAAGACGCCCGTACGCGCCCTCGCCATCGCCGCCCTGCTGACCCTCACGGCCTGCGGCATCTCGCCCACGGACGTGCAGGACCGGGGCAACGCGCCCACCATCAGGATCCCGCCGCCGTCCAAGACGATCTTCCTGATCAGGAACGGCGAGCTCGCCCTGGAACCGGCCGACGTCGACACCGACACCGTGGCCAGCCTGCTCGGGGCACTCTTCGAGGCCTCCACGCAACCGCTCGGGGACCGGGACACGGCGCTGCGCGGGTTCACGTACCTGAGGATCAAGAACTCGATCAACCCGCCGCAGCGCGACGAGATCCAGCTCCCGCGCACCTCGACGCTGACCGTCTACATCAGCGGCGAGGGCACGCTGACCAAGCTCGGCAAGGCGCAGATCGTCTGCACCGCCCAGCAGGACGCGGCGTTCGAGCTGGTCAAGATCGTCCGGGAGAACGAGAACTCCCCCTCCAGGACGGAGGGGGAGTTCACCTGCGGCGAGCTGAAATGATCACATGGTGATGTCCTCGAGCATCTCCGTCACCAGTGCGGCGATCGGCGAGCGCTCCGACCTGGTCAGCGTGACGTGGGCGAACAGCGGGTGGCCCTTCAGCTTCTCCACCACCGCCACCACGCCGTCATGCCGGCCGACCCGCAGGTTGTCGCGCTGGGCCACGTCGTGGGTGAGCACCACCCGCGAGTTGGCGCCGATCCGGCTCAGCACCGTCAGCAGCACCCCGCGCTCCAGCGACTGGGCCTCGTCCACGATCACGAACGCGTCGTGGAGCGAGCGGCCCCGGATGTGCGTCAGCGGGAGCACCTCCAGCATGCCCCGGTCGAGCACCTCCTCGATCACCTCGGGAGAGGTGATCGCGCCGAGCGTGTCGTAGACCGCCTGCGCCCAGGGGCCCATCTTCTCGCCCTCGCTGCCGGGCAGGTAGCCGAGCTCCTGGCCGCCGACGGCGTAGATGGGGCGGAAGACGATCACCTTGCGGTGCTGGCGGCGCTCCAGGACCGCCTCCAGACCCGCGCAGAGCGCCAGCGCCGACTTGCCCGTGCCGGCCCGGCCACCGAGCGAGACGATGCCGACCTCCGGGTCCATCAGCAGGTCGAGCGCGATGCGCTGCTCGGCCGAGCGGCCGTGCAGGCCGAAGACCTCCCGGTCGCCGCGGACCAGGCGGACCGACTTGTCGGGCTGCACCCGGCCCAGCGCCGAGCCCTTGGCCGACAGCAGCCGGAGGCCGGTGTGCGTGGGGAGCTCTCTGGCCTCCTCCAGGTCGGCGGTGCCCTTGTCGAAGAGCGTCTCGACGTCTTCGGTGGTCACCTGGACCTCGGCCATCCCCGTCCAGCCGGACTCGTGGACCAGCTCGGCGCGGTATTCCTCGGCGGACAGCCCGATGGAGGCCGCCTTGACCCGCAGCGGCAGGTCTTTGGACACCAGCACGACGTCGCAGCCCTCGGCGGCCAGCGAGCGGGCCACGGTCAGGATGCGCGTGTCGTTGTCACCGAGGCGGAAGCCCACGGGCAGAATGGACGGATCGCTGTGGTTGAGCTCGACCCTGATCGTGCCGTCCCCGGTCGGCATCGGCTCGTCCAGTCTGCCGTACTGGACCCTTAGCTCGTCGAGGTAGCGCAGAGCCTTCCTCGCGAAGTAGCCGAGCTCCGGATGGTGCCGCTTGCCTTCCAGCTCCGTGATGACCACGATCGGAAGGACCACGTCGTGCTCGGCGAACCGGGTCATCGCGGCCGGGTCGGCCAGCAGAACCGAGGTGTCCAGCACGTACGTGCGCTTGGCCGACTGGTGAGTAGGGTTGCTCGAGGACACTGCCACACGTTCTCCCCCGGGCGCCCCTTGGTGCGGGCGCCCTGCAGACGAGGTGGGAATCGGACCGGACCCGCGTCCCCGACCGCGAGCTGCCGTCGGTGTGCCGGAATCCGGCCCCCCTCGGCAGATGTTGGTGCAAAGGCGGGACCTCTCCGAAATGTCCGACCTGTGACCGGACACTTCCAACGTTACGTCCTGGATACCCGAATGTCGGGTCAGGAACCGTAACGTCGGTTTCTCGCAGCGTAATCACGCAGCGCCCGCAGGAAGTCGACCCTGCGGAAGTCAGGCCAGTAGGCCTCGTGGAAGTAGAACTCCGAATGAGCGCTCTGCCAGAGCATGAAGCCCGACAGACGCTGCTCGCCCGAGGTCCGGATGAGGAGGTCCGGATCGGGCTGGCCGCGAGTGTAAAGATGCTCCGCGATGTGCTCCACATCGAGCACCTCGACCAGGTCCTCGATGCTCGCTCCCCTGCTCGCTTGCTCCTGGAGCAGTGAGCGCACCGCATCGGCAATCTCACGTCTTCCTCCATACCCAACTGCAACGTTCACAATCAGGCCTGGACGGTGTGATGAAGCTTCTTTTGCATTTTTTAGGACATTGGCCGTGCGATCCGGCAGCAGGTCGAGCGCGCCGACCGGGCTGATCCGCCAGCCCTCGTCCACCAGCTCCTGCGTCACGTCCTCGATGATGCGCAGCAGCGGCTCCAGCTCTTCCCTCGGCCGGTTGAGGTTGTCATTGGACAGCATCCACACCGTGACGACCTCGACGCCCGTCTCACGGCACCAGCCGAGCAGCTCGGAGATCTTGTCCGCGCCCTTGCGGTGGCCCGACGCCACGTCGCGCATGCCCATGGCGCGCGCCCAGCGGCGGTTGCCGTCGATGATGACCCCGACGTGCCGGGGAACGCTGTCCTTCGACAGCTTGGTCTCCAGCCGGTGTTCATACAGCCGGTAGACCAGATCGCGCAGGCCCACGGAGTGCCTCCCCAGCGGTGCTGTGCCTTTGGTCGGTTGACCCAACAGGCAATTATCACCGCGAATCGCCCGTGCCTGCCCCCTCCACCGGATTCCTCGCCAGATCTCTACCTTCTAGACACACTTCCGCCTCATCCACGAGCTCGCGCACGAACACCGCCAACTCCGAGGACTTCAGCACCGCCCGCATGCCCACGCCCGTGGCGCCCCACGCCTCCACGTAGGCCCGCCTGGTGAGCCGCCACTCACCCGGCCCCGGCTGCCACACGGGGATGGTCCTGAGCTGGCAGCGCAGCTCCCCGCCGCCCACCAGGCCGGCCCTCGTGCGGTAGCGGAAGGAGAACAGCTCGCTCTCCGGCTCCTCGTCGGGGAAGCGGTCGTCGGGGTCGGTCCAGTGCCTGGCCGCTCCCCCGCCCTGGCGGGCCTCGTCGACGCCGCGCGCCAGGCGGGCCAGCAGCCAGCCGCAGCGCTCCCCCACGCTGCCGTACGGCGTGCCGTCGCGATGCAGCTCAAGGGTGATCTCGTACGGCGTGCCGAGGCTGTCCGTGCACGCCACCGGCGTGACGGTCAGATATGACCCGTCAACGCAGCGCAGTCCCCCCATCCCCTCACAGTTTCCGGCCGAATGTCCCCTAAACCCGGTTATGCAGGTGACTGCCAGGCATGTTCCCGCCAGCCCGGCGGCTGGTGCCACTCCGTCCAGCCGTGGCCCCTGCGCCCGTCCTCGGTCTCGAACGCGCACATCGCCCTGGGGAACTCGGCGACCGCGCCCTCGGGAGAGGTCAGCGTCACGGGGGCGAAGGCGATCGGGCGCACCGTGGTGGTCATTCCGGGGAAGCGCAGCACGGTCTCCCTCGGCCGGTCCCCGTCGAATGAGGTGGCCGCCGAGAAGCCCGCCACGTGCTCGACCTCGCCGCCCGGGGGCGCCTGGAACGCCGGCCAGGGCAGCTCCAGGCCGAGGTTGGCCCGCATGCCGTGCAGGTAGGTGCCGTCCTCCATGTGGGCGCTGCTCCACAACCAGGAGATGGACCACCAGTCGCGCACGCCCCAGCTGTGGTCGCGCTCGCCGTGGCCGCGGAAGGGGGTGCCGCCGATCGTGCCGGTGACCTCGCAGGGGATCTCGTAGCGGGGGGTGATCGCGTAGCCGTAGACGCCTCCCGCCGTCCGCCATTCGAGGTCGAGGGCCAGGTCCGCGGAGTCCAGGCGGACGCGTACGGTCCGGAGCGGGTTGGTCGTGCGATGGGAGGCCGTGTAACCGGCGCCCGCCACCGTCAGGTCCGCGTCCGGCAGCGGCGCGTCGTGATCGAGGTGCGTGACGATCCCGTCCTTCGTCACGACGCAGGCCCAGTACCAGGCCCGCTTCCAGTTGGGGTAGAGGCCGAGGCGGACGTAGCCGCCCACCTCGCCGTCCTCGGAGACGAAGTCGTAGTACCAGGACTCGTTCCACAGCGGCTCGCCGCCGGGCTCGTGGTGCCGCTCGTCCTCCTGGCCCAGGGGCCACTCGCCCATGTTGACGATCCGCATGCCGCCTCCCAAGCGCTTGCTGCGATCAGCTTAAGCCAGGGAGGCGGGACCACCAGCGGCGCTTCGGGGGCGGTTCGTCGGGCATCCGGCCGCGCTCGCGCAACCAGGCGGCGAAGTCGCCGGCGTCGGTGCGGTAGTCGGGCGGCGGGGTGGCGCGGGCACGCGCGTACGCGGCGAACTCGGCCGCCAGATCGGAGCCCGCGGCGGCGGCCGCGTCCGGCCGGATCCTGGCCACGATGCCGCGGCGTTTGGCGACCAGGCCGGCCGCCTGCGCCCGCATCCGCTCCGGGTCGAACCCCTCGGGCAGCTCCGCCCCCGCGACCAGCGCCGCCACCACCCGGCCCTGCGCCTCGGCGAGCGCGGCCCGCCCCACGTCGTCCGTCGTCACCCGAGCCTCGGGGACGCCGTCGTCCGTCGCCGCCCGAGCCCCTGCGACGCTGCCACCCCCTGGGACGCCGTCGTCCGTCGCCGAGCCGGCCGCCGGGGGCTCGGGCGTCATCGCACGCCCCCGGCCAGGGCCATCGCGGCCCTGATCCTGGACAGCTCGCTCGCCAGCACGTCGTCGCTCGGATAGTCGTCGTCCCACTCCAGCAGCACGCCCGGCGGCGTGGTGCGGGCGCACAGCTCGGTGAGCAGGTCGAGGACGGCCTGCGGCGCGGATGTGGTGTGCGTGTCATGCCAGATGCCGTGGTGCTCGTAGCCGCCGGCGACGTGGACGTACGCCAGCCGCTCCAGGGGCAGCGCGTCGAGCGCGGCCACGGCCGGCAGGCCCAGGTTGACCTGGTTGGTGTAGAGGTTGGCCACGTCGATCAGCAGCCCCACGCCGGTGCGCTCCACCAGCTCGGCCAGGAACTCGGCCTCGGTCAGCTCGTCGTCCGGCCAGCCGAAGATGGCGGCGACGTTCTCCAGGGCCAGGGGGACGGGCAGCGCGTCCTGGGCGCGGCGTACGTTCTCGGTGACGACCCGCAGGGACTCGCGCGTGCGCGGCACCGGCAGCAGGTGCCCGGCCTCCAGGCCGCCGCCGCGGACGAACGCCAGGTGCTCGCTGACCAGCGGCGCGTCCAGGGCCTGGGCGCAGGCGGCCAGATGGGCGAGCCGGGCCGGGGAGGGCTCCTCGGCGCCGCCGATCCCCAGCGACACCCCGTGCGGGATCACCGGCAGGCCCCGGGCCCGCAGCACGCGTAACGACTCGGGCGGGTGAGCGGGCTTGATGTTCTCGGCGACCACTTCGAGGAAGTCGACGCCGGCCATCCGCTCGATGGTCAGGTCCAGCTCCGACCGCCAGCCGATGCCCACTCCCAGCCCGCCCATCTCAGCCTCCTCCGCCACAACCACCGCCGCCGCAACCGCTGCTGCCGCCGCAACCGGACGACCCGCTCCCGCAACCCGATGGGCCGGAGACCCCGCCGCCGCAACTGGTCGAGCCACCCGCAGCGTACGAGGCCCCGCTCCGGCGACCGCGCCGGACCTCCCGCCTGCTCAGCTCCAGCCGCAGGCCGGGGTCGCGCAACTCGCCGAGACCGTAGAGCGCGAGCGGGACGGGCCCCTCGGCGACGCCCCGGGCGTTGGCCTGCCTGGCCGCGTCGAGGGCGGCCAGGCCGGAGGCGGTCAGCGTGGCCCTCATGGAGCGCCGGTGGTGGCCGAGGACGATCTCGGCGGCCACCCCCGTGCCCGCGAAGACGAGCAGGGCGACGCCCCCGTGGAAGCCCGCGTCCAGGAGGACCCGCAGCGCCTCCACCGCCGCGCCGGCGAACGCCAGCACCGACAGCGCCCGCAGCCGCCGGCTCAGCCTCCTGACCTGGGCGAAGGCGCCGTCCTCCATGAGCAGCCCCTGCGCCGTGAGGTGCTGCTTGATCGCCTCCATAGCCAGGCTCCTGACGACCTCGATCCGGAGCGACATCACGGGCAGGCCCGAGCGGTCGGCCACCACGCCCAGCACGGCCTCCTCGACGGGCTCCCGCGTGACGACGCCCGTGGTGACCTGGTGCACCCGGCCGCCGCGCGACACGCGGATCGCGCCGGAGTCCGCGAGCAGCGCGATGGCGGTGTCCGCCACCCGCTGCGGCCCGCCCACCAGGTACGCCAGGTCGTAGTGGCCGAGGTCGCGAAGGCGGGTTCCCGCCGCGTCGGACCGGATGACGGCGTGCCCACGCTGGATGGCGGAGATGGTGACGGCGGCGTACGCCCCAAGGGCCACCGAAACGATGAGCATGAACAGGTCCATGTGAGGCCCCCGCTCGTCCGGCCGGGTCCACCCGGCCTGTCGGAAAGACACCTTGAGGCCAGCGTAAAGTTTCCGTCGCGCGGAGCCGAGGTTTTGCGCCTTTAGCTGCTGCTGGATCCGCAGCTCGACCCGCCGCCACAGCTGGATCCGCCCCCGGCGCTCGACCCGCCGCCACAGCTCGACGAGCCGCCGCCGAAGTCGAGGCCGCCGTAGGAGCCGGTGCCGTAGGAGTCGGTGCCGTACGTGGCGCCGTCGCCGCCGCCGTGGCTGCCGCAGGAGCCCGCGCAGTCGGCCGCCGGGTCACCGACCGACAGCTCGTCGCAGAGGGCCTGGTCGCCGGCGTCCTGCAGGCCGTAGAGCGCCACGGGGATCCCGACCGCGAAGGCGAGCGAGCTCGGGTCGCGTACGCCCCTGGGATGGAACTCGCGGGCCGACGTCAGCACGGCGCGCCCCTCCCGGGTGACGACGCCGCGCAGCCGCCGCCGGTGCCTGTACAGCGCCATGAAGCCGCCGACCACGGCGGTCCCGGAGATGAGCAGGGCACCGATGAACACCGGCTCCCTCCCGGCCACCCCGAGCCCCGACAGCACGAACAGCAGCACGAGGAAGCCCACGGCCACGCCCAGCGCGATCTTGACCTGGTCCCTGCGCCGCCACGCCGTGCCGTACGCGCCCTCCGGCACGATCAGCCCCCGCCGTTCGAGCCCGGCGGCCAGCCCGGTGACCGCTGGATGCCTCTCCAGCGCCCGCCGCAGCTCGCTCGCCCGGTAGCCGCCCGGCCGGGCCGCCAGCGCGTCGAGCACGGCCTGCTCGAGCGGCTCCGGCGAGGGCCGCGCCCCGTGGACCGGGGTGACCTGCGAGCCCCGCGACACGCGAACGGCACCGGCCGTCGCGAGGACGGCCAGCGCCGTGTTGACGGCCCGCCGGGGCCCGCCGGACAGGTAGGCCAGCTCGTAGTGGGTCAACTGATGCGAGGCGCCGCTCGGCTCGGTCTCGCCGACGCGGCGGCGCTCCCGCTCGACCCGCTGCTCCGCCGAGCTGACCAGGAAGAACACGCCGATGGCGGCAAGGAGCAGGATGACGTCCACGTGCGGCCCTCCTTGGCGGTACGGCAGGCCGTCAAGTTAGACGGCTCCGGCCGTACCGCACAAGGGAGTTCCGCTCAGCCGAGCCGGTCGAGCAGGGCGTTGTACTGGTCCCACAGCTCCTTCGGCAGATGGCTGCCGAACTTGTCGAAGTGGTCGGGGATCAGCGCCGCCTCCTCGCGCCACACGTCCCGGTCGACGGTGAGCAGCGTGCGCAGGTCCTCCTCCGACAGGTCCAGGCCCTCGGTGTCGAGGTCGGCCGGCAGCAGGCCGATCGGCGTGGGCACGGCCTTGGCCTCGCCGTTGAGCCGCTCCACGATCCACTTGAGCACGCGGCTGTTCTCGCCGAAGCCCGGCCAGACGAACTTGCCGTCGGCGTTCTTGCGGAACCAGTTGACGTAGTAGATCCGGGGCAGCTCGGCACCCTCGCGGCGGCCGATCTTCAGCCAGTGGCCGAAGTAGTCGCCCATGTTGTAGCCGCAGAACGGCAGCATGGCGAAGGGGTCGTGGCGCAGCTCGCCGACCTTGCCCTCGGCGGCGGCGGTCTTCTCGGAGGCGACGTTGGCTCCGAGGAAGACGCCGTGCTCCCAGCTCAGCGACTCCGTCACCAGAGGTACGGCGGTGGCGCGGCGACCGCCGAACAAGATCGCTGAGATGGGCACGCCCTTGGGGTCCTGCCATTCGGGTGCGATGGTCGGGCACTGCTCGGCCGGGGTGGTGAAGCGGGCGTTCGGGTGGGCGGCGGGCTCGTCGCTGTCGGGCGTCCAGGAGCGGCCCTTCCAGTCGGTCAGGTGCGCCGGGGGCTCCTCCGTGAGGCCCTCCCACCACACGTCGCCGTCGTCGGTGAGCGCGACGTTGGTGAAGATGCTGTTGCCCCAGAGCGTCCTGATCGCGTTGGCGTTGGTCACCTGGCCGGTGCCGGGGGCGACGCCGAAGAAGCCGGCCTCCGGGTTGATCGCGTAGAGGCGGCCGTCCTTGCCGAAGCGCATCCAGGCGATGTCGTCGCCGATCGTCTCCACCTTCCAGCCCGGGATCGTGGGCTGGAGCATGGCGAGGTTGGTCTTGCCGCAGGCGCTCGGGAACGCGGCGGCGATGTAGCGGGTCTCCCCCGTGGGCGGCGTGAGCTTGAGGATGAGCATGTGCTCGGCCAGCCAGCCCTCGTCGCGGGCCATGACGCTGGCGATGCGCAGGGCGTAGCACTTCTTGCCGAGCAGGGCGTTGCCGCCGTAGCCGGAGCCGTAGGACCAGATCTCGCGGGTCTCGGGGAAGTGGCTGATGTACTTGGTCGAGCTGCACGGCCAGGGCATGTCCACCTGGCCCGGCTCGAGCGGCGCACCGACGGAGTGGACGGCCCTGACGAAGTCGCCTCTCTCCTCGATCAGGCGCAGCGCCCTGTCGCCCATCCGGGTCATGACGCGCATGGAGACGGCCACGTACGCGGAGTCGGTGATCTCGACGCCCAGCTGCGAGATCTCGCCGCCCAGCGGGCCCATGCAGAACGGCACGACGTACATGGTCCGGCCGCGCATGCAGCCCTTGAACAGCCGCCCGAAGGTGCGGCGCATCTCGTCCGGGGCGATCCAGTTGTTGGTCGGCCCCGCGTCCTCCGCGCGCTCGGAGCAGATGAAGGTACGGTCCTCGACCCGCGCCACGTCGGTGGGGTCGGACTTGGCGTAGAAGCTGTTGGGCCTGGCGGCCAGGCGCGTGAGCGTGCCCTGCTCGACGAGGAGGTTGGTCAGGCGTGTCCACTCCTCCTCCGACCCGTCGCACCACTCGATGCGATCCGGCTGGGTCAGGGCTGCGATCTCGTTCACCCACGCGGCCAATTCACTATTGCTGGTGGGTGCGGTTACTTCCACGGAAACGGACACGACGGTGACTCCTCCACTCTCTCAGGGCCCAGTCATCATTAACGACGAAGCGGCCGGAAAGCCAATTGGCATAGACCTGTCGGCCAGGCCGTCGCCGCAGGCAGCGGCCCTGACGATTGGGGGAGCCTACCCATGCGGAGCGGATTTAAAAGAGGTAATTCCGAGCAGTGGTCCAGTCCAATTGCGCTGGTCTAAACCAATTTCCCGATTGGTTTAGTCCATTCGCCGGGCCGTTTCCGCTGGGAGATCTCAGGAATTGACGTCGGGCCCGGCGGAGCGAACTCGGTCGACATGCTGGAGCGCGTCGCGCAGCTCGGCGAGCCAGGTGTCGGTGTTCTTGCCGACCAGGCGCACGCACCAGGCCAGCGCGTCGCTGCGGCTCCTGGCCACGCCGGCGGCCACGAGGGTGTCGAGGACCTGGCGTTCCGCCTGGCGCAACCGGGTCATCACCGGCACGGACAGTGTGGTGAACATCACAGTCTCGCCGCCGCAGACCACGCCCCAGGACACCTTCTGCCGGAACTTGCGCTCGGCCTCCCGGGCGATCTCGATCCGCCGCTCGCGCGTCTCTTCCCTGAACCTGCGCGCCAGCCCCTCGATCAGGGCCGCCCGCTCGGCCTCGGGCGTGTCCTCGGGAGGGTCGGGCAGGGTGCCGAGCACCGCGATCTCCTCGCGGTCCCTGACGATCTCGGGCGCGCCGGTGAACCACCCCTCGGGCATCCGGCCCGTGAACCAGCCACGCACCTGTGCCGAAGCGTCATCTGTTGTCATGTAATCAACATTACATACTTGCAGGCCATTTGCACGCGAGGGAACACGGAACTGTGCGTTGGGGAAAGGGCTCAGCGCACCTTGGCCGCGGCGATGGGGCTGACCCTGACGACTCCGGCCAGGTTACGGGTGCTGACGGGGGCGATCTTCACCACGTCGCCGGTGCGCGGGGCGTGCAACATCTTCCCGTCGCCCCAATAAATCGCCACATGCGAGATGTAATCCGGATTTGTCGGGTCGTTGCGCCAGAAGAGCAGGTCACCGGGCTGCGCCTGCGCGTACGGCACCTGCGGCCCCGTCACCCACTGCTGGTGCGTCACCCGGGGCATCCGCACCCCCGCCTGCCCGTAGGCCCACTGGACCAGGCCGGAGCAGTCGAACGTCTCGGGCCCCTCGGCACCCCACACGTACGGCCGGCCGAGCTTGGAGACCGCCGCCTTCAGCGCCGCCGTGAGCTGTTCCCCCGTCATGAACGAGCCCGCCGGCCAGTTCTGCTGCGGCACGTTCTGCTGCGTCTGGGGCAGCACCGGGTTCACCAGGGCCACCTGCGTG
Source organism: Nonomuraea sp. MTCD27 (assembly GCF_041950495.1). Lineage (NCBI taxonomy): Bacteria > Bacillati > Actinomycetota > Actinomycetes > Streptosporangiales > Streptosporangiaceae > Nonomuraea > Nonomuraea sp. MTCD27. Next base: position 178,630 of record NZ_JBGNUW010000010.1, on the reverse strand, counting down.
CCCTTGGGCAGCGCGCGCAGGATGCGCTTGCGCAGTTCGTCGGAGTTGGTCTTGGGGGCGCTGACGATGAGCGCGTTGTCGTGGGGCAGGCCGAGCGTGCGGCCCACCTCTCTCGACACGACCGCGTCCACGGCGCCGAAACCGGTGGTGGCGTACGCGCCGACCCGCAGCTGCCCCGCCGGGCCCGCCGCCACCCGGCTGTGCAGCGCGAGCCCGCCGTCGTTGCCCAGCACGAACGAGACGGCCACGTCACCGGCCGCGATGTTCTGCCACAGCGCGTCCGACGAGGCGGTCACCTTGGGCGTGTAGGCGCGGAAGGTGGACGGGTTGACGGCCAGCGTCTGCACCCGCTTGCCGTCGAGCGTGATGGAGGCCGCGTCGGCGAGCTCCATCGCCCGAACCCCCCGCAGCTTGGCGACCTTCTGCAGCAGCTCGTTGGTGAAGGGCTTGCGGGTCAGCACGAACAGGTTGGGCTTGTGCAGCTTGCTCAGCGGCGCCACCGGCTGGAGCGTCCTGGCCGGCTCCTGCGGCGGCAACTGCTGCTGGGGCCGCTGATCGGCCAGGAGCGTGGGCTTCGGCGTGGCGCGCACGGCCGCGGGCTTGACGGATGTGCCCGGCTGCGTCAGCAGCAGCACGTCGGCGGTCAGCACCGCGACGAGCGCCACCACGATGAACGGCACCAGCTTGTACGTATTGCGCCGCTTACGAGTTTTAACTAAGAAACGCAGGTCTTGCCGAATTCCCGATCCATGCGAAAACGCCGCCGGGCCAACGTGGGCCCGGCGGTCATCGTCCAGGGGGGTCAGTTGCCGATGTACGGCACAGCCTCGAGGATCTCGACGGTGTTCTGCCGTCCGTTGGGCAGGGAATAGGTCGCCTTCTCCCCGATCTTCTTGCCGTTGATCGCCGACCCGAGCGGGGACCTCGGCGAGTAGACGTCGATCGGTGCTCCGCTCTCCTCACGGGAGGCGAGCAGGAAGGTGACCTCGTCGTCGTCGCCGACGAACCTGATGGTCACGGTCATGCCGGGGCCCACCACGCCCTCGGCCTTGGGGGCCTCTCCCACCTGGGCGTTGTCGAGGATCTGCCGGAGGTGGAAGATCCGGGCCTCCATCTTGCCCTGTTCGTCCTTGGCCGCGTGGTAGCCGCCGTTCTCCTTGAGGTCACCCTCTTCACGGGCGGCCTCGATCTTCTTGGCGATGTCGACGCGCCCGGGGCCAGAGAGATACTCGTACTCCGCCTTCAGGCGGTCGTACGCCTCCTGCGTCAGCCAGGTGACGTTCTCATCGCGAGAGTCGGCCACGGGTTCTCCTTGCTTGCCTAGGGGGCCCTGAGATCACTTGAGGTTGCGTACGGTTGAATTGCGAAAGGCTAACAAGTTAACCGCTCGAACGCTTCCCCAAATGTCTCACTATACGAGATTGCAGTACTGGATGTGGACGGAAGTCGCCCGACCGCTCGTGTCGAGGCTTTCCTTGAGCTGCTTACTACCCTCACCAGCCGGGATTCTTACTTCCTTGCTGCCCACTTCCGCGTGATCGACGTCCAGTGCCCTGATGCGGCAGACGGCCACCCTATCGTCCGGCTTGTACACCTCAAAGGTGATCTCCGCCTGGCTCGGGCCGTTCACCTTGAACGTCACCACCTGCGACGGCGCCTCCGAGCCGCCCGCCGTCATCGACCACATCACGTAGCCCCAGCCACCGGCGATGATGGCCACCAACACGCCGATCACCACGTGGACGACGAGCCTGCCACCTCGCTTGGGCCGGTCGGGGAAGTCGTCGGGTGTGCCGAGAACGGGTCCGTTCTCGACATCTTTGGTGACCATGGCGGAATCTCCCTGCACTCCCTCAGCGTTATCCGAGACAATTGTCGCCCGCGGGGGGTGTGCCCTCGCGACCGCCCAGCAGAAACTAACCTCTCTGGGCGACTGACCGGTCCTACTGAGGAGCATCGAGCCCGTGAGTGCACCGCTGAGGCTGATGGCCGTCCACGCCCACCCCGACGACGAGTCGAGCAAGGGCGCCGCCACGATGGCGCGTTACGTGCGAGAAGGCGTGGAAGTGCTGGTCTGTACCCTCACGGGCGGTGAGCGTGGATCTGTGCTCAACCCCAAGATGGACCGGCCCGAGATCGTGGCCAACATCGCCGAGGTGCGCCGGGCCGAGATGGCCCGGGCGCGCGAGATCCTCGGCGTCGAGCAGCGTTTCATGGGCTTCGTTGACTCCGGGCTGCCCGAGAACGAGGACGAGAAGCTGCCCGACGGCTGCTTCGCCGTGCAGACGCTGGAGGACGCCTCGGCGCCGCTGGTGGCCGCCGTACGCGAGTTCAGGCCGCACGTGATCATCACCTACGACGACGACGGCGGCTACCCGCACCCCGACCACATCATGACCAACAAGGTCTCCGTCGAGGCCTTCGAGGCGGCCGGCGACCCCGACCGCTACCCCGGCACCGGCGACCCCTGGCAGCCGCTGAAGCTCTACTACCAGATGGGCTTCACCAAGGAGCGGTTCGAGGCGCTGCACGAGGCGATGACCGAGCGCGGCCTGGGCTCCCCCTACGCCGACTGGATCTCCCGCTGGGAAGACCGCCCCGCCAAGTGGCCGGTGACCACGCGGGTGCCGTGCGGCGACTACTTCCAGCTCCGCGACGACGCCCTGCTGGCGCACGCCACCCAGGTCGACCCCGACGGCTTCTGGTTCGTCTGCCCGCGCGAGCTGCAGCAGGAGATCTGGCCGACCGAGGACTACCACCTGGCCCGCTCGCTCGTGGACACCGAGCTGCCGGAGGACGACCTGTTCGCCGGCATCCACGCCGACGAGGTCGAGCCCGCCTGCCACTGACCGGGCCGCAGGTCGAAACAGGGGCCGGACCCCTGGCCGGACCATGCCCCCCTGGTGGCAGACTGGAAGCGTGACCATTCTAGCAGCTGGTGATGTGAGCCCGGGCCTGCTCGGCTTCGTCGTCGTGGCCCTCATGGGTTTCGCCCTGTATATCCTGATCAAGTCGATGAACAAGCAGATGTCGAAGATCCAGGTGCCACACGAGGGCGAAGCCGAGGACACGGCCGGCAAGGCCGATGACAAGGCCCTCGCTGACAAGAAAGCCGATTAGATGCCGATAGAAGTGGTCGACAACTCGACGGAGAGCCGGTTCGAGATCCTCGTGGACGGCAAGGTCGCCGGGTTCGCCGACTATCTGCTGCTGCCCACCAAGATCGTGTTCACGCACACCGAGGTCCTGCCGGCCTACGAGGGGCAGGGGCTGGCGGGCAAGCTGGTCGGCCACGCCCTCCAGGCGAGCGCCGACACCGGCCTGCGCGTCGTGCCGCGCTGCCCCTACGTGGCGAAATACATCGAGCGTCACCCCGAGTTCAAGGACCTGGTCGACGCCTCCTGACGGGCGGGCCCGTCATTCGGCGGCCGACCAGGCACGTTCGAGCGCCTTCGGCAGCCCCCACCAGCCCAGCGGGGTGAGCACCTCGTCACCGTCGACGATGCCGAGATGCGCCCAGAGGGTCACCACCGACGCGAAGAGTCCCTCCGTCGCGTCCAGGTCGTCGACGTCCTGGTCGTCGACGTCGATGTCCTCCGACTCGGCGATCAGCCGCGCCATCCGCTCGGGCGAGGCCAGCACCCCAGGCCCCATCCTGACCAGCGCCGCCACCCCGGCCAGCCAGTCCGCGTGCTGGATCGCGCAGAGGTTGGCCAGCGCCGTGTCCTCCTCGCTGAGCTCCCCGTCGAGGTCGGCGAACTCCTCCAGCACGTCCGCGCCCTCGGACAGGTCCGAGACGGGCCCCGCGACGCCCGCCGCCACCGTCAGCCACAGCTCCAGGTCGTCGTCGGGCAGCGGCCGGTCCTCGAACCCCGCACAGGCCCGCAGCACGTTGGCGGGGTAGCCGGGCAGGGCCAGCAGCGCGCGCAGGCGTACCGCGGCCGCCTCCAGCTCCTCCCCGGGCAGCTCGGGCTGCTTGGGCAGGTCCGCGAGGATGCGCCGCAGCTCCGACAGCGCGAACGCCTCCTCCTCGTCCCAGGCCGCGAACAGCTCCTCGTCCTGCTCGTCGCTGACCGCGAACCCCGGCACCCGGCCGTCGGGCAGCGGCGTGCTCAGCCAGCGCTCCTGAAGCTCCTCGTACGCCCCGCGGGCCTCCTGCTCGCCCGCCGCCAGCGCGTCGGGGTCGATCTCTCCCGACTCGACCCGCTCCTCCAGGTACGCGACCAGCCGCGCGAACATCTCGGCCGCCACGGGCCCGCGCTCGTCCTCCTCCGGCCAGACGAAGTAGCTGGGCGTCATGAGGATCGGCTCGGTGCCGGTGGACTCGACCCACCGCTGCACGTCACCGACCGTGGCCACCCCCGCCTCGATCGAGCTGAGGGTCGCCTTGGCGGATTCCCAGAACGCGACGGAGAGCGGGTTGCCCGCCGCCATCATGGCCCGCCGCAGGTCGGGCAGCGCCACGAGGGCCACTCCCGACGGTACGGCGAGCAGCGCGCGGGCCACGTCCCGGCGCGTGACGGCGGTCGCCGGACGGCCGGCGTGGGCGCAGACGAAGTCCATATCCACGCCCCGTAACCTACGCCGTACCGGCCGCCGGAGTCAGCCTGTGCCGACCTGCTCCCGGAACGGGAGTGCGGCGCCCTCTAGGCTGGTTGGGGGAGGTCCTGATGAACCGCTTGAAAGACGCGACAAGCCCCTACCTGCTCCAGCACGCGGACAACCCCGTGGACTGGCATCCGTGGGGTGAGGAGGCGTTCGCGGAGGCCCGCAGCCGGGACGTGCCGCTGCTCATCAGCGTGGGCTATTCGGCGTGCCACTGGTGTCACGTCATGGCGCACGAGAGCTTCGAGGACCCCGGCACCGCGCGGCTGATGAACGAGCACTTCGTCAACATCAAGGTCGACCGCGAGGAGCGGCCCGACGTGGACGCCGTCTACATGGGCGCCACGCAGGCCATGACCCGTCAGGGCGGCTGGCCGATGACCGTTTTCGCGACGCCCGACGGGCATCCCTTCTACTGCGGCACCTACTTCCCGCGCCCGCACTTCCAGCGCCTGCTCACCGAGGTGCACAACGTGTGGACGGGTGACCGGGAGTCCGTGCTGCTGCAGGGGTCGAAGGTGGTGCAGGCGCTCAACGAGAACACCACGCTGCCCAGCGGGCCGCTGCCGGGCGAGGAGACGCTGCGGCAGGCGGTGCGCAACCTGCGGGAGTCGTTCGACGCCGCCGACGGCGGGTTCGGCGGGGCGCCCAAGTTCCCGCCGTCGATGGTGCTGGAGTTCCTGCTGCGCTCCGGCGAGCGCGAGATGAGCGGCAGGACGCTGGAGGCGATGGCCCGCGGCGGGATGTACGACCAGCTCGGCGGCGGGTTCGCCCGCTACAGCGTGGACTCGGGGTGGGTCGTCCCGCACTTCGAGAAGATGCTCTACGACAACGCCCTGCTGCTGCGCGTCTACACGCACTGGTGGAAGGCGGGCGGGGGCGACCTGGCGCGGCGGGTGGCGCTGGAGACGGCGGACTGGCTGCTGCGCGAGCTGCGTACGCCCGAGGGCGGCTTCGCCTCCGCGCTCGACGCCGACAGCGAGGGCGTGGAGGGCAAGTTCTACGTCTGGACGCCCGAGGAGCTGTCCGAGGTCCTCGGCGAGGATGACGGCCGGTGGGCGGCGGAGCTGTTCGAGGTGACGGGCACCTTCGAGCACGGAACGTCCGTGCTGCAGCTCCTGCGCGACCCCGAGGACCCGGCGCGCCACGCGGACGTGCGGGCCCGGCTGCTGGCCGCCAGGGAGCGCCGGGTGCGCCCGGGGCGCGACGACAAGGTCGTGGCCTCCTGGAACGGTCTGGCCATCGCTGCCCTGGCGGAGACCGGGGTCGTCTTCGAGCGGCCCGACCTGGTGGCGGCGGCCACGGCGGCGGCGGAGCTGCTCGCCGGCACGCACATGGCGGACGGCAGGCTGCTGCGCACCTCCAGGGACGGCCGGGCGGGCACCAACGCCGGGGTGCTGGAGGACTACGCCAACCTGGCCGAGGGCCTGATCTCCCTGTACGGCGTGACCGGCGAGGCCAGGTGGCTACGGCTGGCGGGCTCGCTGCTGGACACCGTGCTCGACCGGTTCGCCGACGGGACGGGCGGCTTCTACGACACCGCCGACGACGCCGAGCGGCTCTTCCAGCGCCCGCAGGACCCCACGGACAACGCCACCCCCTCCGGCCAGTACGCGGCCGCCGGCGCGCTGCTCTCCTACGGCGCCCTGACCGGCTCCACGCGCCACCGGGAGGCCGCTCACGCCGCCCTGGGCACCGTGTCGGTGCTGGCCACCGGGCATGCCAGGTTCGCGGGGTGGGGGCTGGCCGTGGCGCGGGCGGCGCTGTCGGGGCCCGTGGAGGTGGCCGTCGTGGGCCCGGCCGACGATCCGCGCACGGCCGCGCTGCACCGGGAGGCGCTGCTCGCGGACGCGCCCGGGCTGGTCGTGGCGCTCGGCCGGGACGACGGCGGCGACCGGGGCACCGGCGATCCGCTCGTCCCGCGGGAGGCGGCCTTCCCGGCGCTGCTGGAGGGCCGCGGGCTGGTCGGCGACGCACCGGCCGCCTACGTGTGCCGGGGCTTCACCTGCCGCATGCCCGTGACGACGGTCAAGGCGCTGCGGGCCGAGCTGGCCGGCTGACCGCCCGAGGCGTCGCGGGCGAGCCGTCCGGCCGACGACCCGCGTCATTGCGGGCCGAGCCGGCTGACCGCCCGAGGAGCCGTCATCCCGTGGGCTGGCGGCTCCTGCCGCCGCCCGGGTCGCCGTCCTGCTGGACCGTCGGCTGGTCGGGCACCTGCGTGGGCGGCGGGGCGGTCTCCTCCGGCTGCTCGTCCGGTCGCTCGTTGTCGTCGGGGCCCTCCGTGACGGGCGGGTCCGTGAACGGCGGCTCGCTGAAGTCGGGCTCCGGCTGGTCCCAGTCGTCCGGGCTCTCCGGCCGCGTGTACTCGTAACCGGGCACGTCCCTGTCCTGGCCGGGCTCGGAGTAGTCGGAGGACCAGCCGTACTCCGACGGCTCCGGGAACTCCTCGACCGGCTTGCCCGCCATCGCCTCGGTCATGAACGCCCGCCAGATCTGCGCGGGCAGCTGGCCGCCGAACTGCGTCCCGTAGCCGGGGATGGTGACCGTGGCGTTGTCGTCGCGGAACATGTCCACCGCCACCGCGAGCTGCGGCGTGAAGCCGTTGAACCAGACCGACTTGGAGTCGTCGGTGGTGCCCGTCTTCCCCGCCACCGGGCGGTCGTAGAGCCGGGCGGCGGTGCCGGTGCCGTATTTGACGACCTGCTGCATCGCGTACGCGGTGTCCGCGGCGGCCTGCTCGCTGACCACCTTGGTCGCGACCGGCTTGACGACCTCCTTGCGGCCCTTCGCGTCGGTCACCGACTTGACCACGTGGGCCTCCACGTGCACGCCCTTGTTGGCGAAGGTGGAGAAGCCGGAGGCGTTCTGGACGGCGCTGACCGAGGCCACGCCGAGCGGGAAGGCGGCGGCGCTCTTGTGCTGGTCGAGCTGGGCGGCCGGGATCCCGGCCGCCTCGGCGGTCTCGGCGACCTTGTCCAGGCCCACCTTCTGGCCGAGGTCCACGAAGGCGGTGTTGACGGAGTTCTGGGTGGCGCTGATCAGGTTGATCTGCCCGTACGAGCGGTCGCCGTCGTTGGGGATCTCCTGGGACGCGGAGGCCACGCGCAGCGGCGAGTTGCCGTCGACCCTGGTGGACAGCTCGAAGCCGTTGTTGAGGGCGGCGGCCAGCGTGTACGGCTTGAACGTGGACCCGGCCATCACCTTGGCCGAGAACGCGCTGTCGTAGTACTTCGACTGGGACGGCCGCCCGCCGTAGAAGGCCACGACCTCGCCCGTGGCGGGATCGACGGCCGCCAGCCCCGTGCGTACCTTCTTGGGCGTGTCGTCCGGCAGGACGTCCGCGACCGCCCGCTCGGCCGCCTGCATGAGCTTCTTGTCGAACGTCGTGACGATCTTGAGCCCGCCGCCGTTGATGTCCTCGTCGGTGTAGCCGCGCCGGTTGAGCTCGGCGGTGACCTGCTCCAGCATGTACTGGGCCTGGCCCTTGAGCTCGAACGGCTTCTTCGGCGCCTTCAGCGTGGGGAACTTCTCGGCGGCCGCCCGCTCGGCCGGCAGCGCGCCCGTCTGGCCCATGGCGTTGATCACCGACTGCCAGCGCTCCTGGGCCGCCACCAGGTCGGAGCCCTTGGGGTCGGCGAAGCGGCTCGGCTGCTGGATCACCGCCGCCAGGTAGGCCCCCTCGGCCACGGTCAGCTTCTCGACGTCCTTGCCGAAGTAGGCGCGGGCGGCCGACTGGACGCCGTTGGCGCCCCGGCCGAAGTAGATCGTGTTGAGGTACTGCTCCAGCACCCAGTCCTTCGACTTGGACTGGTCGACCTTCATCGCGATGAGGATCTCTTTGAACTTGCGGGTGACGGAACGTTCCTGGCTCAGCCCGCTGTAGTAGTTGCGGACGAGCTGCTGGGTGATCGTGGAGCCGCCCTGGAGCTGCTGCCCGGTGAGGGTGGACCACACGGCCCGCCCGGTGCCCTTGATCGAGACGCCGGCGTCCTCGTAGAACGAGCGGTTCTCGGCCGCGATGACCGCGTCGCGCACGTGCTTGGGCACCTTGGCGAGCTCGATGTTCCTGCGGTCGATCCCCTGTCGGGCGAGCACGGTCTTGCCGTCGCGGTAATAGATCACCGAGCCCTGCGCGGTGGCCTGCTTCTGGGTCGTGTCGGGAATAGGAGTCAACGCCCAAGCAATCGCGAAAAGCCCGGCTAGTACGAGGATTCCCGTGCCAATAGAAATCAGTAGAACTCGGAGAATCCGCCGCTTTCGCATCCCGTTACCACCACCACTCCGCACCCCTCGACCCCCTCGTCAAGCGTCGCCCAACCCCCGCAAGCTGGGCGGATGCCAAGGGTAAACGATCGACAATGGTGCCTCGTCCCTTAGCGATAGTACGACTAGCGCCCGCCTCGACGCGGAACATCGGCGACCAAAGGCAGCACTCGGTAGGGAACCGGGGTGTCGAGGGCGATGATCGAATTAGTCCTGAGTACGCCCTGAACATCAACGATCAAGTCGATAACCCGCTGCAAATCAGCGTTGGTCCGGGCAACCACGCGGCACAGGAGATCGCTGTCCCCGGTGATCGTGTGCACCTCCAGCACCTCGGGGATGCGGGCCAGCCGGTCGGCCACCGGATCGTGCCCGGCCACCTGCCTGATCTCCATGCTCACGAACGCGGTGACGTCGTAGCCGAGCGCCTCCGGCGACACGTCGGGGCCGAAGCCGGTGATCACTCCCCTGTCGATGAGCCGGTCGAGCCTGGCCTGGACCGTGCCACGGGCCACGCCGAGCCGCCGCGAGCACTCCAGCACGCCCAGGCGGGGCTCGGCGGTCAGGAGGGCGATCAGCCGGGCGTCGAGATCGTCGATCGTCATGGTGTACAGATCTACCGGACGATTCGCCGGGAGACTAGGCAGATTGTGCACTCATTGAGGTAACTCTTGCGCAACTCGTCCAGATAAATCGAGAGTTGGCGGTATGAGTGATGTCTTTCCGGTCAATGGCATGCACGCCGTGGTGTTCGCCGTGGGCAACGCCAAGCAGGCTGCTCACTACTACTCGACCGCCTTCGGGATGCGGCTGGTCGCCTACCGGGGCCCGGAGAACGGCAGCCCGGACGTGGCCGCGTACGTGCTGACCTCGGGCAGCGCCACGTTCGAGTTCCGGGCCTCGATCCGCCCGGGCACGGACCTGGCGCGGCACGTGGCCGAGCACGGTGACGGGGTCGTGGACCTGGCCATCGAGGTGCCCGACGTGGAGGGGGGCTACGCCTACGCGGTCGCCCACGGGGCGAAGGGGCTGGTGGAGCCGTACACGGTGGAGGACGAGCACGGCAAGGTGGTGCTCGCGGCCATCGCCACGTACGGCGAGACCCGGCACACGCTGGTCGACAGGTCCAACTACGGCGGGCCCTACCTGCCGGGCTACGCCCCCGCCGAGCCGCTGGTGGCGCCGCCCGCGACCAAGCACGGGCGGCTGTTCCAGGCCGTCGACCACTGCGTCGGCAACGTCGAGCTCGGCAAGATGGACGAGTGGGTGGACTTCTACCGCAACGTCATGGGCTTCACGAACATGGCGGAGTTCGTCGGCGACGACATCGCCACCGAGTACTCGGCGCTGATGTCCAAGGTCGTGGCCGACGGCACGCGCAAGGTCAAGTTCCCGCTCAACGAGCCGGCCGTCAGCCGCAAGAAGTCGCAGATCGACGAGTACCTCGAGTTCTACGGCGGCCCGGGCGTGCAGCACATCGCGCTGGCCACCAACGACATCCTGACCACGGTGGACCACATGCGGGCGGCCGGGGTCCAGTTCCTGGACACGCCGGACTCGTACTATGACGACCCCGAGCTGCGCGGGCGCATCGGGCAGGTGCGCGTGCCGATCGAGGAGCTGAAGAGGCGCAAGATCCTCGTGGACCGCGACGAGGACGGCTACCTGCTGCAGATCTTCACCCAGCCGGTGCAGGACAGGCCCACGGTCTTCTTCGAGCTCATCGAGCGGCACGGCTCGCTCGGATTCGGCAAGGGCAACTTCAAGGCGCTGTTCGAGGCCATCGAGCGCGAGCAGGAACGCAGGGGCAACCTTTAGTTTGTCCCGACTTTGTGGCGGTCATCCAGAAATCATGGGATTGTCGCCGCCGGGGCTGGCGGGACGCTGGCGGCGACTGTTCGCCGGCGTCCTCGACTGGCTCATCATCAACATCGCCTCCGCCCCGTTCACCTGGACGAGCTGGGACTACGTCTGGGACGAGAGCAGGGGTGCCTGGGACCGCTATCCGGTGGAGCACACCTTCGTGGCCAGCCTCGTGGCCTTCCTGTACTTCTGGCTCCTGCACGCCTTCTGGAATGGTCAGACGCTGGGCAAGAAGTTGTTCGGCATGCGTGTCGTGCAGGAGCACGGCGGGAGGATAGGCGTGGGGCAGGCGGCGGTCCGGCAGGCCGTGGCGACCTTGCTCGAATGGCTCTGCTGCGTCGGACCCCTGCTGGATCTCGGCTGGATCCTCTTCGACCCCCGTAAACAGGCCCTGCACGACAAGGCCGCACGGACGGTCGTCGTGAACGCCTGACCCAGCGTAATATTCTGGTCACGATCTGAAGGGGGCTCGTTCGCCGATGCGTTTCGACAGACGCGGGGTGGCCATGCTCGCGACGCTCATCAGCGTGCTCGCCTGCTCTCCCGCCGACGAGCCACCGCCCACCGGGCACCACCTGCCCGCCGACCACCGCGCGGGCGCGCCCGGCATCGGCGACCCCGACTTCCCGACCGACGGCAACGGCGGCTACGACGTCTCCCACTACGACCTGGCCATCGACTACACCCCCACCACCAAGCGCCTGGAGGGCGTGACCACCATCCACGCCGGCGCCACCCAGGAGCTGACCAGCTTCAACCTCGACCTCGCCGGGCTCACCGTGCGCGAGGTCTCCGTCGACGGCTCCCCCGCCACGTTCACCCGGCAGGGCGACGAGCTGACCGTGCGGCCGCCACAGGCGATCGACGGCAACACCCCCTTCACCGTCAAGGTCACCTACTCCGGCCTGCCCAAGCCGGCCACGAACAACGCCAACCTGGGCACCTACGGCTTCATCCCGACCTCCGACGGCGCCTTCGTGGCCTCCGAGCCCAACGGCTCCAAGACCTGGTTCCCCAACAACGACCACCCCTCCGACAAGGCCACGTTCGACTTCACGATCACCGTGCCCGCCGGCGTGACCGCCCTGGCCAACGGCGAGCCGGCCGGGCAGCCCACCACCTCCGGCGGCAAGACCACCTACCGGTGGCGCGAGCGCCACCCGATGGCGACCTACCTCGCCACGGCCACGCTGGGCAAGTTCGAGCTGCGCCAGGGCAACACGGCGGCCGGCATCGCCAACCTGGCCGCCGCCGACCCCAAGTTCAAGGCCTCGCTCAACGACCTCTACACCGCCTCGGCCGAGATCACCGACTACTGGTCCACGGTCTTCGGCCCCTACCCGTTCTCCTCGACGGGCGGCGTGGTGGACGACTATTCCGCCGGCTACGCGCTGGAAAACCAGACCAAGCCCCTTTACGGCGGTTTCGACCCCGGTGAGACGATCATCGCGCACGAGCTGGCCCACCAGTGGTTCGGCAACAGCCTGACCATCCGGCGGTGGAAGGACCTCTGGCTCAACGAGGGCTTCGCCACCTACGCCGAGTGGCTGTGGTCCGAGCACAAGGGCAAGAAGACCGCGGAGTCGTTCTTCAGGGACTTCCACCAGCGCCCCGCCGACGACCCGATGTGGAAATATCCCCCGGGGCGCGCGAAGCCCGACGACCTGTTCAACCAGTCGGTCTACACGCGCGGCGGCATGACCCTGCACGCCCTGCGCAAGGCCATCGGCGACGCCACGTTCTTCACCCTGCTCAGGACGTGGGCTGCCGAGCACCGCTACGGTCACGTCACGACGGAGCAGTTCGTCGACCTCGCCGAGCGGTTGTCCGGCAAGGACCTCAACGGGCTCTTCGACGCCTGGCTCTTCCAGCCCAGACGCCCCGCCTGACCCCGCCCGGAAACGCTTTTCGTCGCTCGGTCCAAGAACAGGTGTAAGGGCGAACGACGAAGGGAGCGAGGCCAGTGCGCCTCCATGAGGACCCCGCGGCCTTTGAGGCCTTCTATCGCCGCCACGTCGATGCCGTCATGAGGTTCGTGGTGCGCCGGGTGAGCGATCCTCACCTGGCAGCGGACCTGACGGCGGACATCTTTCTGGCGGTGCTCGACTCCGCGGACACGTACGTGCCCGGACGGGGCAGCGAGATCGCGTGGCTGTACGGCGTCGCGCGCAACGTCGTGTCGGCCCAGTATCGCAAGGCGGCACGGGAGGCGCGGGCGGCCGGCCGCGTCGCCGGCCGCCGGCTGATGGACGACGACGATCTCGCCCGGATGGAGGAGCGGATCGACGCCGAGCGCCGGATGCGCAGCGCTCTGGAGGCCATGGAGGGCCTGCCGGAGGGCGAGCGCGCGGTTCTGGAACTCGTCGCGATCGACCAGCTCACCGTCACGGAAGCCGCCGCGGCCCTGGGCATCAGGCAGGTGACCGCACGGGTCAGATTGCACCGGGCCAGACGTGCCCTTGAGAGCGTCGCTTCGCCATCGGCCGTGTACCTGGAAGGACAGACATGAGCAACTTCGAAGATCGCCTTCTCAGTGCACTCAAGGATGAGATCACGACGAGGACGGCGGAGGACAGGATGACCACTGTGACACCGGTTCGGCGCTCCCGGCGGCGCCTCGTGGGGTTGTCCGCCGCGGTGGCGGGGGTCGCGGCGGCCGCCACGGCGGTGGCGGTGCTGACCGGGCTCACCGGCAGCCCGGCGTACGCGGTGACCACGGGCTCCGACGGCGGGGTCAGCGTGCGGATCCACTCGTTCAGCGACCCCGACGGGCTGGAGGCCGAGCTGGCCGACGCCGGGGTGCGGGCGGTGGTGGACTACCTGCCTGAGGGGCAGACCTGCAAGCAGCCGCGCGGGGAGCGTGGGGGCGGTCAGGGGCAGTTCGCGACGAGCATCGGCAGGGACGGCGACGGGATCGCCTTCAAGATCGAGAAGGGGCAGGTGCCGGCCGGCTCGACGCTGGTCCTGGCCGTCTCAAAGAGCAAGGAAGGAGACGACCAGCCGCCGTTCGCGACGGCGCTGGAGGTCGTCAAGGGTGCGGTCGCGCCGTGCGAGACCACCACGCTGCCGGCGCCTCCTCCCGGGTCCGGTGGCACCAACGAGCGGAAGGACGACGGGCCCGGCCTCGACTCCGGTACGGAGGAGCAGGGGCCGAGCCTGAACACACAGAACGGCTGACGCGCCGTTCCCGGGCCCGGCGGTCCCTCCCGAGCAGCGGGGGCCGCCGGGCCTGTCATATGCCCCGTCATGTGCCCCGTCATGCACCGCGTCATGTACGCGGTGCGTCGTCCCGGCAGTCGTCCCAGTAGCGGTCCCCGGCCAGGAGCAGGGCGGCGGCGCCGACCAGGCCCGCCTCCTGGCCGAGGGCGGCGGGCATGACCTTGACGCGGCGGGCGAACCCCATCCGGGCGTGCTCCCGCAGCGCCTCCTCCAGCGGGCCGAAGAGCGGCTCCCCGGCCTGGGAGAGCCCGCCGCCGACGGTGACCAGGTCCAGGTCGCACAGGTGGGTGGCGGAGGCGATCGCGACGCCCAGGGCCCGCCCGGCCCGGCGCATCGCCCGCACCGCGACCGGGTCCCCGGCCAGCGCGTCCGCCGCCAGCCCCCGCGCCGTCACCCCGCGGTCCTCCCGGTACGTCGCGTCACCCGTCACGGCACCCGTCACGGCACCCACGGCCTCATCGGCTCTCGTGGGCCCGCTCACGGTCCCAGGGCGGTGGACCGTCTCGCCGCCGCCGGGAGCATGGGGCGCGGCGGTGACTCCGCCGGGAGCATGGGTCGGGGCGGTGCCGCCGCCGGGAGCATGGGTCGGGGCGGTGCCGCCGCTGGGCACCCAGCCCTGGTCAAGGGCCCAGGCGGCCAGGGCCGGGCCTCTGGCGACGGCCTCCAGGCAGCCGTGGCCGCCGCAGCCGCAGCGGGGGCCGCCCTCCGGCTCGACCACCACGTGCCCGATGTGCCCGGCGTTGCCCGTCCTGCCGTTGACCAGCCGCCCGTTCAGGATCAGCCCGCCGCCCACGCCCGTGGACACCACCATGCCGAGCATGTCGTCGCTGCCCTGCCCGGCGCCCTTCCAGTGCTCGGCCACGGCCAGGCAGATCGCGTCGTTGTGGAGGCGTACCGGTAAACCGGGGAACAGCGCCGCCAGCCGGGCGCGCAGCGGGAAGTCGCGCCAGCCCGGGATGTTCAGCGGCGAGACCTCCCCTTCCGGCCAGGTCATGGGTCCGCCGCAGCCCACCCCCACCCCCTCGGCGCCCTGCGCCAGGGGCTCGACGAGGTCCATGAGGGTCCGCCAGAGAGTCTCGGCGTCCGCGCCCTGCGGGGTCGCGACCCGCCTGGACCGGGTCACCGTGCCGTCGCGGCCGACCAGGCCGGCGGCCATCTTGGTGCCACCGACGTCGATCGCGAGGATCACGGGCGGCCCGCCGCACCGCACGGGGTCATGGGCCGGCGGTGGCGCTGGAGAAGACCAGGACGGAGGCCGTGAACCCGTGCACGTGGTTGTGGCCCGCGACGGGACCGACCTCGCCGGCCGCGAAGAAGCCCGCCACGCCGATGGGCCCCAGCGTGTCGCGCAGGGCGACCGGGTCGTGGTCGGCGGTGCCGAACATGGCCGAGCCCCGCCCGTTGCAGGAGAACAGCAGCGCCCCGTCCACCTTGCCCAGCTCCTCGCGGTGGGCGTCGAGCAGGTCGTACAGGTCCTCGTCGGCGGTGGCGGCGTCGCGCACCTGGAAGCGTACGGTCCTGCCGACCTCCACGATGTCGCCGATGGCCACGGCCTCGCGTTCGGGGTCGATGCCGATGACGCCGCGGATGAGGAAGTCGCCGCGTTCGTGGCGCTCGGCGTACTCGTCCATGGCCAGCCCGATCTGCAGGCCCGAGGCGACCAGCTCGCGGTCGTCCTCGTCCAGGTCGCTGACGATGTCCTCCAGCCGGGCCAGCGCCGGCTGGCCGGCCAGCTCCAGCAGCAGGTTGTCCTCCGACGCGGTGACCACCATGCTCGGGCCGATCGGGCGGCAGCCCTGGCTGACCACGGTGCTGATCTTGACCGGCCCGCTGAGCAGCACGCCGATCGCGCCCTCGGTGTAGATCTCGCCGTCGGCGAACAGCCGTACGGAGCCCCGCCCCTGCAACCCGTTCGCCAGCCCGCCGATCAGCGGCAGGTCGCCCAGCACGTCGACCGAGCGCTCGACGAAGGCGTCGGTCGGAAAGGTGTACGGATCGGCCAGCAGGATCGCCACATGGTCGTCCCCGCCCCGCTCGGGCAGCCCGACCACCACGAACCTGTCCTCGGCCGTCAGCGTCTCCAGCGCGAACGTGGTCAGCCGCGCCCCGTCCAGGGTCGCCGCCCAGGCGCTCACGGCGGGCGTCAGCTCCACTCCCTGCCCGTCGCCGATCACTCCAGTGGCGCTGCATCCGATCACGTGTGCCTCGGGCGCGAGTTTCATCGCGGCCTCACCGGCCCGCGCGACGTCCTCGGGATCGTCCCCGCAAATGAAGAAGCAGACCAAGTCGGCTTGGCCGCTGAGCCTCGACAGTGCCTGGCCGACGGCGTTCTCCGCGGCCTCCACCAGGTCGGAACCCACGGCGAGGCCGTCGGCGAAGCGGCTTGTCAACACGGCCACGGATCTCGCCTCCCTCGACATGTCCAAGTTCCCTAGGCCCGATTCTCCCCACTAAAGGGACAAGCACGCGCACGAACCGTCACGCAATAGTCAAGATCCGAAATCTCCGCCAGATGCGAAAGTCTCTGCCACATTCCTCGCGGGGGACGTAGTCTCGTTCCCGTGCATCAGCCACGTATTCTCCGCGAGTTGCGAGAGAGCGGCCACGTTCATCGCACCGTCAAAGCCGAGGTCCGGGAAAACCTGCTGGCCAGGCTGCGGTCGGGCGAGCCCCGCTTCCCCGGCATCGTCGGCTTCGACGACACCGTCCTGCCACACCTGGAGCGGGCCCTGCTCGCCGGGCACGACCTGGTCCTCCTCGGCGAGCGCGGCCAGGGCAAGACCCGGCTCATCCGCACGGTCACCGGCCTGCTCGACGAATGGACGCCGGTGGTCGAGGGCTGCGAGATCAACGACCATCCGTACGCGCCGGCGTGCACGCGCTGCCAGACCCTGGCGCGGGAGCTGGGCGACGAGCTGCCGGTGGCGTGGAAGCACCGCGACTCGCGCTACGGCGAGAAGCTGGCCACGCCCGACACCTCCGTGGGCGACCTGATCGGCGACGTCGACCCCATCAAGATCGCCGAAGGGCGCACGCTGGGCGACCCCGAGACGGTCCACTACGGCCTGGTCCCGCGCACCAACCGCGGCGTCTTCTCGGTCAACGAGCTGCCCGACCTGGCCGAGCGGATCCAGGTGTCGCTGCTCAACGTGCTGGAGGAGCGCGACATCCAGGTGCGCGGCTACAACCTGCGGCTGCCGCTCGACATCCTGCTCATCGCCAGCGCCAACCCCGAGGACTACACCAACAGGGGCCGGATCATCACGCCGCTGAAGGACCGCTTCGGCGCCGAGATCCGCACCCACTACCCGCAGACCGTCGAGGACGAGCTCACGCTCATCCGCCAGGAGTCCGTGCCGGACATCGGGGCCGACGTCCCCGAGCACCTGATCGAGGTGATCGCCCGCTTCACCCGGCTGGTCCGCGAGTCGACCGCCGTGGACGCCCGTTCCGGCGTGTCGGCGCGCTTCTCGATCGCCGCGGCCGAGACCGCCGCCGCCTCCGCCGTGCGCCGGGCGGCGATCACGGGCGAGGAGCAGGCGGTGACGCGCGTGGTGGACCTGGCCTGCGTCGTGCACAGCCTGCGGGGCAAGGTGGAGTTCGAGGTCAGCGAGGAGGGCCGGGAGACCGACATCCTCGCCCACCTGCTGCGGCGGGCGACGGCGGAGACGTTCAGGAGCCGGTTGGGCGGCATGGACCTGTCTCCGGTGACCGACAAGTTCGCCGAGGGCAACCAGGTGGAGTCCGGCGATCTGGTGCCCGCAGGGGAGCTGCTGCACCGCATCGGTCCCGTCACGGGCCTGGCCAAGGTCATGTCGCGGCTGGGCATGGGCGCGGGCGAGGAGTCGCCGGGGCACGCCGCCGCCGCTCTGGAGTTCGCGCTGGAGGGTCTTTACCTCATGCGGCGCCTGTCCAAGGAAGACCTTGATGGAGTGACCGTCTACCGGACGTGAACATGTCGGCGGTCTCCCGCGTCATAGTGAGTAGTTCATCACTCCGTCGGGGGAGACCGCCCATGCGCCCGCTAGTCTGTGCCACCGCCGCCGCCCTCGCCCTGAGCGCCTTCACCGCCCCCGCCCAGGCCGCCAGTTCCGCGTACGGGTACGCCTGGTCCGACGGCAAGGGGCACCTCCGGATCGTGCCGAAGACGGCCACCCGCCTCACCCGGCAGGGCAACGTGCTCCACCGGCTCAAAACCCTGTCCGGGGCCAAGGAGCTGCGGCTCGACTACACCGGGGCCGCGTACGCACGGGTCACGGTCGCGTGCGACCTGAAGGAGACCGAGGGCCAGGTCGCCCTGGACGCCAAGGGCCTGGGCCGCACCGCCTGCGCACCCGCCCACCTGCGCGCGTCGCTGGGGCGCGGGCCCGTGCCGGTGCGCGTCGAACACCGGGGCGGCAAGGCCACCAGGGTCAACGAGATCCTGGTCGCCGACTGGCCCGGCGGGCGCTCGGCCACGGGCACGCTGAAGCGCGTCAACGACACGACCGTCGTGTTCGCGACCGGCGGAAAGAAGATCAAGCTGG
This sequence comes from Nonomuraea sp. MTCD27, assembly GCF_041950495.1. Taxonomy (NCBI): domain Bacteria; kingdom Bacillati; phylum Actinomycetota; class Actinomycetes; order Streptosporangiales; family Streptosporangiaceae; genus Nonomuraea; species Nonomuraea sp. MTCD27. The sequence continues at coordinate 160,154 of NZ_JBGNUW010000010.1, read as the reverse complement.
GCTACTCGTACTCGACGGTCTTCTACCGCACCACCGCCCGGTGCGGCGACGGCTGGCTGACGGGCCGGCCGGTCAACGCGGACCGCAACGGTCTCGGCAAGAAGCAGTGCACGTGGACGGACCTGACGAAGGCGCTCAAGGGCGCCCGGTACCCCGTCCTCGTGAAGATCGACTACACGCCGGGCGTGGACTCCCTGGACCAGGTGTGGGAGGTCTTCGGCGACGCCTGAAATTCCATGTCCACACATGAAGGCATTTCTCGGGTTAGCGTGGTTTCGTGATGGCCTTCCGCTATGGCGAATTCCACGACGGCCCCGACCCCCTGGCCCCTCCCTATGACGTACGCGCGGCGCTCGACGAGATGGGCGATGCCATCCTGTCGGGCTCGACGCCGGTCCACGCCCTGCGTGACCTGCTCAAGCGCGGCCTGCCCGGCGCGCAGGAGCGCCGCGGGCTCGACGACATGCTCAGGGAGGTGCGCAGGCGCCGCCGTGACCTGCGCGAGCGCGGGCGCCTGGACGGCACGCTGGAGCGGGCCAGGGCGCTGCTGGACAAGGCGATCGGGCAGGAGCGGGCCGAGCTGTTCCCCGACCCGTCGGACGACGCGCGGCTGCGGGAGGCCGGGCTCGACGGCCTGCCGGAGGACACCGCCAGCGCGATCCAGGAGCTGAGCACGTACGACTGGCGCTCGGCGGCGGCCCGCCAGACCTTCGAGGAGCTGCGCGACCTGCTGCGCCGGGAGGTCCTGGACAGCCAGTTCAAGGGCCTGCGCGACGCGCTCGCCAACCCCGACCCCGAGGCCCTCGAACGCGTCCGCCAGATGATGTCGGACCTGAACGACATGCTCGACAAGGACTCCCGAGGCGAGCACACCCAGGCGGACTTTGACGCCTTCATGGCGAAATATGGCGATCTGTTTCCCGAGAAGCCCCGCAACCTGGACGAGCTCGTCGACATCCTGGCCCGCCGCGCCGCCGCCACGCAGCGCATGCTCGCCTCGATGACCCCGCGCCAGCGCGAGGAGCTGTCCAACCTCATGAACCAGACGCTCGACCAGGCCGGCCTGTCCGACCAGATGCGCCGCCTGGGCGAGGCCCTCTACGCCCGCCGTCCCGACCTGGCCTGGAACGCCCCCGAACGCCTCACCGGCGAGGAGCCGCTCGGCATGGGCGACGCGGTGACGGCGCTGGAGGAGCTGGCCGACCTGACCCAGCTGGAGACCGCCCTGCGCCAGGACTACCCGGGCGCGCGGCTCGACGACATCGACGAGGCCGCCGTACGCCGTGCGCTCGGCCGCTCGGCGGTCGACGACCTGGAGGCGCTCAAGCGGATCGAGCGGGAGCTGGAGGAGCAGGGCTACCTCCTGCGCCGCCGCGGCAAGCTGGAGCTCACCCCCAAGGCCGTACGCCGCCTGGGCGAGACCGCGCTGCGCCGGGTGTTCTCCTCGCTCGACGCGGGCCGCCGCGGCGACCACGAGCAGCACGACGCGGGCTCGGCCGGCGAGCTGACGGGCTCGTCGCGCCCCTGGCGCTTCGGCGACGAGCAGCCGATCGACGTCGTGCGCACGCTGGTCAACGGCGTGCGCAGCGGCGGCGTCGCGCTCGGCGACCGGGTCGGGGTGCGGCTGTCGGTGGACGACTTCGAGGTGGCCGAGACCGAGCGGCGCAGCGCCGCGGCCGTCTGCCTCCTGGTGGACCTGTCCTACTCGATGGCCCTGCGCGGCACCTGGGCCGCCGCCAAGCAGACGGCCCTGGCCCTGCAGGCTCTGGTGGCCTCGAAGTTCCCGCAGGACGCCGTGCAGATCATCGGCTTCTCCAACTACGCCAGGGTGCTGCAGCCGGACGAGCTGGCGGGCCTCGACTGGGACATGGTCCAGGGCACCAACCTGCACCATGCCCTCCTGATCGCCGGCCGCCACCTCGATCGCCACCCCGACTTCGAGCCGGTGGTGCTGGTGGTCACGGACGGCGAGCCCACGGCGCACCTGATGCGCAACGGGCAGTCGGCGTTCGAGTGGCCGCCCTCCCACGAGACCCTGGAGCTCACGCTGGCCGAGGTGGACAAGATGACCCGCCGCCGCGCCACGATCAACATCTTCATGCTGGCGGCCGACGACCGGCTGAAGGAGTTCGTGGACGAGGTGGCCCGCAGGAACGGCGGGCGCGTCTTCTCGCCGAGCGCGGACCGGCTGGGCGAGTACGTCGTCAGCGACTTCCTCCGCCTGCGCCGCTCCCGCTGACGCCACAGACCGCGCGGCGGCGGCTGACCACTCCCGCGCACGAATTGTCGGTGCCGCCTGCCAAACTCTCTCGGCATGAGCGATGACGTGCGGTTGCGGGATGTCGTGGAGGCCGACCTCGAGGTGTTCCTGGAGCAGGAGCACGACCCGGAGGCGGTGCGGCGGTCGAGATTCGCTCCCCGGGAGCGGGAGGCGTTCCTGCGCCACTGGAAGACCCGTGTCCTCGGCGACCCGACCGTCTTCGTGCAGGCCGTCGTGGTGGACGGCGCCCTGGCGGGCAACCTGGTGGCCTGGTGGGAGGAGGACCGGCGCTTCATCGGCTACTGGTTCGGGCGGGCGTTCTGGGGCCGGGGCGTCGGCACCCGGGCGATGGAGCTCTTCCTCGGCAAGGAGCAGACCCGGCCGCTGTACGCCGATCCCTTCCACGCGAACACCGCGTCCGTACGGCTCCTGGAGAAGCACGGGTTCGAGCGGTCGGGGACGATCAAGCACGGCGAGGACGAGCACATCCTGCTGGTGCTCCACTGACCCCGCGGTGACCGCCCAGCCTCCTCATCGCGCGTCGGTCGGGACCGGCTGATCGCTCTCCTCCGCGCCCCTCGTCGCACACGTGACGTGCGCCCTGCAGTCCCCAGCCGGGAAGGGCCCATCATGCGGCCCCCGGCCCAGGCTCGGGGTTCGGCTCCCCCGTAAGGGGAGCCCGGAGCCGGTCTCGCGCGGAGCGCGTCAGCGGCGGAGGCCCATGCGATTGGCCGGGGATTCGAGACGGTTGTCCCGGGTTCAGGCCTCTATGAGGCGGGAGTAGAAGTCGAGCGCGACGTCGAAGCCGTCACGGCAGTTGCGGTGGGAGCGGTAGCAGGGGCGCCAGGCCGAGCTCGCGCCCACGCCCGCCCTCGCGTCGCTCAGCGCCGACGGTACGCGCTCCGGCTTCGGCAGCAGGCCGTGGCCCAGGTAGCGGACGCCCGACAGCTCCGTGTGCCGGCCGCGCCCGCCCGAGACGAAGGCTCCGAGGCGCCAGCCGCTCTCCTCGTCCCACACCAGCGCGGTGCCGTCGGAGAGCTTGAGGGTGGCGTCACGGGGGTCGCACGGACCCTCCCACCAGTCCACGACCTCGGGTCCGAGCAGGTCGACGACTTGCTGCACGTAGCTGTACGGCTGCTGCAGCCACTCGTCGGTATACGGCTCGACGTGCCTGATGGCCACGGACGGCACCCCCTTGTGCCCAATCGGTAAGGAAAAAGCGACGACAAGCAACCATACCCGCGGCGAACTTATTCCGTTGCACAGCCGTCTAGTCATTACGGACGATATTTACGTCCTAGACGGGGAAGGAGGGGCACCCATGATTGCCATGGTTCTCCTCATTGTGCTGATGGTCGTCGCGGTGGCGGCCACGGAGCTGTGCATGCGCTGCTCCGCAGAGAGCAAAGAGAGTGTCGAGTCCCCCAGCGAGATCGCCGGGGACTAGTCTCTCCGGCATGTCGTCCCTGCTTCTCTGGCTGCACATCGGATTCGCGATCTTCACGATCGGCCCGGTCACCGCCGCGACGATGGCCGCGCCGCGCGTCATCCGCAACAAGAACGTGCCCGCTCTGCAGTTCATCCAGCGTACGACGAGGATCTACAGCCTCGGCAGCCTGGGTGTGTTCGTGTTCGGGCTGGTGCTCGGCGTGACACTGGGCGGCGGGCTGCTCGGCAAGTGGTACATGACGGCGTCCATGACGCTGTTCATCGTGGCCGCCGTGCTGCTCGTCATCATCGACCGCGACCTGCGCACCGCCGTCCATGCACTCTCGAGCGAGAGCGCGGACGACGATGCGAAGGTGCAGAACGGTCGGATCGCCGCCATCAGCGGGCTGCTGTCGGTGATCTGGCTGGTGATTCTGTTCCTGATGGTGGTTCCCGAATGAGCCCATGCCTGGTCGGCGCGACCCCGGCCGACCAGGTATCGGCCGGCCAGGGACCCCCCGGAGTCAGCCGAGCGCCTGGGTGAGGTCGGTGAGCAGGTCGTCGATGGTCTCGATGCCCACCGACAGCCGCACCAGGTCGGACGGCACCTCCAGCGGCGACCCGGCCGCCGAGGCGTGCGTCATCCGGCCCGGGTGCTCGATGAGCGACTCGACGCCCCCGAGCGACTCCCCCAGCGTGAACAGCTTGGCCCGGTCGCACACCGCGACGGCCTCCGCCTCGCCCCCGGCGACGCGGAACGACACCATGCCCCCGAACCGCCGCATCTGCTTGGCCGCCACCTCGTGGCCGGGATGCTCGGCCAGCCCGGGGTAGAGCACCTCGGTCACGCGCGGGTGGGCGAGCAGCAGGTCCACGACGCGTTCGGCGTTGTCGCAGTGGCGGTCCATGCGTACGCCGAGCGTCTTGAGCCCGCGCAGCGTCAGCCACGCGTCGAACGGCCCGGCCACCGCCCCCATCGCGTTCTGGTGGTAGGCCAGCTCATCGCCCAGCCCGGCGTCGCCGGCCACCAGCGCACCGCCGACCACGTCGGAGTGCCCGCCCACGTATTTGGTGGTCGAGTGCACGACGACGTCCGCCCCCAGGCTGAGGGGCTGCTGCAGGTAGGGCGAGGCGAACGTGTTGTCCACCACCAGCAGCGACCCGTTGTCGTGGGCGAGCTGGGCCAGGGCGGCGATGTCGGCGATGCCGAGCAGCGGGTTGGTGGGCGTCTCGACCCAGACCACCTTGGTCTTCTGCGTCATCGCCGCGGCCACGGCGTCGAGGTCGTGCAGCGGCACGGGGTCGTAGTGGAGATCCCACCGCTGGTGCACCTTGGCGAACAGCCGGTAGGTGCCGCCGTAGGCGTCGTTCGGGATGATCACGTGGTCCTGCGGCTTGCACACCGTACGCAGCAGGGTGTCCTCGGCGGCCAGCCCCGACGCGAACGCCAGCCCCCGCGCCCCGCCCTCCACGGCGGCCAGCGCGGATTCGAGCGCGGTCCTGGTGGGGTTGGCCGAGCGACTGTACTCATATCCGGACCGCAGGCCGCCCACGCCGTCCTGCTTGTACGTGGACGTGGCGTAGATCGGCGGCACGACCGCGCCGGTCAGCGGGTCGGGCTCCTGACCTGCGTGGATGGCCAGGGTCTCAAAACCGTTGCTCATACAGGCCACGTTAACGGAAGACCCGTACGAAGACGGCCCGCGATCCGGTCCCCACCGGATCGCGGGCCGCTCACGGGGGCACCGTCCCCAACGGCTCCCCGTTCGGGCTCGCGCACCATGCCCGCGCGAGCCGGGTCGTCAGGCCGCCTTGGGTTCGGGCCGGTCCTCGCCTGACCGGGGCGAGAGCCGTACGACGTCCGCCTTGATGAACCGTCCGCGACCGCCCTCCGCGCGCTCCCCGTTGATGCGGGAGAGCAGCACGGGGTCGGCGAGCGCGAGCAGCACCCCGACGACCAGTCCGACACCCAGCAGCACGAACCCGATGGCAACCATTTCCCTGTCCCCTTCCGACATATCCAGCATCGGCGAAGCCCCCCGCCCGCCGCCTCCACTGAAGGGCTGGTCTCCGGCGAGCCCCCTCGGCCAAACGGTTGATACGACTTGTCCGACTTCCGGCCTAGGCTCGGGGCGTGGGGGACTCGAAACGCGTCGTGTACTGGCTCCGCCGGCTCAGCGAGATCGCGGTACTCGGCTGGCTGGGCACGATGCTGCTGGTCGACCTCGTGATCGCCTACGACGTCGGGACCTTCCAGTGGCTGGTGCCCGTCTGCGGCGCGGCCGGCATGACGGCCGTGGTGCTGCGGCGCCGGTACCGGCTGGAGGGCTTCGTCGTCATGCTGGCCCTGTCGTTGGGCACGTCGCTGGCGATCGGGGGCACCGGGCTCGACGGCGTGCCCGGCATGACGGAGACGGGCTCGCTGCTCATCCTGCTCATCGGGGTGCTGCGGCACGTCGAGCCGGTGCGCCGGGCGGCCGTGCTGGCGTGCGTGGCGCTGATCGTGCTGATGTCGGAGGCGAGCGGGCGCGACTACCAGAACGCGGGGCTGGTGTTCTCGTTCATCCTGTTCGCCGGCTGGTCGACGGCCGCCGGAGTCGGCGGCTACCTGCGCTTCCAGCAGGAGCGCCGTACGGAGGCGGTCCACTCGGTACGCCGGGCCGAACGCCTGGAGCTGGCCCGCGAGCTCCACGATCTGGTCGCCCACCACATCACGGGCATCGTGGTCCAGGCCCAGGCCGCGCGGACGGTCGCGGAGACCCGCCCGGAGGCGGTGGCGCCGGCGCTGGACGCGATCGCGACGGCGGGGTCGGAGGCGCTGACGTCCATGCGGCGCATGGTCACGGTGCTACGCGCCGCGGACGACGCGAATCGCAAGCCGGGCGTCACGCTGGCCGACCTGCGGATGCTGACCGACCGGTTCTCGTCGGACGGGCCCAGGGTGGCGTTCGAGATCGGGCCGGGGCTGGACGACCGTACGCTGCCGCCGGAGGTCATGACGACCCTGCACCGGGTGCTCCAAGAGGCCCTGACGAACGTACGCAAGCACGCCACCCGCACCGCCTGGGTGGAGGCGGACCTGCGGCGCCACGAGCGGTTCGTGGTGCTGCGCGTCCGCAACTTCGGGTCCGGCTCAGACCCGCGGGTGTCCCGCCTCGGCGGCGGGTTCGGGCTGGTCGGGATGGCCGAGCGGGTGGAGGCGCTGGGCGGCAGGCTCTACGCGGGCCCGTCCCCCGAGGGCGCCTGGGAAGTGGTCGCCGAATTCCCGCTCCCCTGAGCCGAGCTCCCGCTCGCCTGGACCGAGCTCCCGTACGGCCGGGGCCCGCTCCTCTGACGCCAGGGCTCGTTCCCCTGACGCAAAAACCCGTTCCCCTGACGCCAGAGCCCTTTCCCCCGAGGCCAGCGCCCGCCCGAGTGCCTCGTCGCCGAGCGCGGCGCGCAGCCGCCCGAGGATCCGGTCCACGTCCAGCCGCTCACCCGCCGGCAGCGGCGCCCCCACCGACCGCCTGATGGCCGTCGCCGCCCCGAGCAACCCCGCCGCCTCCTCCGCGTCGGAGAGCGACAGGGCCCCGGCCAGCCCCTCCAGGGCCAGCGCGATCGCCCGCGGGTCCCCGGTGGCCCGCGCGGCCACGTAACCCTCGCGATGCCGGTCGAGCGCCGCCTCCGCGTCGCCCCGCTGCTCGGCCGCGAACCCCAGCTCGGCCATGATGAACGCGACCCCGGGCGTCCCCCGCACCTGCCGCAGCCAGTCCAGCACGGGCAGCAGGTACGCCTCCGCCTCCGCGTACCACCCCCTCCGCCGCGCGCTCATGGCCAGCCCCAGCAGGGCGTTCTCCTCCGCCGACTTGTACGACTGCTCCACCGCCAGCACCCGGGCCCGCTCGTGGTAGTCGTCGGCCCCCGCGTAGTCCCCCGCCAGCAACGCGATCCGCCCCAGCCCGGCCAGCTTGAACGACACCTCGAACCCCAGCTCCTCCGCCAGCCGCAGCCCTTCTTCCCGCAGCCGCGCGACCCGCGGATAGTCCCCCCGGATCTCGGCCGCCCGGTCGAGCACGTCCATGGCCTCGATCTGCCCCCACGCGTCACCCAGCTCCCTGAACAGTGCCAGCCCCCGCTCCCCGTCGCGCTCCATCCCCGCCAGGTCGCCGCGCCCGACGGCGAGCTTGGCCCGCAGGCACAGGGCCGCCGCGACCCCCCACCGGTCCCCCAGCGCCTCGTACGCCGCCAGCGCCCGGTTCGCCGCCGCCTCGTGCGCCTGCCGGTCCCCGTACGCCCAGCGCACGTGGCTCAGCAGCCAGTCGGCCAGCGCCGCCCCGGCGCGGTCGAGCTCGCCCCGCCGCACGGGCGAGGCCGCCTCCCCGATCAGCAGCTCGACCCCGGCCAGCCAGACCGACGCCCGCGCGGCGACCGCCCCCGAAGGGGATCCGGCGGCCCCGCTCAACGCCGCCGACAGGGCCCGCCGTGCCTCCCGGAGCCGCCCGCGCAGAATCCAGTACCAGGCCAGCGCGTTGACCAGCCGCAACGCCTCCGCGCCGGCCAGCGCGAGACGCAGGTTGGCGCTCTCCGCGTCGAGCCGCGAGAGCCACTCCCGCTGCCCCGCCCCCCGCAGGTCCGCCCGCTCGGCCAGCGCGGTGTAGTAGCGAGCGTGGCGTTCCCGGATCAGGTCGTGCTCCCCCGCCTCCCGCAACCGCTCCACGCAGTACGCCCCCACGGACTCCAGCAGCCGGAACCGGGGTCCCGCCACGCGCACCACCAGCGACCGATCCACCAGCCTGGCCAGCGTGTCCAGCACGTCCACGCCGGGCTCGGCACAGATCTCCTCGGCGGCCTCCAGCGTGCACCCGTCGGCGGGCACGGCCAGCCGCCGCAGCACCACCCGTTCGGCGCCGGTCAGCAGCTCCCAGCTCCAGTCGATCATCGCCCGGAGCGTGCGCTGCCGGGCGGGCGCGTCCCGCATCCCGGCGTTGAGCAGCCGGAACCGGTCGTCCAGCCGGTCCGCCAGCTCCTGCACTCCGAGCGCCCGAACGCGCGTGGCGGCCAGCTCCAGGGCCAGCGGGATGCCGTCCAGCCGCCGGCAGATGGTGGCCACCGCCGGGCTCGCCCCGACGTTCGCCCGGGCCGTGAACAGCCGTACGGCCTCGGCCTCCGGCAGCGGCGGCACCACGCGTACGTGCTCGCCCGTCACCCCCAGCGGCTCGTGGCTGGTGGCCAGCACGCGCAGCCCCGGAGCGGCCCGCAGCAGGCCCGACACCAGCTCGGCCGCCGCGCCCACCAGGTGCTCGCAGTTGTCGAGCACCAGCAGCACCCGCCTGCCCGCCAGCACCCCGGCCAGCCTGGACGGCAGCGGCGCGGCGGCGTCGTCGCGCACCCCGAGCACGGCGGCCACCGCCTCGGCCGGATCGACCGCCCCGGCCAGCTCGACCAGCCAGACCCCGTCCGGCTCGGCGGCGTCGCGCGCGACGGACAGGGCGAGCCGCGTCTTGCCGACGCCGCCCGGCCCCGTCAGCGTCACCAGCCGGGACGTGGCCAGCAGCTCCTGGACCTCGGCCAGCTCCGCCGCCCGCCCGACCAGCTCGGTGAGAGGCGCGGGCAGGTTCGTGCGGGGCGGGGCCGACAGGCCCGGGTCCTGCCGCAGGATCGCCTGGTGGAGCGCCACCAGCTCGGGCGACGGGTCTACCCCCAGCTCCTCCCGCAGCCGCTCCCGCAGCTCCCCGTACGCGGCCAGCGCCTCGCCCTGCCGCCCGCCCCGGTACAGCGCCCTCATGTGGGCGGCCACGAGCCGCTCGCGCAGCGGGTGCCGGGCCACCAGGGCGCCGAGCTCCACGGGGTCGCCCAGTTCCAGGCGTACCTCGGCCTGTTCCTCCAGGGCCACCAGGCGCGTCTCCTCCAGGCGGGCGGCCTCGGCTCGGACGAAGTCCGCGTCGGCGAAGTCGGCGTAGGCCGGCCCCCGCCACAGCGCGAGGGCCTCCTCCAGCTCGGCCGCCCGCGTGGCGGGGTCCTCCGAGCGCCGGTCCACGAGCGCGCGGAAGCGGTCGGCGTCGGAGGAGTGGTCCGCCAGCCGGTACCCCGCCGGGCCGAGCACGACCGAGGCCGGGTCACCGAGCGAGCGGCGGAGCTGGGAGACGCGGGCCTGGAGGGTGCCCAGCGGGTTGCGGGTGGGCCGCCCGCCCCACAGGTCGTCGATGAGCCGGTCGGCCGAGACCGGCCCGCCCCCGTGCGCGAGCAGGTCGGCCAGCAGCGCCCGCACCTTGGCCTCGGCCACGGTGAGAGGCGAGCCGTCATCCGACCGGACCTGCAACGGCCCGAGCACCCCGAAACGCACCACGTCATAGCCAACCCGTGGCGGACCCGAAGTGTTTCCGTAGCGGCCTGCCCGATGGTGGGGGCATGAGCGAAGTGACAGTTGTGGGGCTCGGCCCGATGGGGTCGAAAATGGCGGAGACGTTCCTGGCCGCGGGCCACGAGGTGGCGGTCTGGAACCGTACGGCGAGCAAGGCCGACCCGCTGGTGGCCAAGGGCGCCAGGCGGGCGGCGACGGCCGCGGACGGCGAGCTGCTGGTTCTCAGCCAGATCAGCTACCAGGCGATGTACGACAGCCTCGGCGACGCCAGGCTGGACGGGAAGGTGGTGGTCAACCTCAGCTCGGGCACCCCGAACGAGCTGCGCGAGGCGGCCCGCCGGGTGGCGGAGCGCGGGGGCACCCTGATCACGGCGGGCATTATGGTGCCGCCGCCGGGGATCGGGGAGCCGGGGGCGTACACGTTCTACAGCGGCCCGAAGGACGCACTCGACCGGCACAAGGCGACGCTGGAGGCGCTCAGCGAGGTCACCTACGTGGGGGCCGACGAGGGGCTGGCGATGCTGTACTACCAGGCGCAGCTGCTGATCTTCTGGTCCAGCCTGACGAGCTACATGCACGCGATGGCGCTGCTGCGCACGGCCGGGGTGGAGCCGAAGGAGTTCCTGCCGTTCGCACAGGAGTCGTTCATCTCGCTCGGCGGCGACGGGGCGATGGGCTTCGCCAGGCACCTGGCCGAGGAGTTCGAGGCGGGGGTCTATCCGGGCGAGCTGAACTCCCTGCACATGCAGGCCGTCGGCCTCGCCCACGCCGTGGAGGCGCTGGAGGAGGCGGGGGTGGAGACCACGGTGCCGAAGGCGCTGCAGCGGCTGTTCGAGCGCGCCGACGCCGAGGGCCGCGGCGGCGAGGGCCTCGGCACCGTGATCGAGTCGATCAGAAAGCCCTAGTGGTTGGCCAGGAAGGCGAGCAGGTCCTGCCGGGTGATCAGCCCGGAGGGCTTGCCGTCTTCCAGCACAACCGCCGCATCGGCCTTCTCCAGCGCTTCAACCGCACGCGCCACAGGTTCACCACTGCCGATCGTGGGTAGCGGCGCCGACATGTGATCGGCGATCGGGTCGTCGGAGGAGAGCCTGCCGTGGTAGAGGGCTTCGAGGAGATCGCGCTCGACGATGGAGCCGACCACCTCGGCCGCCATGACCGGCGGCTCCTCCTTCATCACCGGGAGCTGGGACACCGAGTATTCGCGCATGATCGCGATGGCCGTGCCGACCGACTCGTGGGGGTGCGCGTGCACGAACTCCGGCAGCCCCGGCCTCTTGCGCGCCAGCACGTCACCGACCAGCCCCTCGTCGGAGGAGGTGGTCAGGAACCCGTAGTCGGCCATCCAGTCGTCGTTGAAGATCTTCGACAGGTAGCCGCGGCCGCCGTCCGGCAGCAGCACGACCACCACGTCGTCGGGCGCCGCCGTGGCCGCCACCCGCAGCGCCGCGACCACGGCCATGCCGCAGGAGCCGCCGACCAGCAGCCCCTCCTCGCGGGCGAGCCGGCGGGTCATGTTGAAGGACTCCTTGTCGGACACCGCGATGATCTCGTCGCAGATCTGCGTGTCGTACGTGACCGGCCAGATGTCCTCGCCCACGCCCTCCACCAGGTAGGGGCGCCCGGACCCGCCGGAGTAGACCGAGCCCTCGGGGTCGGCCCCGATGATCTTCACCCGCCCGCCGGAGACCTCCTTCAGGTAGCGCCCGGCGCCGCTGATCGTGCCCCCGGTGCCGATGCCCGCGACGAAGTGCGTCACCCTGCCGTCGGTGTGCTCCCACACCTCGGGGCCGGTCGAGTGGTAGTGGGAGTCGGGGTTGTTGGGGTTGGAGTATTGGTCGGGCTTCCAGGCGTTGGGCACCTCGCGCGCCAGCCGGTCGGAGACCGAGTAGTAGGAGTCGGGGTGGTCGGGCGAGACGGCGGTCGGGCAGACGACCACCTCGGCGCCGTACGCCCGCAGCACCGCGATCTTGTCCTGGGCCACCTTGTCCGGCACCACGAACAGGCACCGGTATCCCTTCTGCTGGGCCACGATGGCCAGCCCCACACCGGTGTTGCCGGAGGTCGGCTCCACGATCACGCCGCCGGGGCGCAGCGCGCCCGACTTCTCGGCGGCCTCGATCATGCGGACCGCGATGCGGTCCTTGACCGAGCCTCCCGGGTTGAAGTACTCGACCTTGGCGAGCACCTGGGCGGGGACTCCCGCATTGACTTTGTGCAGCCGGACCAGCGGAGTGTTCCCCATCAGGTCGACCAGGGAATCGTAAACGCGCACCGAGGTGTTCACCTTCTTTGCCAAAGCTTGATCAGCTTGCCAATGGCCGAGATCCAGTGGGGGTGGCAGGCCCTCGGCTACTTTCAAGCAAACGCTACCGCCGAGTTCGACTAGGGAGGGCACCTACGTGGTCTGGGCAGCTGGCATGGCGCGGGCGGCACGGAAGATTGCTACGGCAGCGGCGCTCGGTGGTGGCGGGCTGACGGCCCTGGGAGCCACGGCGTACGGGCTGCTGATCGCCGAAGGGCTGCTCGCGCGCAAGGTCATCGGACGTCCGCACGGCCTGGACGGGCCGCCCTCCGACGGCGTGTACGGCGACTTCCCCGGCGAGCCGCTCAAGATGGCCATGCTCGGCGACTCCACCTCCGTCGGCCTGGGCATGACCGATCCCGCCCACACGCCCGGCGTGCTGCTCGCCAACGGCCTGGCCGCCGTCGCGGAGCGCAAGGTGCGCCTGCTGGTCGCGGGCAAGTCCGGCGCCCCCTCCGCCGACCTGGCGCAGCAGGTGGACGTGGCGCTGGCCATGGAGCCGGACCTGGCGGTCATCTTCGTCGGGGCGAACGACATCATCACCCAGACGCCGCCCGCGATCGCCGTGCGGCATCTGGCCAAGGCCGTGCGCCGGCTGCGCGACGCGGGGGTCGAGGTGGTCGTGGGCACCTGTCCCGATCTGGGCACCGTGCGGCCCATCGCGCAGCCGCTGCGCTGGGTGACGCGGCGCTGGAGCCGCCAGCTCGCCGCGGCGCAGACGGTGGCGGTGGTGGACGCGGGTGGCCGTACGGTGGCGTTCGCCGACGTCCTGGGCCCGGAGTTCGCTACAAATCCGACAGAAATGTTCGGACCGGATCGTTTCCATCCATCTGACCGAGGTTACGCGCAGGCCGCTTACGCGGTGCTACCTTCGGTGTGCGCTGCGTTGGGGCTTTGGCCCGAGCCGCGTCCCGCACGCGGCGAAGCACTGCAACCGATCTACCTCGCGGCGGCTACGGCCGCGGAGGAGTCCGGCACCGAGGTCACCGCGACCCGGGTCGACGGACGGGCGACGGGCCTGCACGGGAAGTGGGCGACGTTGTTCCGCCGGAGGCTCGGCGAGCCCGTCAACGACGCCTGACGGTCATTCCGATGACCCCCGACGGCTCGGCGAGACCGCGCCCCCAGCCGGTTACCCTCCGAGTCGAAGCCGTCACTCCTCGTCCCCTTTGGAGTGAATTGCCCGTGCTCCGGCCCCTCTGGAAACCGTCCATCGCTCTCGCCGGAACCCTCGCCGCCACCGCCTGCTCCGGCAGCGACGCGGCCACCTCGAACTTCCCGACCTGGCACAACACCCAAGTCAACGCCGTCAGCCGGATGGCGGTGGCCGGCGGTGTGGTCGCCACCACCTCCTTGAGGCCCGACGGCACGCTCGAGACCGTCGCCGTCAACCTGCGCGACGGCAGGCGGCTGTGGGCCTACCCGGCCACGATGGCCGGCCGCCTGCCCGGCATGGGCGTCTCCGCACCCGCCATCGTGCAGGCGGCCGGGGGGCAGAGCGTGGTCGCCGCGCTCGACCCGGTCAGGAAGGGCTCCTGGAACGCCACCCTCGTCGTCCGCGACGCCCACTCCGGGGTGCAGAAGTGGACGAGGCCGGTGCACTCGACGTTCGGCCCGCAGCGCTGCGGCCCGTACGTGTGCCTGTCCGAGCACACCGCGCTGGCCAAGGCGCGCATGGTGGTGCTCGATCCGGCCACCGGGAAGCAGCTGTGGAAGCTGCCCGGGATCTCCGAGGTGGAGTGGGCCGACCAAAACCGGGTCCTGCTGCTCAGGCTGGCCGCCAACCCCATGGTGGAGTCGTACGAGCTCAAGACCGGCAAGCTCCAGTGGCAGCAGCCGATCGAGCAGGCGCTCGGGCCGGGGATCGACATGTCGGGCGGGTGGGCGTTCGGCTCGTCGGGCGACGACCTGGTCGGCTACGTCGCCCCCTACACGAACCCGCGGACCAAGAAGGTCTCCACGTTCGGGCTGTTCTCCGTGAAGATCGCCGACGGGACGATCAACTGGATGCGGCCCTCGGTCGTACGCGTCTATCCGAGCGGCAACCCCGGCTACGCCCCGGTCGTACGCCCGGTCGACCGCCACGGCTCCTACGGCGGCTTCGCCCGGCTCGACTCGGGCACCGGGCGCGTGGTCGGCCAGATCACCGCCGCCGAGGTGCCGGGCTCCGGCTGGTGGCTGGCCTTCCCCGACCGGATGGACAAACTGGGCTTCCTCAAGCACAACGCCAAGGGCACGGCGTTCGACATCGTCTCCGGCCAGGCCGTGCCGGTGGAGGAGGAGCGCGGCTGGTCCTTCTGCGTCACAGACCCCAAGCCGCTGCCGCTGCGCGGGCAGGCGCCGGGCTTCTACTCCACGGCCGCCATCTGCGAATACGACCTCGGCACCGGCAAGCGGGTCTCCCCGGCCACGGCCCCGCCGCCCTGGTTCACGGGCAGCCAGGACGGCTGGCGGCTGTGGCGGGACGAGAAGGGCGCCATCCACGCCGTGAACGACCACACGACGACGGCGCCAGGTATGTACGGATAGGGCAGGGGTCCGCGGGCCTTGCGCGAAGAACTGGAATATAGTTCTACTATTAGCGCCGACAAAGGAGGGGCCATGCCCGAGGCAGTCATCGTCGCAACCGCGCGTTCCCCGATCGGACGAGCCTTCAAGGGCTCGCTCAAGGACATCAGGCCCGACGACCTGACCGTGCAGATGATCCAGGCGGCGCTGGCCAAGGTGCCCCAGCTCGACCCGTCCTCGATCGAGGACATCATGCTCGGCTGCGGGCTTCCCGGTGGTGAGCAGGGCTTCAACATGGCCCGGGTGGTGGCGGTGATGCTGGGGCTCGACGACGTGCCGGGCACCACGGTGACCCGCTACTGCTCCTCGTCGCTGCAGACCACCAGGATGGCCTTCCACGCGATCAAGGCGGGCGAGGGCGACGTGTTCGTCTCGGCCGGCGTGGAGACCGTCTCCCGCTTCACCAAGGGCAACTCCGACTCGCTGCCCGACACCCACAACCCGATCTTCCTCGACGCGCTGGGCCGGACGAAGTCGTTCGCCGAGGGCGGGCGCGCCTGGCACGACCCGCGCCAGGACGGCGAGATCCCCGACGTCTACGTGGCCATGGGCCAGACGGCCGAGAACGTCGCCCAGATCAAGGGGGTCTCCCGCCAGGAGCAGGACGAGTTCGGCGTGCGGTCGCAGAACCTGGCCGAGAAGGCGCTGGCCGACGGGTTCTGGCAGAAGGACATCACGCCCGTGACCCTGCCGGACGGCACCGTGGTCGGCAAGGACGACGGGCCGCGGGCGGGGACGACATACGAGAAGGTCTCCTCGCTGGCCCCCGTCTTCCGCCCCGACGGGACCGTCACGGCCGGCAACTGCTGCCCGCTGAACGACGGCGCCGCGGCGGTCGTCGTGATGAGCGACGTCAAGGCGGCCGAGCTGGGCATCACGCCGCTGGCCAGGATCGTGTCCACCGGCGTCTCCGGCCTGTCGCCGGAGATCATGGGGCTCGGGCCGGTGGAGGCGTCGAAGCAGGCGCTGTCCAGGGCCGGGATGGCGATCGACGACATCGACCTGGTGGAGATCAACGAGGCGTTCGCGGCCCAGGTGATCCCCTCCTACCGCGAGCTCGGGATCGACCTCGACCGGCTCAACGTCAACGGCGGGGCGATCGCGGTCGGGCACCCGTTCGGGATGACGGGGGCCCGGATCACCTCGACGCTGATCAACAGCCTGCAGCACCACGACAAGAACATCGGGCTGGAGACGATGTGCGTGGGCGGCGGCCAGGGCATGGCGATGGTCATCGAGCGCCTGAGCTGACCGTACGCCCTTAGCAGACCGTATGTACGGTGGTCGGGCGCCCGCGCAACCGGGCGCCCGGCCTCAGCCGTGGTGCTCCGGCCCCACCCGGGTCGGGGTGACCCGCACGATCACGCGCCGGTCGCGGACCATGGCGGCGCGGTAGTCCTCCCAGTCGGGGTGCTCGCCCGAGATGTCGCGGTAGTAGGTGACCAGGTGCTCCATGGCCTCCGGCAGGGAGACGACCTCCGCCGTGCCGTCCACCTGGATCCACTCGCCGAAGAACCGGTCGGTGAAGACGCACAGCGACACCTGCGGATCGCGGCGCAGGTTACGGACCTTGATCGCCGTTTCCCTAGTGCTGATGACCACGTGGCCGTCCTGGACTCCTACCGTGACCGGGGACATCTGCGGGCGCCCATCCGGATGCCTGGTCAGCAGGACCGCGTGGTGGTTGCTGCGGAGAAAGCCGAGTGCCGTGTCGAGATCCATCCCCCCATGATGACGCGCCCGTGCTTGGGGCACGGGCGCGGGGATGGGTTTGGGCCTAGATGAAGCCCATGCGGTTACGGCGGTGCCGCTCGTGCTCGTGGACGATGGCGGCGGCGTAGCCGTGGGTCAGCCCGTGCTCGTCGGCGAGCCAGTTGGCCCGCTCGTCACACCTCAGGAAAGCCGGGCCGTTGTCGATGGCTTGAAACCACTCTGGGAGTTCGCGTCCCGTTATCGTGGGGACTCTGGCGATCAGCTTTGTCTGCGTCTCCGGTGAGTGGTTCAAGGACATGGGCACCTCCGCGGATTAAGGTCCTTTGCTTGACACTGCAACACCCACGTGAGAATGGCAAGCCCCCAACCTGGCATCATTTTGTGACGGCGGGTAGATTTTCGGTCGCACAGCGAGAGGGCCCCGCCGGAACGGCGAGGCCCTCTGGGGTGACACGAGGCTGAACGGCTAGTCGCTACTGGTGAAATAGCTGACGAACCGGAGCACCTCGAGGTAGATCCACACCAGGCTCAGCGTCAGGCCGAACGCGCACTGCCAGGCGAACTTCTCCGGGGCGCCCTGCTTGACGCCCTGCTCGATCGAGTCGAAGTCGAGCAGCAGGAAGAAGCAGCCGAGCAGGATCATGACGACGCTGAAGATCCAGCCGATCGGGCTGTCGGTGCGCAGGCCGAGACCACCGTCATTGAACAGGCCCACGAGCATGTTGACGAGCAGCAGCCCGAGTGCCGCGATGGCGGCCGCGACGGTGAACTTCACCAGCTTGGGCGTGACGCGGACGATGCGCAGGGAGTAGACGGTCAGCACCGCGCCGAACGCGAATGCCGTGCCGAGCACCGCCTGCAGCACGATGCCGCTGACCATGCCCTCGAAGACCGAGCTGATCTTGCCGAGGAACACGCCCTCGAACACCGCGTACGCCAGGATGAGCGCCGGGTTGGTGCTCATCGTGAACGAGGCGATCAGCCCGAGGATCAGCGCGACGACGGCCGCGCCGATGGCGACCATCGGCGGGACGTTCAGGATCCAGGCCGCGGCAGCGGCCACGACGAGTGTCCCGAGGGTCAGGAACCCTCGGACCACGACGTCGTCGAGCGTCATGGTCCGGAACGCCGGCCGGGACGGTGGTGCGTACGACGGCGCGTCGTACATGTTCTGCAACTGGTCGGGGGACGGGTTGGGACCTGCCCAGCCCGTCGCGGCCTGCTGCCGCGACCTGCTGAATACGGGGTTCTTGCTCTCCATCGCTGCCTCCTGTGACGCCGAGCCTAAGGGGCGCGGCGGCACCTTGGTCAACTGTCGCTCTAGATCGATGTTCATTCGGGACGGCTCCGTTCTCAACGAACGTGCCCACCGGAGAGTTCCCCTGATCATCCGCCGCCGGAAACCCTTCCCGGAGGGGCGGCCGGCCAGGGGCGCCCGGCCCGGCGGAGGCCCGGTCGGCGACTATCCGTGTTTCCCGGAACGAAAAGGCCGGTTGTAAAGCGTAGTCGGCCATTCACGGAAAGAAACATCCGCAAAGCGCGGGAGAAAGCAGGAAACCGACGCGTTGTCAATATCGAGAGGAGCACGAAAAGTTTTCGGGCGGGCGAACACGGGCCCACATCCACACCCTGTCCACCGGAGGTTACCGGGCCACCCGCGACGCACTCCACCGGTACGGCACCGGCCCTCCACCAGCAGTGATCGGCCGGTGACAGAACAACTCCATAACAACTCGATATCGACCACGAAGGGCACGCCCGGGCCCAGTCCGACGATCGCGGTAAACCTCCAGGTCAGAGACCCAAAGACAATGAAGATGGCAAGTGCCCCCGGCGGGATTCGAACCCGCACGTCAACCCTTTTAAGGGGTTTGCCTCTGCCATTGGGCTACGGGGGCGCCGCAATCATACGAAACGGACCATGCTTCCGAGGAGCACAACTTCGCATCAGGCGTCACAACTGTGAAGTCTGCGGTGAAGTGATAGCGCTCCAGGGACTCTGTCCAAGAAGAGTAGACCGTCCAGATGGTCCAGTTGGTGCTGAATGCAGCGAGCTTCGAAGGCATCAGCTTCGATGGTGACGGTCTCGCCGGTGCCTGGCAAATGCCCATGTACGGTGATACGCGTCGCACGGCACACGTCGGCGGTGAGCCCCCTGATGGATGCGCAGCCCTCGCGCCCGTGGTCCCAGTGGGCCGCGCCCGCGAGCCGTGGATTGGCCACCACGAGCTCTCCGGCCCACGAACGGCTCCTGGGGTGGAGACCGGCGTCAAAGGCGATCAGCCGCCAGCTCAGGCCGATCTGGGGGGCGGCCAGGCCGGTCGTGGCGGGCTCGTGGCGCAGGGTGGCCAGGAGGTCGGCCGCCGCGGCCACGACTTCGGGGGCGGTCGGGTCCACCGGCTCCGCCACGGCGGACAGGATGGGGTGCGGGGCGCCGAGCAGCTTCCGCGCGGTCCCCCGGGGGGTCCCGGCCGGCCGGGTCACAACAGGTCCGGTTCGACGGGCCGGAAGGTTATGTCCGAGTCCAGGCTGGCGCCGACGGCCGCCAGCCTGCGCATGAGCGCCGCCACGTCCACCTCCTCGGGTAGCTCGACGTCGGCGATCAGCACGTACAGGCGGCCGGTGAGCCTGGTGCTCATGCCGGTGATGTTGCCGCCGTCCGCGGCGAGCACGGCGCTGATCGCGGAGATGATGCCCGGCCGGTCGGGACCGTGCACGGTCAGCACGTAACCCAGGCCGCCGCCGTCGTCGCAGAAGTGGCGGCGGGCCTCGATGGCCGAAGCGGTGATCACGAGGTCCGGCTCGCCCACGCGCTTCATCAGCTCGGCCGAGTCCAGCTCGCCGGACACGAGCAGCATCATCGCCACGTGGCCCCCGAGCAACGTCATGGTCGAGTCCTGGATGTTCGCGCCGCAGTCGGCGAGCGAACCGGTTACTGCGGCGATCACGCCAGGCCGGTCGACGCCGAGCACGGTCACCGCTGAGAGACCCACCCGTGGTACCCCTTCTGCTTGCGACCAGGGGTGCCGAAAACGCCCCGGCGATGATCGCCGGGGCGCTGCCGTACCTGGGCTAGCGGCGAGTCGTCGCCACGGCGGCCCTGAAGCCCTCGCGCGGGTGCTCCATCTCACCCAGAGAGATCGTCTCTCGCTTGAAGAACAGGGCCAGGGTCCAATCGACGACGACACGGACCTTGCGGTTCAGCGTCGGCACCCGCGACAGATGGTAGGTCCGGTGCATGAACCACGCAGGGAATCCGCGAAGCTTGACGCCATAGACATTGGCGACGCCCTGGTGCAGGCCGAGACCGGCCACCGATCCGACATACTTGTGGCGGTATTCGACCAGTTCCTGCCCGCGCAGGAGGCGGACGATGTTGTCGGCGAGCACCTTGGCCTGGCGCACCGCGTGCTGGGCGTTCGGGGCGCAGTACTGGCCCGGGTTCGTCACGTCCGGCACCCCCGCGGCGTCCCCGGCGGTGAAGGCGTCGGGCGTGCCCGCCACCGTGAGCGTGGCGGTGGCCTTGATCCGGCCGCGCTCGTCGAGCGGGAGGTCGCTGTCGTTCACCACGGGGCTGGGCTTGACCCCGGCGGTCCACACGAGGGTCTCGGCCTCGAACTCCGAGCCGTCCGACAGCACCACGTGGCCGCCCTCGCAGGACACCAGGCGGGTCTCGAGCTTGACGTCGATGCCGCGCTCGCGCAGCTGCTCCAGCGTCCACTTGCCCATCTCGGGGCCGACCTCGGGCAGCACCCGGTTCGTCGCCTCCACGAGCACCCAGCGCAGGTCGGACGGCTCGATGTTGCGGTAGTAGCGGGTGGAGTCCTTCGCCATGTCCTCGAGCTCGGCCAGCGCCTCGACGCCCGCGAAGCCGGCCCCCACCACCACGAACGTCAGCGCCCTGCGCTTGATCTCCGGGTCGTCGGTCGACTCGGCCACGTCGAGCAGGTGCAGCACGCGGTTGCGCAGCGCGATGGCCTCACCGACGGTCTTGAAGCCGATGCCGATGTCGGTGAGCCCGGGAATGGGCAGCGTGCGGGAGATCGAGCCCGCGGCCATCACGATCACGTCGTAGGCCACCTTCCGGCCCTCCCCCTCGGCGGGCCGGAAGGTGACGGTACGCTCGGAGTGATTGATCTTGGTCACCGTTCCGTTGAGTATGCGGACCTTCGGGAGGATCCGCCGCAGCGGGGCCACCATGTGGCGCGGCGACAGGTTGCCCGCCGCGGCCTCAGGCAGGAACGGCTGGTAGGTCATGTAGGACTGGGGGTCGATGATGGTGATGCGGGCTTCGCCGCCGCGCAGCTCCCGGTGGAGCTTGCGCTGCAGCCGGAGCGCCGTGTACAGGCCGACGTAGCCACCGCCGACGATCAAAATGTGCTTGTTCATCCTGAGGCCCCATCCCTCGTGGAGAGTGCTTGTGAAAGCATTCACAAGCCTACGTCCTCGCTTTCGACGAATCCAATCGGGGGATGGTGGGACGCGTCACACAGCCAGTGACCTGGCCCTCGAGAAGACGTCGTCCAGCATCTGGGCGGTGACGCGGCCGGTGAAGGTGTTCTGCTGGCTCGGGTGGTAGCAGCCGACGAGCGTGACGGGGGCATCGCCGTACCGGACCTCGACCTCGGCCCCGTGGCCGAACGGCGGCCGGCTGCGCGGCAGCGCGTAGCCGGCGTCCTTGAGCGCGGGCCACATCGCCTGCCAGGCGTAGCCGCCCAGCGCCACGATCACCCGTACGTCCGGCGCGACCAGCGCCACCTCCCGCGCCATCCACGGGAAGCACGTGGCCTTCTCCGACGGCGCCGGCTTGTTCGCGGGCGGGGCGCAGCGCACGGAGGCCAGCACGCGCGTCCCCAGGAGCCGCTGGCCGTCCCCCGCGTGCGTGCTGGTCTCCCGCGCGGCCAGGCCGCTGCGGTGCAGGGAGGCGAACAGCCAGTCGCCGCTGCGGTCGCCGGTGAAGATGCGCCCGGTCCGGTTGCCCCCGTGGGCGGCCGGCGCCAGCCCGACCAGCAGGATCCGCGGCTGCTCGGCGCCCCACCCGGGGACGGGACGGCCCCAGTACGTCTCCTCCGCGAACGCGCGCCGCTTCACCTCCGCGACCTCCTCGCGCCACTCCACCAGGCGGGGGCACGCGCGGCAGACGGACTGCCTGGCCGTGAGCTCCGCGAGGGTGCCGCTGGCGGCGGCGAGGCGGCGCACGTCGGCGGGATCGAGCGCGACCGGCGTGTCAGCGGTCGCGGGGTCGTCGGGCCAGCCGGTGCCAGGAGGTACGAAACTCATGACACCGATGGTGCCCGATCAGTCCTTCGCCGGCGTCTTCGCGGGCGTCTTCGCGGGCGTGGGGACGGGCGCGGGCGTCGCCGTGGCCGCCGGGACCTGGGCCGGCTCCGGGGTGGGACACGCCGACGGCGTGGGCGACGGGCCCGTCTCCGCCGCCAGTGCCGCCCGCTGCTCGACCAGCGGCAGCGGATAGCGGTTGAGCACCGGCTCGCCACATGACCGGTCCACCTCGTAGCCGTAGTCCTCGGGATCGGTCGTGAGCGGGTTGCCGTCCTGGTCGTAGAGGTAGACGTCGGTCAGCGGGGTGCCGTCCTTGGCGTAGGGCTGGATGTTGTAGACGCCGTCGGACGACGCCTGCCGCATCCACACGTCGGGCTGGGCCATGTAGACCTCCCGCGGCTGCGGCGACTCCGCCTGCGCCAGGCCCGCGAGCAGCGCCAAGGAGGCCACCACGTTGGCCGCCAGCGCCACCAGCACCACCGGCCGCCTCCTGCGCCGCCGGCCGAACCAGACCGAGACCCAGACCCCGGCCGCCACGACTGCCCAGTCGGCGGGGTTCTCCGGGGCGACCTGCCCCTCGCCCGTCATGGACAGCAGCAGCATGGCCAGCACGTAGCCGCGCAGCACCCACCACCCCGGCCGCAACTCCGGCAGGAAGCCCACGAAGCTCCTGTAGGGCCCCTGTCCCATCAGCCCGGTATGCGCCCTCCGGGCCCACGCGCGCGGGTCCAGGCGCTTCCTGGGGCCCCGCTCGGGGCGCTCCCCGTACGCGGCCGCCAGCTCCTCGGCGTAGGCCTCGGGCGGCCCGAGCCGGTCCTCCAGCGGCAGGCCGGGGTCCGCGGCGATCTCGGCCAGGTGGTCGTCGAGGTCTTCCAGCAACTCCTCCCGCTCGGGATGGCCGGCCAGAGCCTCCCGTACGGCCTGGGCGTACTGTTCGGGGGTCATGCTTGTCCCTCCTTGAGCAGGGCTGCCATGGTGGCCGAGAAGGAGGCCCAGGTCTTGGCCGAGGCGGCGTACATCTCCCTGCCGACGTCGTTGAGCCCGTAGTACTTGCGGTGCGGCCCCTCGTCGGAGGCCACCACGTAAGAGGTCAGCGCGCCGGCCTTGAACAGGCGGCGCAGCGTGCCGTAGACGGAGGCGTCGCCCACGTCCTGCAGACCGGCCTCCCTGAGCCTGCGCACGACGTCGTAGCCGTAGCCGTCACGTTCGTCGAGCACGGCCAGCACGGCCAGGTCGAGCACGCCCTTGAGGAGCTGGCTGCTGTCCACGCGATGCACACTACTGTGCAAAGCAGAATAGTGGCAACCGAAAAACCGGGTGGCGCCCGAAGGTGCCACCCGGTTCAGCCGATCAGCGTCGTTCCGCTCAGGAGGCGGACGGCGCGCTCGGCGTGGTCGACGAAGACGGCGACGGCGAAGGCGTCGGCGTCGTCGGGACCTGGCACGCGGGGTAGGACTTCGTGACCGCGGCGCTGTCACCGGGGCCGAAGACCGACAGCGTGACAGTGCCGCCCTTGGCGGCGTCGCCGGTCAGCTCCTTGGTGATCGTCTCGACGGCCTTCGTGCCACCGTGGCGGCCGAAGTACGTCTCGCTGCCACCCACGACCGTGCCGTTCAGCGTCCAGGTCCAACGGACCTTGCCGGCGCCGGTCGAGCTGACGGTGCCGCTCGCGAAGACCTTGCAGTCGCTCGTGGTCGACACCGAGGAGGAGGCGCTCACCTTGGTGGCGGGAGCCTCAGGGGCGCTGTCCTTGCACCAGACCTTGTAGTAGGCCCGGTTGGAGGACGTGCCGTCAGGGCCGAGGATCTCGAGCTGCGCCCAGCCGCGCTGGCTGTGACGCGGGGAGATGCCGAAGCCGACCTTGCGCGCGTCGCGGACCTTGATCTTGCCGTAGTCGACGACGTCACCGTTGAGGACCCAGCGGTAACGCACCCACGTCGGGCGGGTGGTCTCGATCAGGCCGACGAAGTCGATCTTGTCGCCGGGGGTGCAGGGGCCGGCGTACGAGCTCGGGCTGGCCCAGGCGCGGGCGCTGACCGAGACGTCGAGGTGCGTACGCACGTTCTCCTGCGGCTTCTGGCAGTCGACGGCGAAGTAGCCCTTCTTGGAAGTGACCTTCTTCGGACCGAGGACCTGAACGGCCTCCCAGCCCTTGACGTCTTCCTTGAAGGTGATGGACTGCTTGACCGTCACCGTCTTGGTGCCCTTGCCGCTGAGCTTGATCACGTTGACCTTGCTCTTGGACCCGTCACCGTGGAGCCAGCGGTAGGCCAGCTCCGTCTTGCCCTTGACAGGCACCTTGATCTTGGCCGAGAAGTTCACCTTGGCCGGGCAGGAACCTTCGTAGTCACCGGGAGAGGCCTTCGGCGCGGAGACCGAGACCTTGGGTCCCGACGCGGCCTTGCCCGCGGCCGTGGCCGAGGTGGCAGCCTGCGCGGGGCCGGCGACCAGGCCCGCGGCCATGGTGGCCAGCACCGCGGCCGACGCGCCGAACGCAGCGGCCCTGCGTGCTAACCCAACAGACATCATGTGAGAGTGCTCCATTCCGTGAGGGAAGAGACGCGCTCGGGAACGGTCGCCACGCCAGCGCCTTTCGCGCACAGCGATATGGCAAAGCCCCCGTAATGCCCCTTTACCTAATCACAATAGTGATTGCACGCTCAACACGACCCGCGGATCGGAAATGTCCGGATTTCTTCAGCTATCCGGCAAGGGACCAGGCGATTCCATCCAAGATGTCGTGTTCGCTCACGACGACCTGCGAGAACGCGAAACGACGGACGATGCGGTCAAGAATTAGCGCGCCGGTGCCAATCACGTCAACCCTCCCGGGATGCATCACGGGCAGAGCCGCGCGCTCACTATGGGTCATCGCGAGCAGCCGCCGCGTGACGTCGTGCACCTGCTCGGCGGAAATCCGCGAGTGGTGAATGCGGGCGGAGTCGTAGGCCGGCAGGTCGAGCGCGATGCCCGCCACCGTCGTCACCGAGCCCGCCAGGCCCACCAGCGTGTGCGCCTGCCGGACGGGGACCTCCGCCTCGACCCCGTCGAGGGCGGCCTCGATGTCGGCCACCACGGCCTCCAGCGCCGGCGCCGACGGCGGGTCGCCGGCGTCGCGCAGATGCCGCTCGGTCAGGCGTACGCAGCCGATGTCCACCGACAGTGCCGCCTGCGCGTGCTCGGAGCCGACCACGAACTCGGTGGAGCCGCCGCCGATGTCCACCACCAGGTAGGGAGGCAGCGGGCCCTGAGGCACCTCCGTCTCGGGCGACAGGTGCACCAGCCCCCTGGTCGCGCCCGTGAACGACAGCTCGGCCTCCTCGGCCCCCGTCACCACCTCGGGCTCCACCCCGAAGATCTTGCGGACGCCGTCCACGAACTCCTGCCGGTTGGCCGCGTCCCTGGTCGCGCTCGTGGCCACCACGCGCGTGGCGGTGGCGCCGTGCCGGTCGATCAGCTCCTGGTAGCCGCGCATGGCCGCGAACGTGCGCTCCAGGGCCTCCGGCGCCAGCCGGCCGGTCCTGTCGACGCCCTGGCCGAGCCGGACGATCTCCATCCGCCGCTCGACGTCGCCGAGCTCGTCCCGCTCGACGTCGGCGATGAGCAGGCGTACGGAATTGGTGCCGCAGTCGATGGCGGCTACACGCATGGTCCGTCACTCCACCAGTCGGGGAGAGCGTCCAGCGCCTCCCTGCCGAACGGGTTGGCCCCGGGCACCGCCAGCTCGTGCGCCACGAGCGCGTGCAGGCACTTGACCCGCTGCGGCATTCCCCCCGTGCTCTGCATGTCGCGCGGGAGCGGCGCCAGGCCCTCTTCCTGCGCCGCCCTGTCGCGCCTGGCCACGTAGTCGTCGTGCGCGGCGCGGTAGGAGGCCGCCAGCTCGGGATCGGTGGCCAGCCTGGCCTGCATCTCGCGCATCAGCCCCGAGCCCTCCAGCGTGCCGATGGCGGAGGCCGCCTTGGGGCAGGTCAGGTAGTAGAGGGTCGGGAAGGGCGAGCCGTCCGGCAGCCGCGGCGCGGTCTCCACCACGTCGGGGTTGCCGCAAGGGCAGCGGTGCGCGACCGCGCGCAGCCCTCTGGGCGGCCGCCCGAGCTGCTCCCGTACGACCTCGACGTCCTTACTGTCCAACGCTTTCCTTTCCCGTCACAGCCCGGCGACCGGTGCCCTTGTCGGCGGCCTCCACGGACTCCCAGAGCGTCTGATACCACGGCGGCACCGTCGCCGGCTGTTTCACGGCCGTCTGTTCCTTGCCCTGTTCGGGCTCCATCACCACATAGCACTTCTCGCCGGGCCCGCAGTAGTGCAGCCGTTCCTTGGCCGTCTTCTTGATCCAGTTGGGATCGTCGCTCTGCCGGTCACGGGCCAGCAACGCCTGCTTCTCGGCCTCGACCCTGGCCTTCTCGGCCCGCAGCTCCGAGATGCTGCGGCGCAGGCTGATGTATTCGCGCACAGGGTAGGCCAGGCTCATCGCGATCGCGCACACCACGACGGCCAGGATGGCGGCCCGCCCGGTCAGCTGCGGCCTTTTCGCCATTTGCTGCACACCCCCTCAAGTGCGGCTCGCGGCCGGATCGGGGTGCCGCGAGCCGTACTCGAAACTAGCGCCGGAAACGCGGGAACGCCGCGCGACCCGCGTAGCGGGCGGCGTCGTCGAGGAGCTCCTCGATACGCAGCAGCTGGTTGTATTTCGCCACCCGGTCCGAGCGGGCCGGGGCGCCGGTCTTGATCTGGCCGCAGTTGACCGCCACGGCGAGGTCGGCGATCGTCGTGTCCTCGGTCTCGCCGGAGCGGTGGCTCATCATGCACCGGTAGCCGCTGCGGTGGGCCAGGTCCACGGCGTCGAGTGTCTCCGACAGCGTGCCGATCTGGTTGACCTTGACCAGCAGGGCGTTGGCCGCGCCGTCCTTGATGCCCCGCTCCAGCCGCTCGGGGTTGGTCACGAACAGGTCGTCGCCGACGAGCTGCACCTTGTCGCCGAGCGAGGTGGTGATGGCCTTCCAGCCCTCCCAGTCCTCCTCGTCGAGCGGGTCCTCGATCGAGACGAGCGGGTAGTTGGCGACCAGGTCCTCGTAGAAGGCGATGAGCTCCTGCGCCGAGAGGCCCTTGCCGTCGATCGTGTAGACGCCGTCCTTGTGGAACTCGGAGGCGGCCACGTCGAGAGCCAGCGCGATGTCCTCGCCCGGCACGTAGCCGGCCCGCTCGATGGCGACCAGGATCAGGTCGAGCGCGTCGCGGTTGGAGGGCAGGTTGGGCGCGAAGCCGCCCTCGTCGCCCAGGCCCGTGGCGTAGCCCTTCTCCTTCAGCACGCTCTTGAGCGCGTGGTAGACCTCGGTGCCCATGCGCACGGCCTCGCGGAACGTCTCCGCCCCGATCGGCGCGATCATGAACTCCTGGATGTCCACGTTGGTGTCGGCGTGGGCGCCGCCGTTGAGGATGTTCATCATCGGCACCGGCAGCACGTGGGCGTTGGGGCCGCCCAGGTAGCGGAAGAGCGGCAGGTCGGCGCTGTCGGCGGCGGCCTTGGCCACGGCCAGCGAGACACCCAGGATGGCGTTGGCGCCGAGCTTGGCCTTGTTGGGCGTGCGGTCCAGGTCGATCATGATCTGGTCGATGATGCGCTGGTCCTCGGCCTCGACGCCGCTGATCTCGTCGAAGATCTCGTCGGTCACGGCGAGCACGGCCTTCTCCACGCCCTTGCCGCCATAGCGCTTGCCGCCGTCACGCAGCTCGACCGCCTCGAACTGGCCGGTGGACGCCCCGCTCGGCACGGCCGCGCGGCCGGTGCTGCCGTCGTCGAGCACCACCTCGACCTCGACCGTCGGGTTGCCCCGGGAGTCGAGGATCTCGCGAGCGTATACGACCTCGATGGTAGCCACGGGATGCGCTCCTAAATCGAAAGGCAATATGCCATCAGAGCCTATCGGTACGCCCGCACCCGAAGACTGCACGGGCCTGCGCCCCCGCCGGTCAGCCCCGGTCCTGGCCGGACGACTCCCACGCGCGCACCCGGTCACGGTACGACCGCGCCGCCGCGCGCAGCTCGGCCTCGGCGTCCAGCCCGCCCTCGGCGGCCCGCCGCACCAGGTCGAACAGCTCCCGCGCGACCCCCTGCCCGACCGCGGCCGACAACGACTCCGGCGCCCCGGCCCGCTCGGCCCGGCGCACCAGCTGCGCGGCCAGCGACAGTGCCGGCTGCCCCATGGGGACCCCGTCGAGCACCGACTCCGTGCCCTTGGCCGCCCGCTCGGCCGCCTTGATCGCGTCCCAGTTGTCGTTGACCTCGTCCGCGCTCTCGACGCGTACGGAGCCGAACACGTGGGGGTGGCGGCGGACGAGCTTGTCCACGATCCCGGCCGCCACGTCGTCCATGTCGAAGTCGTCGGCCACCCGGGCGTGGAACACCACCTGCAGCAGCAGGTCGCCCAGCTCCTCCCGGAGCGCCTGGTAGTCGCCCCGCTCGATGGTCTCGAGCACTTCGTAGGCCTCTTCCAGCAGGTACGGCACCAGCGTCTCGTGCGTCTGCTTGCGGTCCCACGGGCACTCGGTGCGCAGCCGGTCCATCACCGCGACCAGGTCGAGCACCCGCGCGCCCGGCAGGTCGTACGACCCCGGCACGACCTCGATCACCGGCGGCTCCGCCAGCGCGACCGCGGCGTGCCCGACGGCCCGCATGAAGTTCTCGCCGTCCTGCTCGGAGAGCCACACCACGGTCTCGGCGACCGCCCGCCGCGCCAGACCGGACGGGTCCGGCTCGACGACCTCGACCTCGACCCCGGCCTCCGCCAGGTAGGGAAGCTGCGGATGGGCGGCGGAGGCGGTCAGCACCGGCCCGGAGCGCAGCGCCTGCCAGGCCTGGTGGCTCAGCAGGCCCGGCGCGACCCTGGGCGAGGTGGTGACGACGATCAGCGGCACGATCAGCCCTGCTGCGGCTGCGGCTGCGCCTGCTGGGTGAGCTTGCCGAACCTGCCGGTGTCGACGAACAGCGCCGGGTTCTGCTCCGAGCGCTGCGGGTTGAGCGTGCCGTAACGCGGGTTGAAGACCGGCTTGATCGAGCTGAACTCCGCGACCAGCCGCTGCTGCCCGGCCTGGCCGAACTTCTGCTGCAGCTTCGACAGGCCCACCATCACCCGGCCGTAGTCGCGGGCGTCGTTCGGCGAGACTCCGTTGGCCAGCAGGTTGATCTCGGGCGACTCGAACTGCCCCGGGTCCTTGAGCGCGGCGTCGACCTCCGTCTCGCTCACCTGGACGTTGTGCCGGGCCATGAGCTGCCTGGACACGCTCACGTTGACCAGGCGCTGCAGCACGACCTGGATGACCGGCACGCCCAGCGCCGACTCGTCCAGCTTGGCCCGCTTCAGCGCGGCGAGGTAAGCCTGCGTGTCCGTGTTGAGCTTGCTCGTCGAGATGCGCTCGTTCCCGACCACGGCCGCGGCCCCGGCCTGCATGGGGGAGGAGCAGGCGGTCAGTGCCACGGCCACCGTTGCGGCGGCCACAGCCACTCGTATCGACTTCACGTACGTCCCTTTCCGACCCGAAAACCGCCGCTAGCTTACCCGTGCGGGCTCGAGGAACATCGCCTCGACCAGGTCACCGCACCATTTGAGCAGGTCGAGATCGCGCAGCGGCTGCCCGCCCAGGGGCTTGGTCTTCGGGACCGGCACCAGCAACGTCTCCGCCGCCTGCTTGTATATCGCCTTCTTGTACAGCCGGTCGAGCCGGACCTGCTGCGACTCCTTGAGCCTGGCCGGGCCGAACTTGATGTTCTGCCCCTGCAGCGTGACGTCCGTGAGCCCGGCGGAGCGGGCCTTGATCCGGAACATGGCGACCTCCAGGAGGTTCTCCACCTCCGCCGGGGGCTTGCCGTAGCGGTCGGTCAGCTCGTCGCGCACCTCGTCGATGTCGGCCGGGGAGCTGATGGCCGCGATCCGCTTGTACGCCTCCAGCCGCAGCCGCTCGGAGGTCACGTAGTCGTGCGGGATGTGGGCGTTGATCGGCAGCTCGACCTTGACGTCGTGCTGCTCCTCCTGCACCTCGACGCCCGACAGCTTGGCCTTCTGCTCCTGCACGGCCTCGGCCATGAGCCGGACGTACAGGTCGAAGCCGACGCCCGCGATGAACCCGGACTGTTCGGCGCCCAGCACGTTGCCCGCGCCGCGGATCTCCAGGTCCTTCATCGCGACGTACATGCCCGCGCCCATCTCGGTGTGCTGCGAGATCGTCGCCAGCCGCTCGTGGGCGGTCTCGGTCAGCGGCTTCTCCGGCGGGTAGAGGAAGTACGCGTAACCGCGCTCCCTGCCTCGCCCGACCCGGCCGCGGAGCTGGTGGAGCTGCGACAGGCCGTAGTTGTCGGCCCGGTCCACGATCAGCGTGTTGGCGTTGGGCACGTCGAGCCCGGACTCGACGATCGTGGTGGAGACCAGCAGGTCGTATTCGCGCTCCCAGAAGCCCACCATGATCTTCTCGAGCTGGTGCTCGTTCATCTGCCCGTGGGCCACCGCGATGCGCGCCTCGGGAACCAGCTCCCGCAGCCGCGCCGCGACCCGGTTGATCGAGGCCACCCGATTGTGCACGAAGAAGACCTGGCCGTCGCGCATCAGCTCGCGCCGGATCGCGGCCCCGATCTGCTTCTCCTCGTAAGGCCCCACGAACGTGAGGATCGGGTGGCGCTCCTCCGGCGGCGTGAGGATCGTGGACATCTCGCGGATGCCGGTCAGCCCCATCTCCAGCGTGCGCGGGATCGGCGTGGCGGACATGGCCAGCACGTCCACCTGGGTGCGCAGGTGCTTCATCGCCTCTTTGTGCTCGACGCCGAACCGCTGCTCCTCGTCGATGATGATCAGCCCCAGGTCCTTGAACCTGACCTCGGGGCTGAGCAGCCGGTGCGTGCCGATCACCACGTCGACCGCACCCGCCCGGAGACCTTCGAGCGTGCCCTTGACCTCGCCGTCGGTCTGGAAGCGCGAGACCGCCTTGATCGCCACGGGGAAGCTGGAGAAGCGCTCGGCGAAGGTGGACATGTGCTGCTGCACCAACAGCGTCGTGGGCACCAGCACCGCGACCTGCTTGCCGTCCTGCACCGCCTTGAACGCCGCGCGCACCGCGATCTCGGTCTTGCCGTAGCCGACGTCGCCGCAGATCAGCCGGTCCATCGGGATGCCGCGCTCCATGTCGCGCTTGACCTCGTCGATGGCCTCCAGCTGGTCGCCGGTCTCGGCGTACGGGAAGGCGTCCTCCATCTCCCGCTGCCACGGCGTGTCGGCCCCGAACGCGTGCCCGGGCGAGGCCATCCGGGCGGAGTAGAGCCTGATCAGCTCCCCGGCGATCTCCTTGACCGCCTTCTTCGCCCGGGACTTGGCCTTGGCCCAGTCGGCGCCGCCCATGCGGTTGAGCGTGGGCGCCTCGCCGCCGACGTAGCGGGTGACCTCGTCGAGCTGGTCGGTCGGCACGTAGAGGCGGTCGCCCTTGGCGTATTCGATGACCAGGTATTCGCGGGTGGCGCCCTGCACCGTGCGCTGCACCATCTCGATGTAGCGGCCCACGCCGTGCTGCTCGTGCACCACGTGGTCGCCGACCTTGAGCTGGAGCGGGTCGACCATGTTGCGGCGGCGGGAGGGCAGGCGCCGCATGTCCTTGGTGGAGGCCTTCTGCCCGACCAGGTCGAGGTGGGTGAGGACGGCCAGGTTGGGGGTGATGAAGCCGTGCTCGATCAGGCCGGTCGAGACGTGGACGACCTTCGCCTCAGGCGCCTTGTCGAGATATTTCCGCAGCCGTGCGGGAACGTCGACACCCTTGAGCAGCTCCACCATGCGCTCGGCCGGCCCGTGGCCCTCGCTGAGCAGCACGACCGCCTTCTCGTCGGCCAGCCAGCCCTTGATGTCGGCCAGCGCCTTGGCGGTGTCGCCGCGGTAGGCCTCGGAGTCCTGCGCGTCCAGCTCCACCCCGTTGCCGAACGGCGCCATCGTCCACCACGGCTGGCCCAGCACGTCGGCGTGCCCGCGGATCTCCTCCAGCGAGCGGAACGCGGCCGCGCCCAGGTCGATCGGCGCCTCGCCGCCGGCCGCCGCGTTGATCCAGGAGGCTTCGAGGAACTCCTGCGAGGTGCGTACGAGCTCCTCGCTGCGCCCCCTGATCCGCTCGGGGTCGCACACGAACACCGCCGACCTGGCCGGCAGGTGGTCGAGCAGCAGGTCCATCTCCCCGGCCAGCACCGGCGCGAACGCCTCCATGCCCTCGACCGGCGTGCCCTCGGCGAGCTGGTCGAGCACCTCGGCCAGCGCCGGGTGCTCCTCGGCCAGCTCTCGCGCCTTGGCCCTGACCTCGTCGGTCAGCAGCAGCTCGCGGCACGGCGGCGCGAACAGGCCGTCCTCGGCCGCCTCCAGCGAGCGCTGGTCGGCCACCTTGAACCAGCGGATCTCCTCGACCGTGTCGCCCCAGAACTCCAGCCGCAGCGGGTGCTCCTCGGTCGGCGGGAACACGTCGAGCAGCCCGCCCCGCACGGCCACCTCGCCGCGCTTCTCCACCATGTCCACCCGGTGGTAGCCGTTGTTGACCAGGTTGGTGACCACCTCGTCGAGGTCCGCGTCGTCACCGGCGCGCAGCCTGATGGGCTCCAGATCACCGAGCCCCTTCACGATCGGCTGCAGCAACGCCCTGATCGGGGCCACGATCACGCTGAGCGGCCCGGCCGCGGCGTCGCCCTTGACCGGGTGCGCCAGCCGGCGCAGCACCGCCAGCCGCTGTCCCACGGTGTCGCTGCGCGGCGAGAGCCGCTCGTGCGGCAGCGTCTCCCATGTCGGGAACACCGCCACCAGGCTCGGCTCGATCAGGCTGGTCAGCGCGGCGGCCAGGTCTTCCGCCTCGCGCCCGGTCGCGGTGACGGCGAGCACGGTCCGCTGGTCGTGCCCGGCCAGCGCGGCCACGCCGAACGGCCTCAGCGCGGACGGCGCGATCAGCGACACATCGCCGCCCTCTTCGAGAGCGGCGGTCAGTTTCGGGTCGGCGCGAACAAGGTCAAGCAGTCCGGAAAGACTCATCAGATACGCCCACAGCCCCACGACGGCAACACGACTACCCCCGGCCGGGTCAGGTCGCGGGGGTCCCTTCAAGACTACTCGCCACACCCACCGTCAGCCGACGCGGTAGCCGGGCACCGACGGCCAGCGAACGGTCAGCACGGTGGACTCCACCTCCGCCCGCCAGGAATGGTCGACGCCCTTGCCCCAGACCACGTAGTCGCCGGGCTCGGCCAGCAACACGCTGCGGCCCGGCAGTTCCACCCGGAACCGGCCGCTGATCAGGACGAGCAGGGCGGTGCGGTCCTCGCCCCTGACCCACTCCGCGCGCTCGTCGCCGGGAGGGTGCACGCCCCACTTGATCTCGACATCGTCGCTGTGCCTTGGATCGCCCGGGGGTTTGAAGTGACCGAGCAACCACCCCCGGTCCAGGGCCGCGTCCACACCGGCGTTGCCCACGTAGACCCGATCGCTCACGAGCCAGGACGCTAGCAGGGAAATGCATTACTGATACCGATTGATTGATTACTGTAGGTCACATGTCTGAGGTGCGATCGGTCGCCCAGCGAGGCGACCTCTTCGGTGAGCGGGTCCGCGAGCACTGTGCCGGGCAGCCGATCAGGCGGCTCGACGTGCTGGTCGCCGGGTGCGCGCACGACGAACCCCTGGTGCTCGACCACGTCGAGACGAGGGCCACCGGGGCCGACGAGGACCACCCCGCGGTGAGGAGGGTGCTGGAGGAGCGGGCCGACCTGGTCGCCTGGTCGCTGGGGGATCTGCGCTGCGTGCCGCTGCCGCCCAGGGCCTTCGACGTCATCCAGCTCTCCTTCCTGCTGGAACGGGTCAGACACGCCGAGCTGGTGTTCGACCGGCTGCTGCAGTCGCTGCGGCCGGGCGGCCTGGTGCTGCTGCGCATGCGCGACCGCAGGTCGGCCTACGGCCTGCTCGACCGCATCATGCCGTCGTTGGTGCGCCGCCTGCTGTGGCGGATTCTGGTCAGGAGGGGCACGCCGGGCCCGCTGCCGGCCGTGTACGAGCCGCTGGCGTCGAGCGACGGCCTGTACGCGTTCTGCCTCAGCCGCGGCCTCATGATCACCGACGACGAGCGCAACACCAGCGGCCCGGCCCGCACGGGCCGGATCGGCGCCGCCGCCGTCACGCTGATGGCCCGGCTGACCAACGGCCGCTTCCCCGCCTCCCACGACGAGATCACCATGGTGATCAGAAAACCCCAGCACCACTTCGCCCGGCTCATCTGACCCGGCGCCCCGCGCCGTGCGGGGCAGGGGGGACGGTCGTGCGGGGTGCGGTCTAGCGACACACTGGTACCAGTCGCTAGACTTCTTTCCTACCAATTCAATCGGAATAGTTGGGATGTAGGCATCGTGGAGTGGACCCCCGACCCGCGCGAGCTGGCCGACCTCGAGCTGCTGCTCTCCGGCGCGTTCGAGCCGCTGACGGGGTTCCTGGGCCACGACGACCTGCACGCGGTGCACGAACGCGGCACCCTGGCCGACGGCACCCGGTGGCCCGCGGCCGTCACCCTCCACCTGCCCGCCGACGTCTCCCCCGGCGACGAGGTCACGCTGCTCGACCCCGAGGGCCTGGCGCTGGCCGCGCTCACCGTGACCGCCCGCGAGCCCGACGGCCTGACCTCGGGCCCGGTCAAGGGCCTGAGCGCGCCGGAGCACGGGCCGTTCGCGCGCCTGCGGCGCACCCCGGCCGAGGTCAAGGACGAGCTGGGCGGGCGGCCCGCGCTGGCCGTCACCATGCGGGGGCCCCTCGACGACCTCTCCGAGATCGTCGGCACGGCCCAGGACCTGGGCGCGGTGATCATGCTGCTCCCCCTCTCGTACGGCGAGGCGGGCCCGGCCGTCGTCCGCGCCGCGCTGCGCGCCAAGGAGAAGCTCCCCGCGGACACGATCGTCGTGTCGGTGCCCCTGGCGCCGCGCGACGAGCCCGAGATCGACCTGGAGCTGCGCGAGCACGTCGCCACCGCCTACGGCGCGGCGGAGCACCTTGCGGGCCCCGACCCCGTGCACATCCCCGGCCCGCCGCACCGGCGCGGCCTGGTGGTGTTCTTCACCGGCCTGTCCGGCTCGGGCAAGTCCACGATCGCCCGCGGCCTGCGCGACACGCTGCTGGAGCTCGGCACCCGCACGGTGACCTACCTCGACGGCGACGTGGTGCGCCACCTGCTGTCCAAGGGCCTGACCTTCTCCAAGGCCGACCGCGACCTGAACATCCGCCGCATCGGCTTCGTCGCCGCCGAGACCGCCCGCCACGGCGGCCTGGCCATCTGCGCCCCGATCGCGCCGTACGCGGGCACCCGCGAGGAGGTGCGCGAGATGGTCGAGTCGGTCGGCGCGGACTTCCTGCTGGTGCACGTCGCCACGCCGCTGGAGGAGTGCGAGCGGCGCGACCGCAAGGGCCTGTACGCCAAGGCCCGCGCCGGTCTCATCCCCGAGTTCACCGGCATCTCCGACCCCTACGAGGAGCCGGACGACGCCGACCTGGTGATCGACACCACGCACATCTCGGTCGAGGCGGCCGTGTCCCGGGTGCTGGACACGCTGAAGGGCGGAGGGTGGATCCGTTGACGGAGCGGACCCGACGCGCCGAGCGGAGTGGCGGCCGATGAGCGGGGCACCCCGCGGAACGAAGGAGGAGCGGTGATCGACCGTTGAGCGCGGACTGGGCGCTGATCGGCGGGTCCTTCCTCGTCGCCGTCGTGGTCGGGCTGACCGGGATGGGCGGCGGGGCTCTCATGACCCCGATGATGATGTTGTTCTTCAACGTGCCGCCGCTGGCCGCGGTCTCCAGCGACCTGGTCGCCTCGGCCGTGATGAAGCCGGTCGGCAGCGTCGTGCACCTGCGCCGCGGCACCGTCAACCTGCGCCTGGTCGGCTGGTTGTGCGCGGGCTCGGTGCCGGCCGCCTTCTGCGGGGTCTTCCTGGCCCGGGCGTTCGCGGTCACCGACGCGGTCA
This sequence comes from Nonomuraea sp. MTCD27, assembly GCF_041950495.1. Taxonomy (NCBI): domain Bacteria; kingdom Bacillati; phylum Actinomycetota; class Actinomycetes; order Streptosporangiales; family Streptosporangiaceae; genus Nonomuraea; species Nonomuraea sp. MTCD27. The sequence continues at coordinate 124,264 of NZ_JBGNUW010000010.1, read as the reverse complement.
AGTACGCCCTCGGCGTCGCCCTGTTGCTGGCCGTCGCGGGCATGGCGATCAAGAGCTGGCTCGGCTCGAGGGGTGGAGAGTCGAGCACCCACGACATCGTCGTGCGCCCAATTCCGACCCTACTGGTCGGTATGGTGGGCGGTGTGGTGGTCGGCGTCTCCTCCGTCGGATCGGGCTCGCTGATCATCGTGGCCCTGCTCGTCCTCTATCCGGCGCTCAAGGCCAACCAGCTCGTCGGCACCGACCTGGTGCAGGCCGTGCCGCTGGTCACCGCCGCCGCGCTCGGCCACCTGCTGTTCGGCGACTTCCAGCTGGACCTCACGGTGTCGCTGCTCATCGGCTCGATCCCGGGCGTCTACCTCGGCGCCAGGATCTCCTCGCGCGCCCCCGGCGGCCTGATCAGGGCCCTGCTGGCGATCGTCCTGCTCGCCTCCGCGCTCAAGCTGCTCGACGCGAGCAACATCCTCACCGTCTGGGCGCTCGCGGCGGCCGTCGCGGTCACGATCGCGGGCTGGCGCCTGCGGGTCAGGGCCGCGGCACGGGCGTCGAGCGAAAGTACGGATCTCGAGCCAGCTCGCTGAACGCCTTGTCGGCCCCCGTATCGGAGTCGAAGCTCGTGTCGCCGCGCGGCGCCTGCGGCGAGTCGAAGTAGAGCAGCGCTTTGATCTGCGGATAGCGCTTGATCTGCTTGAGCACCGACTCGAAGAACTTCCGCTTGAACGAGCGGTCGTGCGGCCGCTCGAACACCCCCCACTCGGCCACCATGACCGGTTTGCCGGGGAAGCGCGCCTGCATCCACCGGTAGAACCCCGGCCACTCCGGATATTCCTTGCGCGTCTTGTTCACGAGCCCCTCGAAGTCGTGCACCCGGTCGTCGGCGTACGGGTCCATGGCCACCCAGTCGACCACGTCGTCACCCGGGTAGAGGTCCTCGAACCAGGACTTGGCCGCCCAGTTGGGCGCCCCCATGTACGTCATGACCACGACGGCGTTCTTCACCCCGCCGGCCCGCAGCCTGAGCACCACGTGCCGGAACATGGCCGCGTAGTCGGTGGCCTGCATGCCCGAGCCCGACGCGGAGTCGACGTCGTTCTCCGGCTCGTGGTGCAGGGTGAGGAAGAACCGCTCGGGGAAGGTGCGCCTGAGGTAGGCGGCCAGCCGGTCGATCCGGGCGTCGAGGGCCCCGCGGGCGATCTCCGCCCAGGTGTGGTCGAACGACGGCTTCCAGTTGATCATCAGCAGCCGCGGCCTGGCCGGGTCTCGGGCGAGCCGGACCTCCGCCGCGGTGGGGAACAGCTCGCTGCCCCGGTGATAGACGTGCAGCACGTCGGCAGCGGCGCCCATGCGCGACTCCGCGCCGTGCAGCGCCTGCTCCACCGGCGCGCCGGTGAAGACCTCGGGCGCCATGCCCCACCAGGCGCCGCAGGACGGGATGAGCCTGGAGGTGGCCGTACAGGCGGGCGATCCCGCGACCTCCTTCACCGCAGGGGCCTCGGCCGGCGGCAGGGCGTTGGAGCCCTCCGCGCCGGAGCAGGCGGCCAGCACCGCGGCCACGGCCAGAATGGCACCGCCGGATGTTGCTTTCAGCGAAATTCCCCGTAGCTGCAAAGCCTTCCAACTCCCTCGTCGAACGACCCCCGCCTCTCACTCCTGAACCTTGCCATGTCATTCCTGGAACTTCAGCCAGTGTGGAAGTCTCCCCAGTTCGTGGCGGTCAAGTAACGTTCCGCATTTCCGGATATTTCGCTTTATCGGGGAGCTTCTTTATGGCCTTACCGGAGAAAATCTTGAGTATTCAACATGGGTAATGACCGTCCGCCCTATAGTGGGCGCACATGAGCTCCGGCACCGACCTGGACGAGCATCTTTCGCTGCTGCGCAGGCGGTGGCTGCTCCTGGTGGGCTGCGTCGTGTTCGGCGGCACCGCGGGACTCGCGCTGATGCGCCTCACCCCTCCCTCCTACACCGCGACCACGCAGGTGCTGGTCATGCCGATCGGCCCGCAGGAGCCGGCCAACCAGGTGACCAACCGCCAGCGCGAGGCGCTCAACCTCGACACCGAGGCCCAGGTCGCGCAGTCGGCCGTGGTCGCGGCCCGGGCGGCCAGAACCCTGGGGCTCGCCGTCCCCGAGCCGGTCGAGGTCTCCGTGCCGCCCAACTCGGCGGTGTTGTGGATCTCGGTGACCGCCGCCGACCCCGCCGTCGCGGCCACGCAGTCCCGGGCCTACGCCGAGGCGTACCTGGCCCATCGCCGCGAGAGCGCGCTGACCTCCATGGCCGAGCAGCAGGAGGCCGTGCTGAGCAAGCTCAAGCAGGTCAACGCCGGGATCGACCTCGTGATCAAGCAGCTCGACGGCCTGACCAAGGGCAGCCCGGAGCACGCGATCGCCACCCAGCGCCAGGGCGTGCTCAACCGGCAGGCGGCCAACCTGGCGCTCAAGTACGACGCGCTGAGAACGGTCGCGGTGACCCCCGGCACGGTCATCGGCCAGGCCACGCCGCCGACCGCGCCCAGCTCCCCCAGCCTGCCCCTCTACCTCGGCACCGGGCTCATGGCTGGCCTGCTGCTCGGCTCGGCCGCCGCGTACGCCCGCGACCGCCTCGACACCCGCCTGCGCACGCCCGCCGACGTCGAACGCCTCACCGGCCTGCCGGTGCTCGCCGACCTGTCGAGCCCGCGCGAGCACGGCGTGCTGCACGAGCTGGCCTGCGCCGTGGTCTCCGCGTGCCCGGGCAAGCGGCTGCTGGTCAGGGCCCTGCCCGCCGACCTGTACGCCTCGTCGCTGGCCGAGCCGCTCGCCGTCAGCGCGCCGCTGGTCGTGCTCGACGGCTCCGACGTGCGCGACCTGGCCAGGGCGGACGCGGCCGTGCTGCTGCTCGGGTTGGGCCGGGTCACCTCCGTGGAGGTCGCGGCCACCGTACGCCAGCTGGCCCGGCACGACGTGCCGATCGTCGGCGCGGTGACGGCCACCGACGCGGTGCCGTCGTTCGTACCCCTGCTGGAGCCGCGCCCGCACACCTCGCTCGGCAAGCTCGTCGCGACCGGCGAGCTGGAGCCGAGCGTGTCGGCCGAGACCACGCCCATGCAGGCCATCCACCACCCGCGGCGGCCGGGCAAGCCGACGTGAGAGGGCCCGCCTGGCCCATCGGGGCGCTGCTGGTCGGCTATCCGGTCTGGTGGGCGCTCGGGTTCGGCGGGCTGTCGGTGATCGTGCTGGCGGTGCCCATGGCGGTGGTGCTGTGGCGGCGCCGGCCGATCAAGGTGCCGCGCGGGTTCGGGCTGTGGGTACTGCTGCTGGCCGGCTACCTGGTGAGCGCGCTGATGCTGGCGGAGACGCCGCCGGGCACGTACGGCGAGCTGGGGGCGGGCCGGATCGTCGGCTACTCCATGCGGCTGGCGCTCTACTGCTCCGTCCTCGTCGTGCTGCTCTACCTGGGCAATCTCACCGAGCGGGAGCTGCCGCAGCTGCGCCTGGTGCGGATGCTCGGCGTGCTGTTCGTCACCACGGTCGCGGGTGGGCTGCTCGGCGTGTTCTTCCCCGCCTTCGCCTTCACCTCGCCGGTGGAGCTGCTGCTGCCCGAGTGGATCAGCGGGAACTCGTTCGTGCAGAACCTCATCCATCCCACCGCCGCGCAGACGCAGAAGGTGCTGGGGTTCGCCTCGCCGAGACCCGAGGCGCCGTACGAGTGGGCCAACGCCTGGGGCAGCAACGCGTCGGTGCTGCTGGTCTGGTTCGTGGTCGGCTGGTGGGTGTACGGCCGGGCGCGGCACCGGGCGTTCGTGGCCGTGGTGCTGGCCCTGGCGGCGATCCCCGTCGTCTACTCGCTCAACCGCGGCCTGTGGATCGGGCTCGGCCTGGCCGTGCTCTACGTGATCGTCCGGGTGGGCGGGCGTACCAGGGTGGCGCTCTGCGGGGCGGTCGTGGCGGCGGCGCTGGCGTTCATGCTGAGCCCGCTGGCCCCGCTGTTCGCGCAGCGGCTGGACAGACCGCACTCCAACGACATCCGGGCCTTCACCGTGACCGCCACCCTCACCGCGGCCGGCCACTCGCCGGTCATCGGATACGGCAACACCCGCAACGCCATGGGCAACCACCGGACGATCACCACCGGCAAGACCGAGTGGTGCGCGACCTGCGGGCACCCGCCGCTGGGGAGCGACGGGCAACTCTGGCTACTGATCATCACGCAGGGGTTCACGGGGGCGGCCCTCTACGTGGCGTTCTTCCTGGGGGCGATCCGCCGCCACTGGCGTGACCGCAGCCCCATCGGGCTGGCCGGGGTGCTCGTGATGGGGCTCGTACTGCTCTACATGTTCATCTACGACGGCCTGGTCACGCCGCTCAGCCTGTATCTCATCTCGTTCGCCCTCCTGTGGAGGAATTCATGAGTGATGCGGCTGTCCGACTTGGTTACCTCGCGGAGACCGTGCGGCTGCTGTATCCCGGCTCCGGGTCGCCCCGGGCGTACACCGTGCTGCCGCACCCCGCCGTGCCCCGGCGGCTCGCGCCGCGCCGCTGGTGGCATCTCGGGTCGCAGGTCGTGGTGCCGGTCGAGGGGTCCATCGCGGCGCATCTGAGCGAGGTCTTCCACCGGCCGGTCGAGACCGTCCTGCACGTACGTCCCGCGTTGCGGGCCAACCGCAAGCCCATCCTGGAGGCCCGCGCGGACGGGCGGCGGCTGGCGTTCGTGAAGATCGGCGACAGCGCGCGGGCCCGCGAGCTGATCAGCACCGAGGCGGCGGCCCTGCGCAGGCTGGCCGGTCTGCCCCTGAGCACGATCGCCACCCCGTCCGTGCTGCACCACGGCGACTGGCGGGGCCTGTCCGTGCTGGCCCTGTCGCCGCTGCCGGTGCGGCGCGGCCGGGTGCCGGAGCCGCTGCTGCTGGCGGCGGTCAGGGAGATCGCGGGCACCGGCGGCGCGCGCCCGGCCTGGCACGGGGACCTGGCCCCGTGGAACATCTGCCGCTCCCGCGACGGGCGGCTGCTGGTCTGGGACTGGGAACGGTACGAGGTCGGCGTCCCCTACGGGTTCGACGCCGTGCACCACTTCTTCCAGCGGGCGCTGCGCCGGATGGAGCCGCCGGTGGCGGCGCGGGCGTGCGTGGCCGGGGCCGTACGGCTGCTGGCTCCCCTGGGCCTGTCCGCGGCGACGGCCAGGCAGACCGCGCTGCGGTACCTCATCGCGCTGGCCGACCGGCACGCCGCCGACGGCCACGCGCCGCTCGGGCCGCCGGAGTCCTGGCTCAACCCGGCCGTCGACCACGAGGAGCTGCTCACGTGAGGACCATGAAGCGATCGGTGCTGTCATTGTCGCGGGCCACGGGCCGGTTCACGTCAGGGGCGCGCGTGCTGCCGTCGTTCCTGATCGCGGGGGCGCAGCGGTGCGGCACGACCTCCCTCTACCGGGCGCTGGCCCAGCACCCGCTGCTCCTCAAACCGGTCCTGCACAAGGGCGTGCACTACTTCGACGTCGCCTACTGGCGCGGGATGGCCTGGTACCAGGCGCACTTCCCGCTGCGGGTGAGCGCGGCCCTGCTCGGCCACCGGTACGGCACGCGCGCCCAGGCGTACGAATCCTCCCCCTACTACCTGTTCCATCCCCTGGCCGGGGAGCGCATCGCCATCGACCTGCCCGGCGTCAAGCTGATCGTGCTGGTCCGCGACCCGGTGGAACGGGCCTGCTCCGCGCACGCCCACGAGCTGGCCAGAGGCTTCGAGACCGAGTCGCACTTCGAGTACGCCCTGGAGCTGGAGGCCAGGCGCCTGGCCGGGGCCGAGGAGCGGCTCCGCGAATCGCCCTTCGCGCTGCACCACTCGCACCGCCACCACGGCTACCTGGCGCGAGGCCGCTACGCCGACCAGCTCGACCGCCTGGAGGCGCTGATCGGCCGCGAACGCATCCTCGTGCTCGACAGCCACCGGTTCTTCGCGGAGCCGGAGGCCGCCTACGACCGGGTGCTGGAGTTCCTGGGGGTGCCGCATCTGGGCTATCCCACGTTCGAGCGGCACAACGGCCGCGCGCTGCCGCGCCGGGTGCCCCGGGTGCTGGGGCAGGCGCTGCGGGACCACTTCGAGGCGTACGACGCGCGGCTGACCCGCTGGCTGGGCGGTGAGCCGTCGTGGCGGCGGTGAGCGTCCGGAAGGGGCTGGCGGGGCTCACGGGGGCGGCCTTCAGCGCGCTGGCGCAGTTCGTGCTGGTGGTGGTGGTGACCAGGGCGTACCCGGCGGCCGAGGCCGGCGCCTTCTTCACCGCGACCGCGCTGGCGCTCATGGCGGCGGGCATCGCGAAGCTGGACGCCGGGACCGGGCTGATCTACTTCATCGCGCGCGCCAAGACCTATGGCTATCGCGGCATTTCCGGATATATCCGGGCGGGGCTCGTGCCGTGCGTCGTGGTGGCGGCGGGCGCCGCCGTCGTGCTGTACCCGCGGCTGGGGCCGCTGGCCGGGCTGCTGCCGGTCATGGTGGCGGCCGACGTGCTGCTGGCCTCCACCCGAGGGTTCGGGGCCATGCGGCCCACCGTGCTGCTGGAGGGCGTGCTGGTGCCGGCCTGCCAGCTCGCGCTGGTCGCCGGGGCGGCGCTGGCCGGGGCGGCGGTCTGGTGGTTGCCGCTGGCGTGGGGGGTGCCGTACCTGCCGGTGCTGGTCCTCGCGGCGGGCGGGTTGCGGGGGCGGGTGCCGCGCACGCCGTACCTGCCGGGGACCGGGCGGGACCTGTGGCGGTACACGGCTCCGCGGTCGGTCGCGGGGGCGATCCAGGCGGTGTTCCAGCGGGTGGACATCGTGATCGTGGCAGTGCTCGCCGGGCCGGCGCAGGCCGCCGTCTACACGGCCGCGACCCGGTTCAAGGTGGTGGGGCAGCTCGCCAACCAGGGGCTGGCGCAGGCCGTGCAGCCGGGGCTGGTCAGGGCGCTGGCCGACGGGGAGCGGGAGCGGGCCGGTGAGCTGTACCAGGCGGCCACGGTCTGGCTGGTGCTGCTGACATGGCCGGTGTGGCTGGCGTACGCGGGGCTGGCGCCGTGGGTGCTGAAGGTGTTCGGGCCCTCGTACGACTCGGCGGTGCCGGTGGCGCTGGTGCTGGCGGGGACGATGATGGTGGCGACGGCCTGCGGGATGGTCGACGTGGTGCTGACGGCCGCCGGGCACACCGGCGCCAGCCTGCTCAACCTGCTGGCCGCGGTCGGCTGCACCGTGCTGCTCGACCTGGCGCTGATCCCGGCCCACGGCGCGCTCGGGGCGGTCGCCGGCTGGTCGGGCGGCGTGCTCGTCAAGAACCTGCTCCCCCTGTGGCAGCTGCACCGCCGCTACGGGCTGCACCCGTTCGGCCGCCACACCCTCGCGGCGCTGCGCGTGCGGCGGTGGGCGGCCGCATGACGGTCCTGGTGACGGGCCTGCCCCGGAGCGGTACGAGCTGGACGGGCAGGATGCTCGCCGCCGGCGGCGACCTGGTCTACGTCAACGAGCCGCTCAACCCCCAGCACCCGCCCGGCCGCTGCCCCGGGGTGCTCGCCGCCCGGGTGACGCACCGGTTCCAGTACATCTGCGACGACAACTCCGCCGCCTGGCTGCCCGCCTTCCGCGACACGGTCGCCCTGCGCTACCGCTGGCTGGCCGAGCTGCGCGCGAACCGCTCCCCGTACGACCTGGCCCGCCTGCTCCGCTACGGCACCGCCTTCACGCTCGGCCGCCTGGCGGGACGGCGGGCGTTGCTGGACGACCCGTTCGCGGTGCTGAGCGCGGGCTGGTTCGCGCGGCGGCTGGGGTGCCGGGTGATCGCGCTGGTACGGGATCCGGTGTCGTTCGTGGCCAGCTGGCAGCGGCTCGGGTGGACGGTGCACTTCCAGGAGCTGCTGGGGCAGCCGCTGCTGGTCCGCGACCATCCCGAGCTGCTGGAGCTGCGGGCGCTCGTCGGGTCGCGGGACCGCGTGGCCAAGGCGGCCGCGCTGTGGCGGGCGACCCGTACGATCCTGGACCGTACGCCCGGCATCCTCGTCACCTCGTACGAGTCGCTGGCCGCCGACCCGGTGCCCGGCTTCCGGCGCCTGTACGCGTACGCCGGCCTCCCCTGGACCCCCACCGCCGAACGCCGGATCACCAGGGCCTGCTGCCACGACACGGGCACGTCCCGGACCGGGGGTTTCGCGTGGTCCGGCCTGTCCCGCACGGCCTACCGCCGGATGGACTCGCGGCAGGCGCTGCTGGACGGGGCCCGGGGCCTCGGCGAGGAGGAGGCGGCCCGGATCCGCGCCCTCACCGCCGGCTGATGCGGGTGGCCAGGCAGCCGGCGAGCAGGCGTACCGCGAACGGCAGGTCGTCGACCAGATAGCGGCGCGTCAGCCGGCCGGGCTCGGCGGCGAGCCGGAACACCCACTCCAGCCCGGCGCGCCGCATCCAGCGCGGCGCCCTGGCCACCGTGCCGGCCGCGAACGCGATGGCCGCCCCGCAGCCCACGAACCACGCATCCGGCAGCTCCTCCCGCAGGTCGGCGATGAGGCGGTCCTGGCGGGGGAAGCCGAGCCCGACGAACACCAGCCGGGGCCTCGCGGCGACCACCATCCGGCGAACCCGGGCGGCCCCCTCGGGGGTGGCGTCGAAGTGGTAGGGAGGGGCGTGCACGCCGCAGATCGCCAGGCGGGGGTGGCGGCTGGCGAGCCGGCCCGCCGCCCTGCGCGCCACGCCGGGCGGGCCGCCGAGCAGGTAGACGGGCCAGCCGTGGCGGGCGGCCAGCTCGCTGAGCGACCAGATGAGGTCGGCGCCGGTGACGCGCTGGGGCACGGGGGTGCCGAGCAGCCTGGCCGCCCACACCAGCGGCATGCCGTCGGGGACGACGAGGTCGGCCGTGCACACCAGCTCTTCCAGCGCGGGGTCGGTGGCGACGGCGCGGCAGATGTCCACGTTCGGCGTGACGATCCGCCCGCCCTTCCCGGCCTCCAGCGCCACCGCGACCCGCCGCACGACCTCCCGCTCGCTCAACGCATCCACCTCGACCCCACCCACCCGCACCCGCCCCCCGCCTCCGACCCCGCCGCCTCCGAACCTTCGCCCCTGCCCCTCTCCCGCGCCTTCCGCCCCTCGCCTCCCGGGCCCCCTCAGCCCCGCACCCACTGACACGCCCGGCGAGGGCGGGGAGCACACGGGGGCACCGGGCGCGGGCGAGCACACGGCGGCACCGGGCGCAGGCGGGGGGCACTCGGAGGGCGGGACGGGCGTCGGGCGCTCGGCCGGCTCCGAGGGGCGCGGTGCGGGGACGCTGGGCCGCCGGGGCGGTGGGGTGGTGGCGGGAGGTGGGGCGGCGTCGGGGGGTGAGGCGATCCTCACGGCCGAAGCGGGCCCCGAAGCCGAAGCAGCCCCCGAAGGGGAGCCGGCGTGGGGGTGGGGGGTCAAATGCCGTGTCCTCGGTTGTGGAGGGCGGAGAGGACGGTGGACGCGGAGATCAGGCCGGCCGCCACCGCGAGCGCGATCGCGGCGCGCGGCTCGCCGGCTCGGGAGGCGAAGCTGCGGGCGGCCCAGCGGACGGCCGAGCCGCGCTGCCCGAGCGCCGCGTGCCCGAAGGCCAGCTGGCCGTAGACCCGCGCCGCGCCGCACGGGTCCACGGCCAGTTCGGGGTGCCGGGCGAGCATCCATTCGAGCCCGGCAATGCGGTCCGCCCATCGGGCGGCGTAGTGGGAGCCGGCCCAGCGCACCCGGACGAGCGGCTGGTCGACGTGGACGAGCGGTCGCCGCTTGGCGGCGCGCAGGGCCAGGTCCCAGTCCTCGTTCTGGCCGCCGGGCGCGCTCTCGTCGGGCCAGAGCACGCCGCGCCGGAACAGGAACGTCGACGAGTGCACCATCACCATCCGCGACCGGATCAGGTCGGCCACGGTGATGGCGGAGGCGCCGGCGAGGCGGGGCACGCGGCGGCGGCCGTGCTCGACCTCGATGCCGCAACTGGCGAACTCGCCCCCGTCCCGCAGGGCCCGCACCTGGGCGGTGAGCTTGCCGGGCAGCCACACGTCGTCGTCGTCGCAGAAGGCGATCAGGTCGGTGTCGCAGGCGGCGATGCCGGTGTTCCGCGCGCCGGGCAGCCCGGGGGTGAGCCTGTTGCCCAGGACCCGTACGGATCCGCCCACCCGGGGCAACGGCACCCCGTCCGCCACCACGACCACCGAGAGCTCCCCCGCGTAGTCCTGGCAGAGCACCGCCTCCACGGCCTCGCGCAGCGGCCCGGGACGGTCCCCGCGCGTCGGGATGACCACCCCGACGGACGGCCACCGGCTCACGCGGCCGCCCCCGCGTAGCCGTACCGGGCCCTGAGCGGCCACGTGAGGGCGTTGACCATGCGCCGGTCGCCGTCGGGCAGGCCCGACAGCCACGAGTCGTCCCGCCGCAGCTCCACCCGCCCCACGTGGAAGCGCATCGGGTTGCCCGAGGCGGTGTGGGAGGGCCCCAGCCAGGCGGTGCGCCCCTCGATGAACGGCAGCTCGGGCTCCGGCAGCCCGAGCCGGAGCGCCAGCGCCTTGAGGGTGGCCCCGGGGTCGGCGAGCAGGTCCTCGTACCGGATCCTGGTCACGCGGGCCCCGCGCCCGGGGAGGAGCTCCAGCGCGGCGTTCTGGGCCGCCCAGTGGACGGCGGTGCGGGCCGGGCTCCAGCGGGTCATGGGGTGGCCGTCCTCCGGCCGGTGCACGGTCCTGCTCCAGGAATGGGCGACCGCGCGCGGGTCCCTGACCACGTGCACGATGCGTACGTCCAGCCCGCCGGCCACCAGGCAGCAGGCCAGCGACGCGTGCTTGCTGGAGTCGATCACGACCGGCGCGCCCACCGCGTCGTACAGCTGCCGGTACGCCCGCGCGTACTCGGCCAGGTCGGGATGGGCGATGCGCGCGATCCTGCGGGTGCGGTCGACCCTGGCCCGCAGGGCCAGGATCCGTTCGGCCAGCCGCCGGGTCCATCCACCGAACGCGCGCTCCCCCACGAAGCGCCAGAACGGACAGGACGGAAAGGCCATACCGCACCCGCAGAGCTCTTCCGCGAGGATCCCCCGCTCCCAGAGATGCACCACCTCTCCCAGCGCCACCACGCCGGGAAGCTCGCCGAGGAGCCTCTCGAGCAGCGTGGTGCCGCTGCGGCCGAGGCCGCCGAGGTAAACCACCTGGGCGGTCGCGGGAGTGGGATCGGTCACGGGAAGGGCCTTCGCGTCGCGTGAACACGGAACGCGATGACCCTAGCGCGCAGAGTAATCAGCGGGTAACGAGAACCCTAAAAGATCTACCTCAGCTGGCGTCGATGATCATGCCGGCGCCGACCGTGCCGTTCGTGGCCTCGTCCACCAGGATGAAGCCGCCGGTCAGCCGGTTGCGGGCATAGTCGTCGACGAACATCGGCTGCGTGACCCGCAGCGACACCCGCCCGATCTCGTTGAGGCCGAGCGACGTCGCAGCCTCGTCGCGGTGCAGCGTGTTGACGTCGAGCCGGTAGTGCAGATCGCGCACCATCGCGCGGGCGGTGCGGGTCGTGTGCTTGATCGTCAGCTTGGACCTGGGCGTCAGCTTGAGGCCGTCGGCCATCCAGCAGACCATCGCCTCCAGCTCCTGCGCCACCTGCGGCTGGTTGTTGGGCCGGGCGATCATGTCGCCGCGCGAGATGTCGAGGTCGTCCTCGAAGCGCAGCGTCACCGACATGGGCGGGAACGCCTCCTCCACCGGCCCGTCGAAGGTGTCGATCGAGGCGATCCGCGTGGTCAGGCCCGACGGCAGGTGCATCACCTCGTCACCGGCCTTGAGCACGCCGCCCGCCACCTGGCCGGCGTAGCCGCGGTAGTCGTGGAAGGCGTGGTCGGTGGCCCGCTGCGGGCGGATGACGTACTGGACGGGGAAGCGCACGTCGGTCAGGTTGCGGTCGGAGGCGATGTGCACGTTCTCCAGGTGGTGCAGGAGGGAGGTGCCGAGGTACCACGGCATGTTCTCCGACCGCGAGACCACGTTGTCGCCGTTGAGCGCGGAGATCGGGATGAAGGTGAGGTCGGAGACGTTCAGCTTGGACGCGAACGCCGTGAACTCCTCCCTGATCTCCTCGAAGCGCTCCCGGGAGTAGTCGACCAGGTCCATCTTGTTGACGGCCAGCACCAGGTGCGGGACGCGCAGCAGCGAGGTCAGGAAGGCGTGCCGCCGCGACTGCTCCAGCACGCCCTTGCGGGCGTCGATGAGGATGATCGCCAGGTCGGCCGTGGAGGCGCCGGTGACCATGTTCCTCGTGTACTGGATGTGGCCGGGCGTGTCGGCGATGATGAACTTGCGGCGCGGCGTCGCGAAATAGCGGTACGCCACGTCGATCGTGATCCCCTGCTCCCGCTCCGCCCGCAGGCCGTCGGTCAGCAGCGACAGATCCGTGTATTCGGTGCCCCGGTCGCGCGAGGTCCGCTCGACGGCCTCGAGCTGGTCCTCGAAGATCGCCTTGGAGTCGAAGAGCAACCGTCCGATGAGGGTGGACTTGCCGTCGTCGACGCTTCCCGCAGTGGCAAAGCGAAGAATGTCCATTTAGAAGTAACCCTCTCGCTTACGGTCTTCCATCGCGGCCTCGGACGAGCGGTCGTCGGCCCTGGTGGCCCCGCGCTCGGTGATCCGGGTGGCCGCGATCTCCTCGATGATCTCCTCGACCGTGACGGCCGTGGACTTGACGGCGCCCGTGCAGGTCATGTCGCCCACGGTGCGGTAACGCACCACGGACTCGAACAGCGGCTCGTCGTCGCCGCGCTGGACGACGTCGGAGTCGGGCAGCAGCATGCCGTCGCGCTCGAAGACCTTGCGGGTGTGGGCGAAGTAGATGGAGGGGATCTCGATGCCCTCGCGCCTGATGTAGTCCCAGACGTCGAGCTCGGTCCAGTTGGACAGCGGGAAGACGCGGATGTGCTCACCCTTGCGGATGCGCGCGTTGTAGAGGTTCCACAGCTCGGGGCGCTGGTTCTTCGGGTCCCACTGGCCGAAGTCGTCGCGGAAGGAGAACACCCGCTCCTTGGCGCGGGCCTTCTCCTCGTCGCGCCGGGCGCCGCCGAACACCGCGTCGAACTCGTGCTCCTCGATCGCGTCGAGCAGCGTCGTGGTCTGCAGCCGGTTGCGCGAGGCGCGCCGGCCGGTCTCCTCGACGACCCGGCCCTGGTCGATGGAGTCCTGCACGCTGGCCACGATCAGCCGCGCGCCCAGCTCGGCCGAGCGGCGGTCGCGGAACTCGATGACCTCGTCGAAGTTGTGGCCCGTGTCCACGTGCATGAGCGGGAACGGGATGGCGGCGGGCCAGAACGCCTTCTCCGCGATGCGGAGCATGACGATCGAGTCCTTGCCCCCGGAGAAGAGCAGACATGGACGCTCGAACTCGGCCGCCACCTCACGCATGATGTGGATGGCCTCTGCTTCGAGCACGTCGAGCTGCGACGTCGTGTAGTCGCGCTGGAGCATGGGAGCTTCCTCCGGCGGTTCAGCGGTGCAGGTCCCGGATCCCGGCGAGCAGGGATGCCGCCAGCTCCGGTAGGGAAACCAGGATATCCGGTAGTGACGGGTCGGCTTGGTTGTAGGTCAGCTCGGAGCCGTCGATACGGCTCGCGTGGGCCCCCGCGGCCAGCGCTACGGCGACCGGCGCGGCGGAATCCCATTCGTACTGGCCACCGGCGTGTACGTACGCCTCCACCTCGCCGGTGAGCACCGCCGAGATCTTGGCCCCGGCGGACCCGATCGGCACCAGGTCGGCGCCGACGAGGTAGGCCAGCTTCTGCACGAACTCGGGCGGCCTGGTGCGGCTCACCGCGATCCGGAACCGGCCCTTCTCGTGGGAGAGCGGCTTCGGCGGCTCGGCGGTCGTCAGCGTGCGCCCCTGGGCCGGCAGCGCCACGGCGCCCGCGCTGAGCCTGCCGCGCTCCCACAACGCCACGTGCACGGCCCAGTCGGCCCTGCCCTCCTCGGAGAACTCCCGGGTGCCGTCGAGCGGATCCACGATCCACACCCGCTCCGCGCCCAACCGGCGCGGGTCGAGCCGCTCCTCGCGCGTGGCCTCCTCCGACAGCACGCTGTCGCTGGGCCGCAACCGGGCCAGCGACTCCATGAGGTAGACGTGGGCGGCCCGGTCGCCCTCGGCCCGCAGCGCGGCCGGGTCGCCGAACCCCGTGCGCTCGCGGATCCGCAGCAGCCTCTCGCCCGCCTCGGTCGCCAGATCGCCGGCGAGGGCGTGGTCGTCGCGAATCGTCATCAATATGCTCCTTGCCCGCGGGCGACGGCCGACCAAGTCTTCCACAGGATCTGGAGGTCCAGAGTGAGGGACCAGTTCTCCACGTAACGCAGGTCTAGACGTACGGATTCCTCCCAAGATAGGTCAGATCTACCACTGACCTGCCACAGCCCGGTCAGCCCAGGGCGTACGAGGAGTCGTCGGCGCACGTCGTCACCGTAGCGTGCCACCTCCTCCGGCAGCGGCGGCCGGGGCCCCACGAGCGACATGTGGCCCAGCACGACGTTGATGAGCTGCGGCAGCTCGTCCAGCGAGTGCCGGCGCATCAGCGTGCCGAGAGGAGTGACGCGTGGATCGTTCCGGATCTTGAACAACAACCCGTCGCGGTCGCTGACCAGAGTGATCTTCTGCTGCTCCGAGCCGCGCCGCATCGTACGGAACTTCAGCATCGTGAACAGCCGCCCGTCCCGGCCCACCCTGGTCTGCCGGAACAGCGCCGGACCGGGGCTGGTCGCGCGTACGGCCATCCCCAGCCCCGCCAGGACCGGCGACAGCAGCACCAGCAGCGTGGCGGCCACCAGCCGGTCGAAGACGTTCTTGACGAGCTGCCTGGCGCCGCCCAGCTCGGGGTGCTCGACGTGCAGCAGCGGCATCCCGGCGACCGGTCTGATCATGGTGCGCGGCCCGGCCACGTCCATCAGCGCGGGCGCGACGACCAGCTCCGTGTGGGTGCGCTCCAGCCGCCAGGCCAGCCGCCGCAGCGCGTGCCCGTCCATCTCGGGGCAGGCCAGCACGGCCACGGTGTCGGCGTCGTACTGGTCCACCACGATCGGCACGTCGCTGAGGTCGCCCGCGACCGGCACGTCGTCCACCCGCTGCCCGGCGTGCCCACCGGGCAGGCAGGCGGCCACGACGTCCATGCCGTGGTGGCGCTCCCTGCGGAAGAGGCGGACGAGCTCGGCGATCGAGGCCGGATGGCCGACCGCCACCACCTTGCGCATGCAGGCGCCCGCGGCCCTGCGGCGCTGCAGGGAGCGGCGCAGGGCGTACCTGAAGACCAGCGTGAAGAGCGTGACCAGCGGCAGGGCCAGCACGACGTAGCCGCGGGCCACGTCGGTCTTGGTCACGTAGGAGCCGATGGCGGTGCCGGCGGTCAGCGCCACGCCCGCCTGCACGACCCGGCGGAACTCCTCGGAGCCGACGCCCAGCATGCGCGGTTCGTAGGCCCGGGTGAGCGCCACCGCGCAGCACCACACCACCGGCAGCACCAGGCTGACCAGCAGGTACGGCAGCACGTACGGTGTGAACCCGCCGAACCTGACGGAGAACGCGGTCCCGGCCCCGATCCCCGCCCCGCACAGATCGCCCAGCACCGCCAGCAGCCGGTAGGAGCGGACCCAGGAAAGCGTGCGCGGACCGGCCCCCCAGCCAACCCCATGACCGGTCCTCACGACGGCCATGAGACCTTCACCGCGCACGCGTGCCTCCAGGCGACCATTCCTGAATGGACAGTCACAGATCGTAGCCGCGCGGGAGGCCGGGAACCGGCGAACGACCCTATGCGGTGATCAGCGAGGAGGGCCGGAAATGTGCAGATCAGCCCGGTGGAAGTCGTTCTGGGTGGCCTCCAGGCCGCGGGTCATCAGCGACTCCACGACGTCGGCGGCCCGGTCCACGAGGAAGGGCAGGTCCTTGCGCTCCATGGTGGCGAAGTCCCTGAGCACGAAGGAGGCGGCGTCCATGCGGCCGGGCGGGCGCCCGATGCCGAACCGGACCCGGAGATAGTCACGGGTGCCGAGGACCTTGGTGATGGACTTGAGCCCGTTGTGGCCGTTGTCGCCACCGCCCAGCTTGGCCCGCAGCGCGCCGTAGGGCACGTCGAGCTCGTCGTGGACGACGATCAGCCGCTCCGGGCCGATCTTGTAGAAGTCGGCGAGCGCCTTGACGGGCCCGCCGGAGAGGTTCATGTACGTCAGGGGCTTGGCCAGGATGGCGGCACGCGTCTCGCACACCTCGGCCCGGCTCTTGTGGGCCTTGAACCGCCCGCCGGCCCTGGCGGCCAGCTCGTCGAGCACCATGAAGCCCGCGTTGTGCCGGTTACCCGCGTATTCGGGGCCCGGGTTGCCCAGTCCGGCGATCAGCCAGCGATCCATGAGATCCCCCTGCAGCGGAACGGGACGGCTCGAGTCCGGCCGCCCCGTTCACGAGTGAACCCGTCGCGCCTACTCGGCGGCCTCTGCGGACTCGCCCTCGGCGGCCTCCGCGGTCTCGCCCTCGGCGACCGTCTCGGTCTCCGCCGGGGCCTCGACCGGCTTGTTGATGACGTGCAGGACGACGACCTCGGGGTCGGCGATCAGGGTGGTGCCCTGGGGCAGCTTCAGGTCGGCGGCCGTGACCACGGTGCCGATCTCGAGGCCCTCGACGTCGACCTCGACGCCGGTCGGGATGTGGGTGGCCTCGGCCTCCACCGCGATGGAGACGAGCTGCTGGTCGAGCAGGCCCTCGGAGTTGACGTCGCCGACCGTGGTGACCGGGATCTCGACCGTGACCTTCTCGCCGCGCTTGACCAGGAGCAGGTCGACGTGCTCGACGAAGCCCTTGATCGGGTCGCGCTGCACGCCCTTGGGCAGGGCGAGCTCGTCGACGCCGTCACCCTTGAGGTGGATCAGCACGTTGGCGGTGCGCAGGGCGAGCAGGACCTCGTGGCCCGGCAGGGTCAGGTGCTTGGGCTCGATGCCGTGCCCGTAGAGAACGGCGGGCACCTTGTCGGCGCGGCGGATCTTGCGAGCGGCGCCCTTGCCGAACACGGTGCGCGGCTCGGCGGCGATACGTACTTCAGACACGACATCTCCTAGGGATGCGGTAGACGGACTGTCTGCGCTCCCCCTCACCCGCCCTAGCGGAAGGCGTTACGAGCGCAACCCTCATAGCTTAATGGCTCAGGTGTCCCCTTCGAACAAGCTGGTGACCGAGCCGTCCTGGAAGATCTCGGTGATCGCGCGGGCGATGAGCGGCGCGATGGACAGCACGGTCAGCTTGTCGAAGCGGTTGGCCTGCGCCAACGGCAGCGTATTGGTGACGACGACCTCGGAGATCCGGGAGTTCTTCAGCCGGTCCACGGCGGGGTCGGAGAAGACCGCGTGGGTGGCGGCGACGATGACGTTGGTGGCGCCCTGCTCGTAGAGGGCGTCGGACGCCTTGCAGATCGTGCCCGCGGTGTCGATCATGTCGTCGATGAGCACGCAGGTGCGCCCGCGTACGGTGCCGACGACCTCGCTGACCTTCACCGAGTTGGCCACGTCGAGGTCGCGGCGCTTGTGGATGAACGCCAGCGGCGTGCCCAGGGTGTCGGCCCAGCGCTCCGACAGCCGCACGCGGCCGGTGTCGGGCGAGACGACCGTGGTGTTCTCCAGGTCGAGCTTGTTCTTGAGGTAGCTCTCCAGGACCGGCATGGCGAACAGGTGGTCCACCGGGCCGTCGAAGAAGCCCTGGATCTGCGAGGTGTGCAGGTCGATCGACATGAGCCGGTCGGCGCCCGCGGTCTTGAACAGGTCGGCCATCAGCCGGGCCGTGATGGGCTCGCGGCCGCGGCCCTTCTTGTCCTGGCGGGCGTAGCCGAAGAACGGCATGACCACGGTGATGCGCTTGGCGGAGGCCCGCTTGAGCGCGTCGACCATGATGAGCTGTTCCATGATCCACTTGTTGATGGGCCCGGTGTGGCTCTGGATGACGAAGGCGTCGCAGCCGCGTACGGACTCCAGGTAGCGGGCGTAGATCTCGCCGTTGGCGAAGTCGATGAGTTTGGTGGGGGTGAGGGAGACACCGACGTGCTCGGCCACCTCCTCGGCCAGCTCCGGATGGGCCCGCCCGGAGAAGAGCATGAGGTTCTTCTCGCCGGGCTGCTTGATGCTGGTCACTGCTGACTCTCCTGCTCTTGCTCGGTCAGCGCCCGCTCCGCGGCCGCTGCCGACTTCGTGCCCGCGCGCCTGCGCAAGACCCATTTCTCGATGTTGCGCTGCCGCGCACGTGCCACACCAATGGCGCCGGGGGGTACGTCGTCGGTGATGGTCGAGCCCGCCGCCGTGTAGGCGCCGTCGTTGACCGTCACGGGAGCGACGAGCATGGTGTCGCAGCCGACGAACGCGCCGTCACGCACGGTGGTGTGGTGCTTGTTGACCCCGTCGTAGTTGACGAAGACCGTGGAGGCGCCGATGTTGACGTCGTCGCCGATCGTGGCGTCCCCCGCGTAGGACAGGTGCGGCACCTTGGAGCGCTGGCCGACCTTGGTGTTCTTCATCTCGACGAACGTGCCGGCCTTGGACCTGCGGCCGAGGACGGTGCCGGGGCGCAGGTAGGCGTAGGGGCCCACGTTGGCCTCCGGGCCGATCTCGGCGCTGTCGCAGACGGCGTTGCGGACCACCGCGCCCTCGCCGACGAGGGTGTCGGTCAGCGTGGTGGCGGGCCCGACCTCGGCGCCGGCCTCGATGGCGGTGCTGCCGTGGAGCTGGGTGCCGGGGTGGATGACCGCGTCGGGCTCGATGCGTACGCCGACGTCGATCCAGGTGCTGGCCGGGTCGATGATCGTGACGCCGGCGCGCATGTGGGCCTCCAGCAGGCGCTGGTTGAGCACCTTGCGGGCGGCGGCCAGCTGCACGCGGTCGTTGACGCCCTCGACCTCGACGAAGTCGCCGGCCACGCAGGCTCCGACCCGGTGGCCGTCGCGGCGCAGGATGGCCAGGACGTCGGTGAGGTATTCCTCGCCCTGGGCGTTGTCGGTGGACACGCGCTTGACCGCGTCGGCGAGCAGGAGGCCGTCGAAGGCGTAGATGCCGGAGTTCATCTCCCTGATGGCGCGCTGCGCGGGGCTGGCGTCCTTCTCCTCGACGATCTCCAGCACCGCGCCGGCGTCGTCGCGGATGACCCGCCCGTAGCCGGTCGGGTCGGGCACCTCGGCCGTCAGCACGGTGACCGCGTTGCCGTCGGCGGCATGCCGTTCCAGCAGCTCGGTCAGGGTCTGGGTGCGCAGGAGCGGCACGTCGCCGTAGGTGACCAGGACCGTGCCGGAGATCGTGCCGACCTCTTCGAGCACGGTCCGCACGGCGTGGCCGGTGCCCCGCTGCTCCCGCTGGACGACGGCGCGGGCGTCGGGGCTGGTGGCGGCCAGATGGCCGCCGACCCGCTCCAGCGCGTGGCCGATGACGACGATGAGCTGCTCGGGACCGAGGTCGCGGGCGGCGGAGAGCATGTGGTCGACCAGCGCGCGGCCGCACACCTCATGCAGGACTTTCGGGGTCTGGCTCTTCATCCGGGTGCCCTCGCCGGCGGCGAGGACGATGACGGCTGCCGGGCGCGGCACACTCACGGACTGAGGCTCCCTGTGACTGGACGGATCAGGGTTCGGTGCATCGACTGCACAGCTGCGAATGGGCCGCGTTCAGCGGCCCGTCGCAGCCTGCCCACTGGGCAGCTACCCTCCCGACACCGTGAGGATACCTGTCCTTCCCCCGAACATTCTCGGGGGGAGGCACCTCAGAGCTCCCGGAAGAGGACTCGAACCCCTACAAAGTGGACCAAAACCACTTGTCCTGCCGATTAGACGATCCGGGACGGATCGGACACGTGATGTCCGACACCCCCCTACGATACCGACCCCGCACCCTGGCGCGCGCCGGTAATTCTCCCTCACCCTCGCCTCGCCACGTCACTCGCGTAACAGACCCCCCGAAACGGCGCAAGACACGAAACCCACGCACCTCAGGCGTCGGAGCGTCACCTTCTCCACATTCCCGCCTTAGGCCTTCCTTACTTACGCTGGCGTAGGTTACGGTTGCGTAGACCGGACATTCATCCTCATACATGTCGTTGGAGGTCGCCCATGACCGTTCTTGCCGAGCGCTCATCATCTGCCCCGAAGCCCGACTTCGAACCCGAGCCGAAGTCCAAGTCCGAACTCGTCATCTTCGGCCTGGTCGTAGGGCTGCCCCTCGTCGCGATCGCGGCCGCCGTGCCGCTGGCCTGGGGGTGGGGACTCGGCTGGACGGACATCGCCATCGCCTTCGTCTTCTACGTCGTCTCCGGACTCGGCGTCACCGTCGGCCTGCACCGCTACTTCACGCACGGCTCGTTCAAGGCCAAGCGCCCGCTGAAGATCGCGATGGGCATCGCGGGCAGCCTGTCGCTGGAGATGTCCGTGCTGGACTGGGTGGCCACCCACCGCAAGCACCACAAATTCTCCGACAAGGAGGGCGACCCGCACTCGCCGTGGCGCTTCGGCCCTGGCTTCAAGAACATGGCCAAGGGCCTGCTCTACGCCCACATGGGCTGGCTGTTCGAGAGCGAGCGGACCAACCGGGAGAAGTACGCCCCCGACCTGTGCAAGGACCAGGACGTGCTCAAGCTGCACAAGTGGTTCGGCGCGCTCGCGCTCACCTCGATCCTGCTCCCCGGCGTGCTGGGCCTGCTGCTCACCTGGTCCTGGCAGGGCGGGCTGACCGCGCTGTTCTGGGGCTCGCTCGTACGCATCGGGCTGCTGCACCACGTGACCTGGTCGATCAACTCGATCTGCCACGTCTTCGGCGAGGAGGACTTCCAGGTCCGCGACAAGTCGCGCAACGTGTGGTGGCTGGCCATCCCCTCCTTCGGCGAGTCCTGGCACAACCTGCACCACTCCGACCCGACCTGCGCCAGGCACGGCGCGCTGAAGGGCCAGATCGACCTGAGCGCCGGCCTCATCCGGATCTTCGAGAAGCTGGGCTGGGTGTACGACGTCCGCTGGCCGACGCCTGAGCGTCTGGCGGCGAAGCGCATTGCCTGATGTCAATCAGGCGGTGAACGGCCATGGATCCGTGGCCGTCATTATGGAGACCGTGACCGAACCCCGATCCCGCAGACGTATGTCCGGTGCAGAGCGGAGAGAGCAGCTGATCCACATCAGCCGCACCCTCTTCGCCGAGAAGGGGTTCGACGGGACCTCTATCGAGGAGATCGCCGCTACCGCACAGGTGTCGAAACCCGTGGTGTACGAACATTTCGGCGGCAAGGAAGGCGTCTACGCGGTCGTCGTGGACCGCGAGATGCAGAAGCTGCTCGGCATGATCACCGAAGCCCTCGCCGCCTCCCACTCCCTGGTCAAGCTGGAGCGGGCCGCGCTGGCCCTGCTGCGCTACATCGAGGAGAGCAGCGAGGGCTTCCGCATCCTGGTGCGCGACTCGCACGCCGCCTCGGGCACCGGCACGTTCGCGAGCCTGATCAGCGAGATCGCGAGCCAGGTCGAGGACGTGCTGGCCGACGAGTTCGCCTCCCGGGGCTACGACCCCAAGCTGGCGCCGATGTACGCCCAGATGCTGGTCGGCATGGTCGCGCTGACCGGCCAGTGGTGGCTCGACGTGCGCAAGCCGGGTCGCGAGGAGGTCGCCGCCCATCTGGTCAACCTGGCGTGGAACGGCCTGACCGGGCTCAACCCCAACCCGGCGATCACCGCCACGAGCCGCGCGCACACGCCCGCGGTCAAGCCGCGCACCACCAACGAGAAGGAGCTGCGCGAGTTCGAGAAGGCCCGCGAGAAGGAGCTCAAGGAGGCGGAGAAGGCCCGCCAGCGGGAGCTCAAGGAGGCCGAGAAGGCCCGGGTGCGCGAGCTGAAGGAGCGCGAGCGGCTGCTCAAGGAGGCGGAGAAGGCCCGCGAGCGGGAGGAGAAGATCCGCCAGCGGGAGGCCCGGCTGGCCGAGCGGGCCGCCCGTCTCGAACAGGTAGATCATCCTGAGTGAGCCTTGAACGAGTAGGGCGTCAGGAGTGACGATTGGGTTGAGCAGGGCTGACCATCCGGGGTGAGCCGTTGCGGCTACGTTAACGTTCTGTTCAACCAAACGGGGCAATATACGCCATATGTCCGCGGAACCGTTCCAGCCTGCCAACGACCTGCCCCTACCACAGGAGCGGTTTCTCAACCGCGAAGAAAGCTGGCTCCAGTTCAACGAGCGCGTGCTCGAACTGGCCGAGGATCCCTCGCTGCCGCTGCTCGAACGGGTCCGCTTCCTCGCCATCTTCGCCAACAACCTGGACGAGTTCTTCAGAGTCCGTGTCGCCGGGCTCAAGCGGCGCATGGCGACCGGCCTGCTGCTGCGGACCAAGAGCGGGCTCAAGCCGCGCGAGGAGCTGGCCAGGATCGCCACGATCGCGGACGAGCTGGCCAGGCGGCACGCGGCGGCCTTCCACCAGCAGATCTGCCCGCAGCTCGCCGGCGAAGGCATCGAGATCGTCCGGTGGGACGACCTGGGCCGCGAGGAGCGTACTGAGCTGCGCAAGCTGTTCAGGGAGCGGATCAGGCCGGTGCTGACGCCGCTGGCCGTGGACCCCGCCCACCCGTTTCCGTATATTTCCGGGCTCAGCCTGAATCTTGCCGTCCTGGTGAGGAATCCGGCGACCGATCACACCGTGTTCGCCCGGGTCAAGGTTCCTTCGCAGCTGCCCCGGTTCGTGCCCGCGTCCAAGGACCGGTTCGTCCCGCTCGAGGATGTCATCGCCGCCCACCTCGGGCAGCTCTTCAAGGGCATGGAGATCCTCCAGCACCACGTCTTCCGCGTCACCAGGAACGAGGATCTCGACGTCGACGAGGACGTCACCGAGAACCTCATGCAGGCCCTGGAGAAGGAGCTGCTCAAGCGGCGGTTCGGCCCGCCCGTGCGGCTAGAGGTCGAGAACACCATCACGCCCGAGGTGCTGGCGCCGCTGGTGGAGGAGCTGGAGCTGGCCCCGCACGAGATCTACCGCCTGCCCGGGCCGCTCGACCTGTCGGGTCTGCACGCCATTGCCGACCTGGACCGGGGCGAGCTGAGCTACCGGCCGTTCGTGCCGGCCGAGGTGATCAACGCCGAGGACGACATCTTCTCGACCCTGCGCGAGCGCGACGTGCTGCTGCACCACCCGTACGACTCGTTCGCCACCAGCGTGCAGCGCTTCATCGAGGTGGCCGCCGAGGATCCCAGGGTCCTGGCGATCAAGCAGACCCTCTACCGGACCAGCGGCGACTCCCCCATCGTGAACGCCCTGATCGACGCGGCCGAGGCGGGCAAGCAGGTCGTGGTGGTCGTGGAGATCAAGGCCCGCTTCGACGAGCACGCCAACATCTCCTGGGCCCGCAAGCTGGAGCGCGCCGGCTGCCACGTCGTCTACGGCGTGGTCGGGCTGAAGACCCACTGCAAGCTCGCCCTGGTCGTCCGCCAGGAGCCGTCCGGCGAGCTGCGCCGCTACTGCCACATCGGCACCGGCAACTACAACCCCAAGACCGCCCGCCAGTACGAGGACTTCGGCCTGCTCACGGCCGACCCGCTGGTCGGCGAGGACGTGACGGACCTGTTCATCCACCTGACCGGCTACTCCCACCACTCCGCCTACCGGCGGCTGCTGGTGGCGCCGCACTCCATGCGCAGCGGGCTGGTGGCCAGGATCGAGCGGGAGATCGCCCACCAGCAGGCCGGGCGGCCCGCGCGGATCAGGATCAAGACCAACTCGCTGGTGGACGAGCCGATCATCGACGCCCTCTACCGCGCCTCCAGGGCCGGCGTCCCGGTCGACCTGTGGGTACGCGGCATCTGCATCCTCCGTCCAGGCATCCCTGACCTGTCGGAGAACATCCGAGTGCGTTCGGTCCTCGGGCGGTTCCTCGAACACTCCCGGGTGTACGAGTTCGGCCTCGGACGTCGGCCCGAGGTCTGGATCGGCAGCGCGGACCTGATGCGCCGCAACCTCGACCGCCGCGTGGAGGCGCTGGTCAAGGTGACGTCGCAGCAGCACAAGGCCTATCTCATCGAACTGATGGACCACGCCATGGCAGAGACCACGAACGCGTGGTGGCTCAACTCCGACGGCACCTGGGCCCGCCATCAGGGCGAGGACCTGCAGAGCCGTCTCATCGGCACCCGCCGCTGGAGGACCGTTGATGACTGACCTGCTCCGGGCAGCCGGAGCCGTGGTCTGGAGGGGCGAGCAGAGCAGCCCCGAGGTGGCCGTCATCCACCGCCCTGGCTATGACGACTGGACCTTCCCCAAGGGCAAGCTGAAGTCCGGGGAGCACGTGATCGCGGCGGCCCTGCGCGAGGTGCGCGAGGAGACCGGCCTGACCGTGCTGCTCGGCCGCGCGCTGCCGCCCGTCCACTACATGAGCACCGGCCGGCTCAAGCGGGTGGACTACTGGGTGGCGCAGGAGGCCGCCGACGGCGGGTTCGAGCCCGGTGACGAGGTCGACAAGCTGCGCTGGCTGCCGTTGGCGGAGGCCAGGCGGCTGCTGACGTACGAGTGGGACGTGGGGCTGCTGCGCGCCCTGGCCACCGCGCCGCTGGAGACCGTGCCCCTCGTCCTCGTACGGCACGGCTCGGCCGGCTCCAGGAGCGAGTGGACCGGCGAGGACGTCGCGCGCCCGCTGGACACCGACGGAGCCTCCCAGGCCTCGAACCTGGCCACCGCCCTGCCCGCCTACCGGCCCGAGCTGCTGCTGAGCTCGCCCAGCGCCCGCTGCGTGCAGACGCTGGAGCCGTACGCGGGCGAGGTCGGGGCCGACATCAGGATCGAGCCGCTGCTCAGCGAGGAGAGCCAGGATCCGCAGAAGACCCCCGCGCTGGTCGGGGACCTTTCCGCGCCCGCCGTCGCGTGCAGCCACGGCAAGGTGCTGCCCGGCCTGATCGAAGCGCTGAGCGGCAAGAGCGTGCACCTGCGCAAGGGCGCGTTCGCCGTGCTGCACAGGGCCGGCGGGCGCGTGGTCAGCGTCGAGCGCTATCCCACGTGACGGGCAACCGCGCGTACCCGTCGGCGATCCTCCCCTCGCTGCGCGGCAGCTCCGCCTCCGGGACGGCCGGCCGCAGGGTCGGGAAGCGCTGGAACAGCCTGCTGAACACCGCTTCCAGCTCGACCCTGGCCAGGCCGGCGCCGATGCAGAAGCGCGGGCCGTACCCGAAGCTCAGGTGCGGGTCGGTTTGCGGACGGCGCAGGTCGAACACATCCGGATCCGGATAGATCCGCTCGTCCCGGTTGGCCGCGCCCGGCATGATCACGACCGCCTCGCCCCTGCGGATCGTACGGCCGCCGATCTCGATGTCCTCGTGCGCGTACCTGGGCAGGCCGTGCAGGCTGGGCACGGCCATCCGGAGGATCTCCGCCACCGCGCCGGGGGCCAGCCCCGGATCGGCCTTGAGCAGGTCGAGCTGGTCGGGGTTGGCGAGCAGGAGCAGCACGCCGAAGTCGATGCGGTTGACCGTCGTCTCGTGCCCGGCGAACAGCAGCGCCGCGGCCAGGTCGGCGATCGTCCCGTCGTCGTCCAGCTCCTTCGCCAGGTCCGACAGGACGTCCTCGGCCGGCTCGCGCCGCTTGCGCTCGATCAGGCCGGCCATGTACGCGCTCAGCTCCTCCCTGGCGGCCTGGCTCTTCTCGGTGTCCAGCATGTCCCCCATGCGCTGGGAGACGCCGCCGAAGTACTCCCTGTCCTCGTACGGGACGCCCAGGAGCTGGCAGATGACCAGCACGGGGAGCGGGAAGGACAGCTCGGCGTGCAGGTCCGCCGGCGGCGAGAGCTTGGCGAGGTGGTCGAGCCGCTCGTCCACCAGCGAGCCGACGTGGTCGCCGAGCCGCTTCATGCGGCGCGCGGAGAAGGACGGCATGAACAGCTTGCGCATGCGGTCGTGCTCGGCCTTCTCCGTGGCCGCGTCGCCCTGGGGCCCGCCGAGCAGGGCGGACCCCGACAGACGCGCGGCCTTGTCCGGTTCCGGGTGCGAGCGTCCGAGCCGGCCGTCGTTGAACAGCGAGCGGGCGTCCTCGTACCCGCTCACCAGCCAGAACTCGTCGCCCATCCGGGTGCGTACCTTCGCGATGCCCTTCTCGGCCCGCAGTTCCCGGTACGCCTCGGGCACCTCGAGCAGACTGCTGCGTTCGAAGGGAATGGTAGGAAGGTGACTCATAGAACCTTCGTAACCGCTTTGAGCGTCTCCTTCCAGACCCTGGGGAACTCCGCGTGGGCGCGCTCGGCGGCATTGCGCTCGATCCCGATCAGCAGCCCGTAGGTGAACGTGTCCTCGCCCGCCTGCCGCGCGCTCTCCGCCTCCTTGGCCAGGGTCTCCTGCGCGACCACCCCGTCCTGGTAGGTCCCGAGAACCTCCTGGATGTCCTCGGACAGCTTCGCGAGCTTGCCCATGCCGCCACCCAGGCTCGGCTGGAGCGCTTCGGCGGTGTAACGAGCGCGTTTGGCCGCCTTGCGCACGTCGTGCATGGCGATCTCGCGGCGTTCCAGGTCGTCGATGGCCTGGGCGTGGTCGTACGCCTTGGTCACCCGCTCCCAGTTGGCCACCGCGATGGCGTGCAGCTTCTCCTCCGCCGGCTTGGCCGCGGCCTTGCCCAGGGCCGGGGCGGAGACGAGCTCGTCCAGCGCGTCGAGGAGGACGTAGTAGCGCTCCCCGCTGAGCACATCCTTGATCCGCCCGTACGCCTCCTCCTCGCGTCTCTGCAGGTCCGAGCCGAGCCGGGTCTGGATGGGACCCGTCACCAGCTCCGGCGCCAGGCCGGCCAGCATCTTGGCGTACCTGGCCCGGATCACCTCCAGGTCGCGGGCCTCGCCGAGCACGTTGCCGAGCCAGCGCAGCTCCTCCTGGAGCTCGCCGGTGTCGACCACGACGGTCTTGAACGCCTTGAGCGCGCTGCGCATCCGCCGGGAGGCCACGCGCATCTGGTGCACGGCGTCCTCCTCGGCCCGGCGGACCCGCGGATCCTGCGAGAGGAGGGCCTTGACCTGGCCGGACAGGTAGGCGATGACGACCTCGCCCGCCGAGCCCGGTTTCGTGGGGGCCGTGGGGAGTGGGGCGGGCTCGAGCAGTTTCGCTAGCTTGCTGGCCGCCTCGGACGGGCTGGCCCCGGCCTTCCTGAGCCGCTTGCCGACCTTGGCCAGCAGCGCCTGGCTGCCGCCTTCGAGGAGCTCGGCCTCGACCTCGCGCCACCGTACGACCTTGGGCTCCTCGCCGTACACGGTGCCCTTGACGCGGTCGTCGGCGATCTCGACCAGGCCGGTCTCGCCGTCGAGCAGGACCGTGACGGTTCTGCGGGTGTCCAGCTCGGCGACCGGCTGCAGCTCGGCGCCGCGGGTGTAGGCACGGACGAGTTCGGCCAGCTCATCGGGCACGACCTTGGTGCTGCGGGTGAGCGGGTGGGTGATCTCCTGGCGTACGCCCTTGGCCTTGGGCAGCTTCAGATGCCAGCCCGGATCGGCGCCACCCCGTCTTCGCCTGAGCGTGACGCCTCGGGAGGCCAGCCGCAGATCGGGCGTGTCGTAGTAAAGAGCCACGAGCTGGTAGCTCTTCGGGCCGACCACGTCCGCCAGTCCACTGAGGTCCGGGACCGCGTACTCCGGGGAAACGTCGAACTTGTCCTCGATCTCGATGCCCACTGCACCTCGCAAGAGTCCGATTTCGGACCATGATGCCACCGTTGGGTGAACATCACACGGGTTGCAGGAGTTCGATTCTGTTGCCGACCGGGTCAGAGACGTAGATCCGCCGGTATCCGGGGAACAGGTGGTCAGGGACGGCGTCGGGCAGCTTGGCGGCGTACGCGGCTAGATCGTCCACCAGGAAGGCGGGGTGGGCCTTGCGGGCGGGCCTGAAGTCGTCCTCGATGCCGAGATGGACCTCCACGCCGTCACCCCTGAACCAGGCGCCGCCCCGGTCGGCCAGCTCCGGCGGCTTGGGCACCTCGCGCAGGCCGAGGACACCCTCGTAGAACTCCCTTAACAGCGGCTCGCTGCCCCTCGGCGCGGCGAGTTGCACGTGGTGCAACCGGGTGATTCTCATCGCTGCGCCACCACGAAGATCCTTCTGAACGGGAAGGGCGTGCCGTAGCTCCTGGCCGGATAGGCCTCGGCGAGCGGCCCGGCCAGGTCCTGCTTGAACCGCCGCTGCTCGTCCGGGTCGAGGCGGTCCAGGATCGGGCGCAGGGCGGTGCCGGAGACCCAGTCGAGGACGGGGTTCTCCCCGTGCAGGATGTGCACGTACGTCGTCTCCCACGCGTCCGCCTGGGAGCCGCCGTCGTTGAGCATGTCGACGTATTCGAGGGGCTCGCCGACCGGGTTTCCCCTGGTGAACCCGCCGAGCTTGTCCGACCAGGCGCGGGAGGAGCACAGCTCGCGGATCGCGACGTGGCTGGGGGCGTCGAAGTTGCCCGGCACCTGGAAGGCCAGCCAGCCGCCCGGCGCCAGGTTCTCCATCCAGTGCTCCAGCACGTCGCGGTGCTCGGGCACCCACTGCAGGACGGCGTTGGAGATGATCACGTCCATGGGCCGGTCGGGGCGCCACATGGCGACGTCGGCGACCGCGAACCTGATCGGCGTCTCCAGCTTGCGGGCCTTGGTGATCATCGCAGGCGAGGAGTCGAAGCCCTCGATCGTCGCGTTGGGCCAGCGATTGCCCAGCTCCACGGTGAGTT
Organism: Nonomuraea sp. MTCD27; assembly: GCF_041950495.1. Lineage (NCBI taxonomy): Bacteria > Bacillati > Actinomycetota > Actinomycetes > Streptosporangiales > Streptosporangiaceae > Nonomuraea > Nonomuraea sp. MTCD27. The sequence goes on along the minus strand of NZ_JBGNUW010000010.1, from coordinate 95,622 downwards.
CACCGCTGCCGCAGCCCGCGTCCACGACATAATCGGGCGCGACCGCCCCCACCCTGGAGATCAGCTCGATGAACGGCCGTGACCGCTCGTCCGCGTAGACGGCGTACGTCACAGGGTCCCAGATATCTCTTGACATGAAGATAATTGATATCGAGAGAGATATCTCGATGTCAAGACAGTACACTCTGTGTCATGACGGAGGATGCTAGAGACGAGGTCGATCGGCTCGTCGCGGCCTGGCGAACGGAGCGCCCCGACCTCGACGTCGAGCCGCTCCAGGTGCTCTCCAGGGTGTCACGACTGGCCAAGCATCTCGACCGGGCGCGGCGGGCGGCGTTCGCCGAACACGATCTGGAGCCGTGGGAGTTCGACGTGCTCACGGCGCTGCGGCGGGCCGGGAAGCCGTACGAGCTCAGCCCCGGAACCTTGCTGCGGGCCACGCTGGTGACCTCTGGGACGATGACGAACCGCATCGACCGCCTCGCCCAGGCGGGGCTGGTACGGCGACGGCCCGATCCCGAGGACCGGCGGGGGGTGCTGGTGTCGCTGACGGACACGGGGCTGGCGCGGGTGGATGCGGCGTTCGCGGACTTGTTGCGGCGGGAGCAGGAGTTGTTGTCGGGGTTGGGCGAGTCCGATCAGCGCACCCTCGCGTCCCTCCTCCGCACCCTCCTCGCCCCCTTCGACTCCCCCCGCTGACCCCCACCCGGGACGCTTTCCCGGGCCCCTCCCCGGGACACTTTCCCGGCGCCCTTCCCGCTTTCCCGGCGCCCTTCCCGGGACGCTTTCCCACTGACCCCGCGCCCGGGACACTCCACCCAAGTCACCTACATCCGCCACCACCCCACCCAGGCGGACCCGCCCTGCCGCCCCAGCTCAGGCGGGTTCGTCCCGTCCCACACCCACCCAGCCCCAGGCAACCCCGCCCAAGACCCACCAACCGAGGCGAGCCCCGCCGCACACCCACCCCAACTCAGGCGGACCCGCCTCGGGCCTGTTCAGGCCCGCTCCAGCGAACAGCCATGCGAAGTCAGCCATCCCCCGGAGCCCGGGACGCCGGCGGGCGTCCGGTCAGTCGCCCAGGCGGTCGGCCACTTCCAGCCACTCGGCCTCGATCGTGTCCTTCTGGGCCGTGATCTCGCGAAGCTGGGCATCCAGCGAGCCGAGCTTGGCGTAGTCGCTGGCCGCCTCCGCCATGGCGGCGTGGAGGCGGGATTCCTGGTCACCCAGCTTGTCGAGCTGGCGTTCGAGGCGACTGAGTTCCTTACGGAGCTCCCGTTCCTCCTTGGCCGACAGCCCACCGTCCTTCACCTGGCCGGACGTGTCGGGAGCCGCCGCTCCTGCGACCGTGCCGACGGTCGCCGGGCCACCGGACACCGCACCACCGGCGTCAGGACGGCCCGTCGTCGCGGCGGTGGCCAGGCGGGCGGTCACCGCCGTGCCCGCCGCGCGCCGTTCGAGGTATTCGTCCACCCCGCCCGGCAGCAGAGACAGCTTGCCGTCGCCGAGCAGCGCCACGGAACGGTCGGTCACCCGCTCCAGGAAGTAGCGGTCGTGGCTGACCAGGATCAGCGTGCCGGGCCAGCCGTCCAGCAGGTCTTCGAGCTCGTTGAGCGTCTCGATGTCGAGGTCGTTGGTGGGCTCGTCGAGCAGCAGGACGTTGGGGTCGTCCATCAGGAGCCGGAGCAGCTGCAGCCGCCGCCGCTCGCCGCCCGACAGGTCGCCGACCATCTTCCACTGCGCCTCACCCCGGAAGCCGAGGCGTTCGAGGAGCTGGGAAGCGGTCCACTCCCTCTTTCCGAGCTGGAGGTATTTGCGTACTTCCTCGACCGTCTCCAGCACGCGCCGCGTCGGGTCGAGCTCGGCCAGCTCCTGGGACAGGTGCGCCAGACGTACCGTCTTGCCGCGGACCACCCGCCCGGAGTCGGGCTTGATCGTGTCGGCGAGCAACCGCAGCACAGACGACTTGCCGGACCCGTTGACGCCGATCAGCCCGATCCGGTCACCCGGACCGAACTGCCACGTGAGGTGGTCGAGCACCAGCGGCCCGGTGTCCGGGCCGCCGGCGTGCAGGGTGACGTCTTCGAGGTCGTAGACGGTCTTGCCGAGCCGGGCCGCGGCGAACCGCATGAGCTCGACGGTCTCGCGCGCCGGGGGCTCGTTCGCGATCAGGGCCTGGGCGGCCTCGATGCGGAACTTCGGCTTGGACGTACGGGCGGGCGGGCCACGGCGCAGCCAGGCGATCTCCTTGCGCATGAGGTTCTGGCGGCGTTCCTCGGTGACCTGGGCGATCCGCGCGCGCTCGGCCTTGGCCAGCACATAGGCGGCATAACCACCTTCGTAGCGCTCGACCCGGCCGTCCACGACCTCCCAGGTGCGGGTGGACACGGCGTCGAGGAACCACCTGTCGTGCGTCACGACCACCAGCGCGCTCTTCTGCACCGCCAGGTGCCCGGCCAGCCACGCGATGGCCTCGATGTCGAGGTGGTTCGTGGGCTCGTCCAGCATGATCAGGTCGTGGTCGTCGATGAGCAGCCGGGACAGCGCCGTACGCCTGCGCTCACCGCCGGACAGATCACCGGCCCTGGAGTCGAGGTCGAGGTCGCCGATCAGGTTGGACAGAATCTCGCGGACCCGCTGATCACCGGCCCACTCGTGCTCGGCCAACCCGCCGAGGACCGTCTGTCGAATGGTGGCTGTGGGGTCGAGGTCGTCCTGCTGCGACAGGAACCCGACCCGCAGGCCACGGTTGTGGGTGACACGACCGCTGTCAGGTCGTACGGCTCCTGCGATGACCGAGAGCAGGGTCGTCTTGCCGCCGCCGTTGCGCCCGACGACGCCAATGCGTTCGCCGGCCTCCACACCGAGGGAGACGTCGCTGAGGAGTGGCTTGGGCCCATACGCATGGGAAACCGACTCAAGATTGACCAGATTCATGGCCTTCCCAGGGTATCGGCTCCCCACCGACCTCCCACCCGCCCAGGACGGGGTGGCAGGCGCGGGCCCGCCTTGGCCGGGATGGCAGGCGCGGGCCCGCCTTGGCCGAGGCATCGCCGCAAGCCCTCGTGGGCGGGGGGCTTGGTCTGGTATCGCGGCACGCCCTCGTCCACAGCACCACCACAAACGGATCATCTGCGGCATCAGCGCACCGGATCGGCTGCGACATCACCGCAAGCGGATCGGCTGCGACAGCAGCGCAACTGGACCGCCTGCGACACCCACCGGGAGCGGGCAGGCGGCGCATGTATCCGGGGGATCTCGCGCAGGCCCGGAGGCCGCCCCGGGCCTGCGCGCGTTGGGGTGGGCGGCCGGGGTCAGACCAGGGTGGCGCCGTGGACGGGGCCGTGGGCGGCTACCGCGGTGTGGGCGGCGCCGGTGCTGGTCAGGCTGTGGGCCAGGTCGCGGGCGTGGGTGGCGTCGATGGCCAAGAAGGCGCAGGTCGGGCCCGAGCCGGAGACGATCGCGCCCAGCGCGCCGTGCTGGCGGCCCGAGTCGAGGGTGGGTGCCAGCTCGGGGCGAAGGTTGAGGGCAGCGGACTGGAGGTCGTTGCTCAGGTGGGTGCCGAGGGCGTAGGCGTCGCCGGTGCCGAGGGCCTCCATCAGCGAGTCGTTCAGCTGGGGCCAGGGGACGTCGGCTCCGGACGCCTCCCTGAGGCGGTCGCACTCGGCGTACACACTCGCCGTCGAGAGGCCGCCGTTGGCCAGCGCGAACACCCAGTGGAACGTGCCCCCGGTGGGCAACTCGCTCAGCTGCTCACCGCGCCCGGTGCCGACCGCCGTGCCGCCGATCAGCGAGAACGGGACATCGCTGCCGAGGTCTCCGGCGATCTCCATGAGATCTTCCATGGGCAGCCCCAAACCCCACAGCTCGTTGCAGGCGACCAGCGCACCGGCGGCGTCGGCACTGCCGCCCGCCATGCCACCGGCCACGGGGATGTCCTTCTGGATGATGAGATCGGCGCCATAAGTGCGACCCGCGTGTTTGGCGAGCGCGCGAGCGGCCCGGATCGCCAGGTTGCCGTCGTCGGTGGGCACCTGGTCGGACCACTTACCGTTCACCTGCACGGTGATCGACTCGGACTCCTTCGCCACCACCTCATCGAAGATCGATACTGCGTGGAAGACGTTGACCAGGTCGTGGTAGCCATCTTCCCTGAGCGGGCCGACAGAAAGCTGCACGTTGACCTTCGCGGGCACACGTACGGTCACCGAACTCATCGATCTTCTGCCACTCTCATCACTTGCCGGGGTCAAGGACACTCGATGTTATCGGGGCACGCTGCCCTGACATGCGGTTCTTGAAATATGACCCGGGGTCCTGCCGACTCCTCAACACAGAGAGTCAAGATAGTAGGCATTTGCCCGATCCTCGCAAGTCACGAAGAGTGATTCGGTCAGATGGTGGTTCCGGCACCGTGAACTACCTGGTGAATACGCCAGTTGCGGGAGCCTATGGGGGGAGGGGTTGCGGGGTTCTCGGGGTCGCTGGTCCCCTGTCCTCTGAGCGCGGGGGGCGGATGTGACCGGTCGTGAAATGGCAGGCGTCTCAAGAGACGGTCAAGTTCCGAGACGGTCATGGGCTGACGGTCGTGAGCTGATGGTCAGGGGCCTGACGGTCAGGCCGTCCTTGTGGCGCTTGTGTGCGGCTGTGACGCTTTGGTGGGTCGGACGGCTTGGGGGCTGTGACGCTTACGGCGGATCTGACGCTTGGGCGGGTCTGATGCTTGAGCGGCTGTGACGCTTAGGGCGGGTCTGATGCTTGGGCGGCTCGGAGACGGTCGAGGGGTGCGTCAGTCAGCCTGGGCGTACGGCGCCTCGGAAGGTGGTGCGGTAGTAGGGCGTGTTGAGGAAGTTGGTTCTTCTGACCACGTCGCCTGTCCTCGGGGCGTGGATCATCAGACCTCCTCCCAGGAACAGGGCCACGTGGGTGGGGTCGCCCGTGCCGCCGCCGAAGAAGAGCAGGTCGCCTGTACGGCGGGCGGCGAAAGGGATCTTGCGGCCCTGGCGGAACTGGGTGCCTGTGTAGTGGGCCAGCCGTATGCCCGCTCTGGACCAGGCGTAGAGGGTGAGGCCGCTGCAGTCGAAGCCTCTGGTGGAGGCTCCCCTGCCTATCCCGAGGGTCGGGCCCTTCACTGAGCCTCCACCCCAGGAGAAGGAGACGCCGAGCTGGGTCAGGGCGGCTGCGGCTGCGATCTGGCCCCTAGTGAGGAGTTTCTGCTTGTTCTTGGTCAGCAGGAGCTTGGCGGGGGTTGCGGCTCGGGTGAGGGTGGCGGCGATCTGGGTTTGAGTGGCGGATCGGGTCGGAGTGGCTGCTCGGGCGGCGGTCGTGGTCAGGGTGGTGGTGAGGACGGCTGTCAGCAGAGCTCCGCTGAGGGTGAGCCAGAGGGAGACGATGGGGTCGGTCATGGGTGGCCTCCGGGTTGATCGGGGTGGGAGGCCAGGATCGGCTGGTGGGAGGGGGCGGGGATGGGCCGAGCGCGGTTCTGTGGACAGCGGGGATGGTCAGCTGCGGGGCTGTGGACAGCGGGCGTAAGCGGCTGCGGTTTCGGCGGACAGCGGGCGTAAGCAACTGCGGGGCTATGGACGGCGGGGTGAGGCGGGTGCGGTTCTGTGGGCGGCGGGGGCGGCCGGCTGCGTTCTGCGGGCAGCCTGGGCGGTCGGCTGCGGGGCTGTGGACAGGGGGCCTCAGGGCAGGAGGGGTGGGCGCTGCGGGGCTGTGGACAGGGCCTCAGGGCAGGAGGGTTGGGCCTCCGGCCCCGGGGCCGTTCAGATGGGTGTGCCGTTCAGGGTCTGAGCTCGGCTATGCGGGCGAAGGCGTGGATGTCCAGCTGTTCGCCCCTCGCCGATGGGTCCACGCCGGCTGCGCGCAGGGTGCGTTCCGCGTCGGCGGGGCTGCCGGCCCAGGAGGCGAGGGCCGCTCGCAGTGTCTTGCGGCGCTGTGCGAAGGCGGCGTCCACCACCTCGAAGACCTCCTCGCGCGAAGCCGTCGTGGCCGGTGGGTCGCGGCGGATCAGGGAGACGAGGCCGGAATCGACGTTGGGGGCGGGCCAGAAGACCGTGCGGCCGACCTGGCCCGCTCGGCGTACGTCCGCGTACCAGGCCGCCTTGACCGACGGCACCCCGTACACCTTCGAGCCCGGGCCGGCGGCGAGCCGGTCGGCCACCTCCGCCTGCACCATGACCAGGCCCTTGCGCAGCGACGGGAGAGCCTCCAGGACGTGCAGCACCACGGGGACGGCCACGTTGTACGGGAGGTTGGCCACCAAGGCCGTGGGGACGTGGCCCGCCAGGTCATCGAGGGTGATCTTCATGGCGTCGGCGTGAACGACCGTGAGCTTGTCGGCCGCGTCGCGCTCGGCCACGGTGATGGGGAGTTGGCCGGCCAGCACCGGGTCGATCTCGACGGCGACCACGTGCGCGGCCGACGGCAGGAGCGCGAGGGTCAGCGAGCCGAGGCCCGGCCCCACCTCTATGACCACGTCATCAGGGGACAGATCGGCCACGCGGACGATGCGCCGGACGGTCCCTGCGTCGATCACGAAGTTCTGGCCAAATTTTTTTGTCGGGCGAAGATCTAGCTTGTTCGCCAAAATACGTATTTCTGCAGGGCCCAACAGCCTCATCATCCAATCAGTCTCTCGCATCGAAGAACGTGTGATGGCGGATGGGGAGACCAAAGGAGAGGATGGCGTGGAACAGGAAGGAACGTCCCTCATGGAGCCAACGGGCGCCGCGCCGCTCCGGCCGACCGACCTGCGGGAGATCGGGCCGTACCGGCTGCTGGGGCGACTCGGCGAGGGCGGGATGGGAACCGTGTTCCTCGCGAGGGCACCCACGGGGCGTTTCGTCGCGCTCAAGGTGGTCAAGGCGGAGTTCGCCAATCAGGAGGGTTTCGCGGCCCGGTTCCATGCGGAGGTGGAGAACGCCCGCCGGGTGGCGTCGTTCTGTACGGCCCAGGTGCTGGACAACGGCAACACCGGGGACGGGCGCCCGTACATGGTGACCGAGTACATCGCGGGCACTCCCCTGTCGGACCAGATCTCGAAGTACGGGGCCCTGGACCCGGGGCCGTTGCACGGCGTCGCGCTGGGGGTCGCGGCGGCACTGGCGGCGATCCACGTGTCGGGCCTGGTGCACCGGGACCTGAAGCCGGCGAACGTGATCCTCTCGCTGTCGGGGCCGCGCGTGATCGACTTCGGCATCGCGCGGGCGCTCGACCGGGAGACGGGGTTCACGCTCTCCGGCGAGCTGCTGGGGAGCCCGGGATGGTGGGCGCCCGAGCAGGTACGGGGGGAGGTCGTCAGCCCGGCGGCCGACATCTTCGCCTGGGGCTGCCTGATTGCCTACGCAGGGAACGGGCGGCATCCGTTCGGGCGTGGCGACCCCATCACGCTGGCCACGCGCGTGCTGAACACCCCGCCCGACCTGGGCGCGCTGCCGGCGCCGCTCAACGAGCTCGTACGGCGGGCCACCTCGATGGACGCCGCCCTGCGGCCCACCGCGCAGGATCTGCTGATCGCCCTGGTGGGGGGCACTGCGCCCGCACCGGCGGCGGTGGCCGATCCGCCGACCCTGGTGGCGACCGAGATGCTCAGCGACTGGCAGCCGCCGCAGAACGTGGTGGACGAGCCGGACATCACGGCCACGTTCACGACGCCGCCGCCGAGTGATGCGACGGGGCGGGCGCCCAGCGTGCCGCCTGCGGCATTCGGCGCGGAAGGTGCGGGGGGTGCGGGGGGTGCGAGGGGCTCCAACCCGGCGAAGTCCGGTCCGGCAAGGTCCGGTCCGGCGGCTGGGGGTGCGCCGGCCGCTGGTGGGCGTGCGCCGGCTTCCGGTGGGCGGGCGCCCACCAACCCGGCGACCGGTCCCGCGTCAGCGCCCGGTGCGTCCAGTTCGCCGGGTTCTCTCGGCGCGGCCGGCGCGACCGGCGTGCCGGGTTCCGGCGAGGCGGCGAATGTGCCGTCGCAGGGTGCCGCGTCGGTGGAGGAACTGGCTCGGCGGGAGGAGGCGGCGGCCAAGGAGGAGCTGGCACGCTGGAAGGTTCCCGACCAGGCGCCGCCGAGGGAGCCGTTGCGGGAGCGGGCTCGGGGGCTGTTCCGCTCCGGAGGGGCGTCCCGGCGGGAGTCGGAGCGCGCCAAGGAGGGGCAGCAGCAGCCGACGCAGGGCAGCGAACGCGGCCAGTCGGCGCAGGGGCATGAGCAGGCTCAGGCGTGGCAGCAGGGCCAGCCGGTCCAGGAACGCGAGCAGGCGCGGCAACCAGGCCAACCGGCCCAGGAGCGCGGGCAGGCGCAGGAGCGCGGGCAGGCGCGGCAGCAAGGCCAGCAGGGCCAGCCGGTCCAGGAGCGTGGGCAGGCGCGGCAGCAAGGGCAGCCGGTCCAGGAACGCGAGCAGGCGCGGCAGGCGGCCCAGGAGCTCGTACCGCCGTGGCAGCAGGGGCAGGCGGCACAAGTACGGCAAGGGAGCGGCTTAGGCACCGAGACCCAGCCGGGCGGCCGGACCGCCCCCGCGGTCGCCGGTGACGAGCCCGACACCCTCGGCGGAGCGCGCACGCCGGGCACCCGGTGGCTGATCGCCGCCGCGGCCGCCGTGCTGGCCATCGTCGTGACGGTGGCCGTGCTGATCGTCACCTCCGCGCGCAACACCGTCACGACCGCCACCCCGGGCACCCCGTCCCAGGTCGCGACCAGCTCCGGTCCCAACAACGTGGGCCGCAGGTTCGCACTGGGCGGCAACTTCGACGACCCCGTCGCGATCGTCGCGACGGCGCCCGAGTGCGGGCTGAAGGAGTACGAGGGCACGGTCTCCGCCGAGGGCCAGCTCTGCGTGATCCGCTGGACGATGCTCAACCCGGGCGGCGAGCGCCGGGTCCTGGTCCAGCCCGTGGTCACCATGGTCGACGACCGGGGCGGCGAGCACGACGCGGCTCCGGTGACGCTGCCTCCGGCGATCCTGCCGGGCGCGCGGGTGGACAGCGCGTTCGTGTTCGACCTGGCCACGTACCGCAAGCCCGTGAAGATGACGGCCACCATGCTCGAGAACGGCAAGCAGATCGAGGTGGGTCTGTGATGGTCAGATCCGCGCTCCTCGCGCTGGCGCTCGCGACGGGGGTGCCGGGCCTCGGCGCCACCACCACGGCCGTGGCCTGCGCCGGGGTCGCCGACTTCGACGGTGACGGCGTGGACGACGTGGCCGTGGGCGATCCGTTCGCCGACGAGCAGAAGGGAGCGGTGCACGTCCTGTCCGGGGGGAAGGTCGTGCCGGTCAGCGTTCCGGGGCTGGCCGAGGGCGACGGCTTCGGCTGGTCCGTACGGCTGGCGCAGGTTAACGGCGACGCCTGTGCCGACCTGGTGATCGGCGCCCCCTACGCGGACGTCGACGGCGCCGAGGATGCCGGGGCCGCGTACGTGGTCTACGGCGGCGGCGCCACGCCCCCGCAGCGCCTGGCCCCGCCCCAGCCCCAGCAGTTCGCGCACTTCGGCTGGTCGCTGGCCGCCCGCGGCGACCTGGTCGCGATCGGCGCGCCGTACGAGGACGAGGCCCAGCTCCTCGACGTGGGCGCCGTCTACGTGCGCAAGGGCGCGGGCGAGCTGCGCCGGATCAGCCAGGAGACCGTGGACGTGCGGGGGAACAGCGAGGTGGGCGACCAGTTCGGCTGGTCGATGGCGTTCGGGCCGAAGAACGGGCTGGTCGTCGGCGTCCCGTACGAGAACGACGACGGCGCGGGCCGCCAGATCGAGGCCGGCAAGATCGACTCGGGCTCGGTCGTCTTCATCGACGACGTGCTGGCCCCGAAGATCACCTCGTTGAAGCTGGACTCCCCGACCAACGCCTCCGGCGACCGGTACGGGTACGCGGTCGCGTACTCCGAGGGCTCCGGCTACGCCGTCAGCTCGCCGGGCCCCGGCAGCGTCCAGCTCCTGGACCCCGCCAGGAAGCCCACGAGGACGGTGACGCAGGCCGGCAAGCAGGCGTTCGGGTTCTCGATGGCGGCCTCGGCCGACGGCCGGCTGGCGATCGGCGCCCCGTACGGCGGGGGTGTCCGGGTGGTGTCGTGGAAGGACGCCTCCGAGGACCGGAGGCTGGCCACCAAGGACGGGCTGTTCGGCTGGGCGGTGGCCTTCAGCGGCAACAAGCTGTACGTGGGACAGCCGGACGCGGCTCCGTCCGGGAAGGTCGCGGTGGCCGGGCGGAACGCCGAGACGCTGGAGCCGCTCCAGCCGCCCAAGGGAGCCGACTTCGGGGTGTCCATATCCGGTTAGGGAAGGTCAGGGGCCGAACAGGCGGTCGCCGTATCCGGTCAGGGGTCAGGGGTCAGGGGCCGGACAGGCGGTCGCCGTATCCGGTCAGAGAAGGGTCAGGGGCCGAACAGGCGGTCGCCGCAGTTCGGCCACTGGCCCTGCCACTTGCCGCCCACCTGCTGGTAGAGGACCTGCGCCCGGTAGGTCTGCTCCTCCACCGGCCAGGTGGTCGGCAGTCCCATCCCGCCCACGGCCTGCCACATGACCAGGCTGAACTGGTACATGCCGTAGTAGGGCCCGTTCGGGTTGTACGCCTGCGGGTCGCCCTGGGACTCGCACTCGGCCAGGGCCGGCCAGTTGAGCTGGGCGATGGCGGGCTGGATCGGTACGGTCCGGGGTGGGGTGACGGTGATGACCGTTCCGTCCTTGGGGAAGCTGCCCAGGGGCGGGCTCACCTGGTACCCGCGCCGCAGCCCGATGCGCTTCTGCCTGAGCACCTCGCGCACCGTTCTCGCCGTCGTACGCGAGGTCAGCCGCGTGGTGCCCGCCACCACGTACACCTTCCGCCTGGTGTAGACCGTCAGCTCCATCCCCTCCAGCGGCACCGCGTCGCCGCGCGGGGCCGACAGCTTGCCGGCGGCGGGGGTGATGTCGAGCTCGGCCAGGGCGTCGCCCACGTTCGTGGCGGTGACCAGGTGCGTGCTGGTGCGGCCGTCGAGGGTCAGGGTGAGGGGGCGGGCGCGGCGCACCTCGATCGTGGTGCCGTCGGCGACCGCCTCCTGGGAGGACGGGCGTACGACGTCGCCGTACTCCACCGGCACCCCGGCGTCGGCGAGCACCTCCGCCACGGTCCCGCCGAAGGCGCGGACCGGCGTACGCTCGCCGTCCACCACCACTATGACCTCTTTGACCAGGAATGACACGGTCACGAGTGCACCAACGGCCACCGCGCCGGCCAGGCACACGACCGGCGTCCACGCAGAACGCCACGGGATCGGCGGACGGGGCGCACGCCTCTTTCCTCGCACGAACCACCTCCGGTGAGGGGTCAGGACCGCCCGAACGCTAGCGGCGGCCGCTTCCCCGCATCCACCGGTTCACCAAAAGATGGTCACCACTCGCCGAAGACCGTGACTCCGTTGACGCTGATCGCCTCGCAGAGCTCGTCCGGATGGACCTTTTTGACCTCGGCCAGGCAGCGCAGGGTGAGCGGGATGAGGTAAGGGGCGTTGGGCTTGCCGCGGTGCGGGACCGGCGGCAGGTAGGGGGCGTCGGTCTCGACCAGCATGAGCTCGGCGGGCGCGACCTCGGCCGCCTCGCGGAGGTAGGCGGCGTTCTTGTACGTCACGGGCCCGGAGAACGACATGAAATATCCAGCTTCAACACACTTTTTCGCCATTTCGGCGTCGCCCGAGAAGCTGTGGAAGACGACCTTGTCCGGCGCGCCCTCCGAGGCCAGCACCTTCAGCACGTCGTCGTGCGCGTCGCGGTCGTGGATGACCAGCGCCTTGCCGGTCCGCTTGGCGATCTCGATGTGCGCGCGAAAGCTCGCGTGCTGGTCGTCCTTGCTCGCCCAGTCGCGGTAGTAGTCGAGGCCCGTCTCCCCCACGGCCCGCACCTCCGGCCGCCCCGCCAGGCTCTCGATCTCGGCCAGCACCTCGGGGGTGGATTCGTGGGCCTCGTTCGGGTGGATGGCCACTCCGGCGTACACGCCCTCCTCCCCGGCGGCCACCTCCGCGTTCCAGCGGGAGGACTTCAGGTCGTAGCCGATCGTGACCAGCCTCGTCACGCCGACGGCCCGCGCGTCGTCGAGGATGCTCCGTACGCTGGCCGACGCCGCCTGCGCGGCCTGCGCCACCGGGTCGCCGGACGACGCCTGCCGGTTGCCCACCATGATGTCGAGGTGGCAGTGGCTGTCGAACACGGGTGCGGAGAGCGGCTCTGGGGCGGCAGGTAGCTTGGTCACGCCATCTAAATTAGCCCCCGGCGCGGACAGGGCGACGGCGGAGCCGGGCCGGGAAGGCCCCTCCGCCATCGCCCTCGAGAACTATGAGGTCACTCGCCCAGCCGGGCCAGCTCCTCGTCCACGACCTTCGGATCGAGCTTCTTGAACAGCGGCACGGGCGGCGCCAGCGGCGTGCCCGGCTTGATCGGCCGGTGCTCCCAGCGGGCCGCCCCGTCGTATTCGCCGGTGATCACCGGGTAGGGGGTGCCGCCGTCCTCGTCGACCTCGTGGATCTCCGGCATGCCCGACCAGACGCCCTCGCCGCCCAGCATGGCGAAGACCTTGTTGGAGGAGCCGGGCAGGAACGGCGTGAGCATGGTCTTGGCATCGTCGACCACCTGCAGCGCGACGTGCAGGATCGACTTCTGCCGCTCCGGGTCCTCCTTGAGCTTCCACGGCTCCTGGTCGGCCAGGTATTTGTTGGCCTCGCGGACCACGTCGAACGCCTCGGTGATGGCGTTCTTGAAGCGCGAGCGCTCCAGCTCCGCGCCCACCGGGCCGAACGTGTTGCGCGAGCGCTCCAGCAGCGCGCGGTCGGCGTCGGTCAGGTCGCCGGCCTCGGGCACGACCCCGAAGTTCTTCGCCGCCATCGAGATCGACCGGTTGACCAGGTTGCCCCAGGCCGCGACCAGCTCGCCGTTGTTGCGGTTGACGAACTCCTGCCAGGTGAAGTCGGTGTCCTGGTTTTCCGGGCCGGCCACCGCGATGTAGTAGCGCAGCGCGTCGGCGTCGTAGCGGGCGAGGAAGTCGCGCACGTAGATGACGACCTGGCGGGAGGAAGAGAACTTCTTGCCCTCCATCGTCAGGAACTCGCTGGAGACCACCTCGGACGGCACGTCGAGCGCCCCCAGCGAGCCCGGGGAGCCGTCGCGCGCGCCGATGCCGCTGTAGCCGAACAACATCGCCGGCCAGATCTCGGCGTGGAAGACGATGTTGTCCTTGCCCATGAAGTAGTAGCCGCGGGCGTCGGGATTCTGCCACCACTGGCGCCACGCGTCGGGGTCGCCCGAGCGCCTGGCCCACTCGATGGAGGCCGACAGATAGCCGATGACCGCGTCGAACCACACGTAGAGCCGCTTGTTGGGCTGGTCGCGCCAGCCGTCGAGCGGGATCGGCACGCCCCAGTCGAGGTCGCGGCTGATCGCCCGCGGCTGCAGGTCGCCGAGCAGGTTGAGCGCGAACTTCAGCACGTTGGGCCGCCACTCGCCCTGCTTGGCCTGCAGGTAGGAGCCGAGCACCTCGGCGAAGGCGGGCAGGTCGAGCATGAAGTGCTCGGTCTCGGCGAACACCGGCGTCTCGCCGTTGATGCGGCTCTTGGGGTTGATCAGCTGGATCGGGTCGAGCTGGTTGCCGCAGTTGTCGCACTGGTCGCCGCGCGCGCCGTCGTAACCGCAGATGGGGCAGGTGCCCTCGATGTAGCGGTCGGGCAGGGTGCGGCCGGTGGACGGGGAGATCGCCCCCATCGTGGTCTTGGGGAAGATGTAGCCGTTGTCATAGAGACCCTTGAAGATCTCCTGCGTCACGGCGTAGTGGTTTTTCGTGGTGGTCCTGGTGAACAGGTCGTAGGACAGGCCGAGCCCGGTCAGGTCTTCGGCGATGACGCGGTTGTAGCGGTCGGCCAGCTCCCTGGCGCTCACGCCCTCCTTGTCGGCCTGCACCTGGATGGGTGTGCCGTGCTCGTCGGTGCCGGACACCATCAGCACCTTGTTGCCCGCCATGCGCTGGTAACGACTGAAGACGTCGGACGGCACGCCGAATCCTGAGACGTGCCCGATGTGGCGGGGGCCGTTAGCGTACGGCCACGCTACGGCGGTCAAGATGTGCTGGGACATGGTCCTAAGCCTACGGGGTCTGTGATGATCATTTGTTACGCGCCGCCGGCCCCGGCGGCGCGTAAGGACCAGCTCATCGCTTCGCTTGTTCCAGCGAGACCGCCTCGGCCGCCTCCTCCGCCGCCTTGGCGGCGACGTCGATGGAGCTCTCGCGGGTGCGCCGGATGCCCAGGATGCTGATGAACAGCGCGGCGAAGATGGTCTGGAAGCTCATGATGAGGGCCGTGGCGGACGGCACCACGATGCGCAGCGACTCGCGCGGGTCGAGCTCGCCGAAGCTGCGCACCTGCCAGTGCACCAGCGACATCACCAGGCCGACCAGACCGGCCAGCGCCAGCAGCCCGCCGACCACGAGGCCCTTCTCCAGGCTCACGATGTCGATCAGCTTGCGGATGCGCGGCGACTCCGGCAGGAAGCCCTCCTCGGCCGCGTAGACCTTGGTGAACACCGCGAACAGCGCCGCCTGGAACCCGATCACCACCAGGGCGGCCGTGCCGACCAGGGTGTCGACGTCGAACGCCAGCTCGCCGATCTCCACCGGGCCGAAGGTGAGCGCCGTGCCGGCGACCAGCCCGACGACCATCATCAGCACGCCGGGGTAGAAGAACAGCCACTTGGGGCTGTAGAGCAGCAGGAAGCGCAGGTGGCGCCACCCGTCACGCCAGGAGCGCAGGTGCGGCGGGCGGGAGCGGCCGTCGGGCGAGAGCGTCGTCGGCACCTCGCGCACGTCGAGGCCGGCCAGCGTGGAGCGGACCACCATCTCGGAGGCGAACTCCATGCCGCCCGTCTGGAGCTGCAGCCGCAGGATCGAGTCGCGCCGGAAACCCCGCAGCCCGCAGTGGAAGTCCTTGATCGCCGACGGGAAGAACAGCCGGCCGATGAACGACAGCACCGGGTTGCCGAGATAGCGGTGGAGCGGCGGCATGGCACCGGGGGCGATGCCGCCCCTGAAGCGGTTGCCCATCACCAGGTCGGCACCCTCGCGCAGCTGCTCGACGAACGCCAGCAGCGCGGTGAAGTCATAGGAATCGTCAGCGTCGCCCATGATGACGTATTTGCCGCGCGCCGCCCTGATGCCGCCCATGAGGGCGTTGCCGTAGCCCTTCTCGTCGACGTGGACCACGCGGGCTCCGGCGTCGCGGGCCAGCTGTTGTGAGCCGTCCGTACTGCCGTTGTCGGCGATCAGGACCTCGCCCTCGATGCCGTGCTCCTCCATGCACGCCAGTGCCTTGCGCACACAGACTTCCACGGTCTCCGCCTCGTTGAGGCAGGGCATGACCACCGTCAGTTCCACGTGTCTACCCTTCAGTTAAGGCTCTTCCAGTGAACCATCATGCCCTGAACACGACCATGCTCGGGCACGGAAGCGAAAACGACTGGCATTCTTTACAGCATGGTGAGCGTCGCGGAGATTACCCCTGTGGACCCCTCCGCCCCTGGTCGGCTGGCACGTGCGCTGGCGATGTTGCGCAGGCATCGGGTGTTCGCCGCGGCCTTCGGCGTGGGCGCCGTGCTGCGGCTCATCACCATGCTCGGCTACGGGCCGGCCATGTGGTTCAACGACTCCTACGAGTATGTCTCGGTGGCGCTGCACCCCCGGCCGCACCCGATCCGGCCCGACGGCTACAGCGCCTGGCTCATGCTGCTCAAGCCGTTCCACAGCTTCACCTTGGTGACCTTCACCCAGCACCTGATGGGCCTGGCCACGGCCTGCCTGATCTACGCGCTGCTGCGGATCAAGTTCCGGCTGCCCAAGTGGGGGGCCACGCTGGCGGCGGCGCCGGTGCTGTTCGACGCCTACCAGATCCAGCTCGAGCAGCTGGTCATGTCCGACACGCTGTTCATGCTGCTCGTGGTGGGTGTGATCACCATGGTGCTGTGGAAGCGGCGGCTCACGTGGAAGGCGGGGGCGGTCGTCGGCCTGCTGCTGGCGCTGACCTGGCTGACCCGCTCGATCGGCCTGCCGATCCTGGCGCTGGTGGTGCTCTACCTGCTGGTCAAGCGGGCCGGCTGGCGGCCGATCACGGCGCTCATCACCGCCTGCGCGATCCCGGTGATGGCGTACATGGGGTGGTTCGCCTCCGCGTACGGCAAGTTCGCGATGACCAACAGCGACGGCCTCATCCTGTACATGCGCACCGCCATCTTCGCCGACTGCAACAAGATGGAGATCGACAAGTACAAAGAGGTCCAGCTCCTGCTGCTGTGCATCAACGACCCGGTGAGCCAGCGCAAGGACTACGCGCAGTGGTACCTGTGGGGCCAGGGCAACGGCGACGGCACCGGCACCGGCGAGGTGCTCCACCGGTGGGGCATCAACAAGAAGTGGAGCGAGATCACCAACGACGCCGCCAGCGCGTTCGCCACGCGGGCGATCCTGTCGCAGCCCGGCGACTACCTGAAGGTGGTCGCGCGTGACTTCTTCCGCTCGTTCCACTGGTCGCGCCCGCGCTTCCCGGACGAGTCGACCTACAACATGTACCAGTTCAAGCCGTACGTCGAGATCGACGAGAACGGCCAGCCCAAGCGGCTGCCGAAGTGGTCGTCCTACGGGGGCGGCCGGACCGACACCGACGCGTTCAGCTACGAGCAGGGCCCGGCCGAGACGCGGATCGTGCACCCGTGGGCCGACATCATGAGCGGCTACCAGAAGGTGTTCTACCTGCGCGGCATCATGCTCGGCGGGATCCTGCTGATCGGCCTGTACGGCGTCGTCGTGCGCTGGCGCAAGTTCGGCGGCCCGGTGGTGCTGCCCTGGCTGGGCGCGGTGGGGCTGCTGCTGGCCCCGGCGGCGACGGCGGAGTTCGACTACCGCTATGTGCTTCCGGCCGTCCCGCTGGCCTGCGTCGCGGCGGCGATCACGCTGCGCCGCGGGGTCACTTTGGCGCGACGGTCACCCAAGAGCGCAGCAACATCCGGGCCCACCACTGTGCGTACGTGATCGTCTCGGACGCCAGCACCGGGTAGAGCCACCAGAAGTTGATCAGCGCGACGAGCGCGAACGCGCCCACGACCGCCGCCCCGATCGCCCGCCGGGTGGGCGGCGCGTCCTGCCTGCCCAGGATCAGCCCGGCCATGAGCACGACCGCCAGCACCATGAACGGCACCACGGGGATCATGTAGAACAGGTACATCGTGCGGTTGTCGGCGATGGCGTAGTAGAACCAGGGCAGCCAGCCGGCCGCGTAGGCCAGCAGCACGGCCCCGGCCCGCCAGTCGCGGGAGGCCACGTACCACGCGACGAGGCCGACCAGCGCGATCGCGGCGGCGTACCAGATAGCGGGGGTGCCGACCCCGAGCACGGCCTGCGAGCAGCTGCTGCTCCCGCACGCCGACGGCGGCAGGTCGGAGGGGTAGTGGAAGGAGACCGGGCGTAACAGCAGCGGCCACTGCCAGGGCTCCGACATGTACGGGTGATAGCTCTCCAGGCCGCTGTGATAGCCGAGCACCTGCGACTGGTACTGGATCCACGACCGGGTCGAGTCGAAGAGGAAGTAGAAGGGCCCCGAGGAGGTGGCCTGCTCCCAGTTGCGCCCCCAGCCGCCCGAGGTGACGAACCACCCCGTCCACGTCGCCATGAACGTCACCACGGGGGCGAGCGCCATCGCCCCCAGCCCGCCGGGCAGGTCGTACGACAGCGCCCCCCGGTACGGCTCCCGCAGCCCCAGCGCCCGCCTGGCGCCCATGTCCCACATGATCGACAGCACCGCGAACGCGATGAGGAAGAAGATCCCCGACCACTTGACCGCGCACGCGGCCCCCAGGCAGACCCCGGCCGCCAGCCGCCACGGCCGGAACCCGAGCCGCGGGCCCAGCTCGCCGGCCGGCCGGCTGTCGTACCGGTCGGCCAGCCTCCGCCGGGCCCAGTCGCGATCGGCCACCACGCAAGCGAACCCGGCCAGCACCCAGAACATCAGGAAGATGTCCAGCAGCGCCGTCCGCGACAGCACCAGGTGCAACCCGTCGAGCGCCAGCAGCAGCCCGGCCAGGCAGCCGAGCAACGTCGAGCGGGTCATGCGGCGGGCCACCCGGGCCATGACCAGGATGGACAGCGTGCCCACGAGGGCCGCGGCGAAGCGCCAGCCGAAGGGGTTCATCCCGAACAGCCATTCGCCCACGCCGATCATCCACTTGCCCAGCGGCGGGTGGGCCACGAAGGAGGCGCAGTCGGCAGGTTGCGCGCACTGCTTGAAGATGTCCAGGCTGCCGGCGAGGAGGCGCCGGTCGGCGATGGGGTCCTTGGCGTCGCCGAGCATCGTCCGCTCGACGCCATGGGTGATCAGCGAGTAGGCGTCCTTGACGTAGTAGGTCTCGTCGAAGACGACGGCCTTGGGCTCGCCGAGCCTGATGAACCGCAGGAGCCCGCCGAAGATCGCGACCGCGAGCGGGGCGATCCAGCCCAGGAGGGCGGTGCCCTGGAACGGCGGCACCAGTCGCTGCGCCGAGACCCCCCAGTTCCTCACGAGCGCACCCTATGGCGTGGGGGATCGCCTGTGAACCAGGTCGTAGAGCTCCCGTTTGGGGATGCCCGCGCCCTTGGCCACCGTGGCGACCGCCTGGTTGCGCCGCTCCCCCTCGGCGACCCTGCGGTCCACCTCCGCGACCAGCGCGTCGAGGTCCTGCTCGGCCTCGCCGGGCACGTAGCCGGCGACGACGACCGTGATCTCGCCCTTGACGCCCGCGGCCGCCCACTCGGCCAGCTCGCCGAGGCCGCCGCGGCGCACCTCCTCGTAGGTCTTGGTCAGCTCACGGCACACCGCGGCCCGCCGGTCGGGACCGAACGCCTGCGCCATCGCCTCCAGGGAGCCGGCCAGCCGGTGCGGCGCCTCGAAGAAGACCATCGTGCGCTCCTCGGCCGCCAGGCCGGTCAGGCGGCGGGCCCGCTCGCCCGGCTTGCGCGGCGGGAAGCCCTCGAAGCAGAACCGGTCGCTGGCCAGGCCCGACACGGCCAGGGCGGTGGTGACGGCGCTCGGCCCCGGCAGCGCGGTGACCGTGACGCCCGCCTCGATCGCCAGGTGCGTCAGGCGGTAGCCGGGGTCGGAGACGCCCGGCATGCCCGCGTCCGTGATCACCACGACCGTGCGGCCCTCCTTGAGGGTCTCCACGAGCTCCTGGGCGCGGCTCGCCTCGTTCTGGTCGTAGTAGGACACCACCCGGCCGGTGATCTCGACGTCCAGGTCGGCCGCGAGCCTGCGCAGCCGTCTGGTGTCCTCGGCGGCCACGACGTCGGCGCCCGCCAGCACCTCTCGGAGCCGGGGCGAGACGTCGCCCGCCTGGCCTATGGGGGCTCCTGCCAGCACCAACCTGCCGTTCCCTGTCACCCGACCATTGTGGCAGGGCATCCCAAATAGACCGTGTTTCTTGGGTAACCACCGCTCTGGGGCCCGTACGATGTCCGAATGGCGGTGACCGATTCCCCGTACCAGGCCTACGAAAGTTCGGAGGTCGGCGAGAGCCAACCCAAGGCGCGGTCCGTACGCGATCGGGTCATTCCTCCCATGCGCGGCAGCGTGCTGTGGGGGTGGGGCGGGCCGCTGCTGGTCACCCTGTTCGGGGGGATCCTGCGGTTCATCGGGCTCGGCCATCCCAAGGCCGTGGTGTTCGACGAGACGTACTACATGAAGGACGGCTTCTCGCTCATCACCCACGGCGTCGAGCGGGTCACGATCAAGGACGCCGACAAGGCGATCATGGCCGGCAACACCGACATCTGGCAGTCGTGCGCGCCGCAGGACCTGGAGAAGTGCGCCTCCTACGTCGTGCACCCGCCGCTGGGCAAGTGGATGATCGGCGTGGGCGAGTGGCTGTTCGGGCTCAACCCGTTCGGCTGGCGGGTCGCGGCGGCGGTGATCGGCACGCTGTCGATCCTCATCCTGGCCCGGGTGGCCCGCCGGATGACCCGCTCGACGCTGCTGGGCTGCTTCGCGGGCCTGCTGCTGGCGCTCGACGGCCTGCACTACGTGCTCTCGCGCACGGCGCTGCTGGACATCTTCCTGATGTTCTGGGTGCTGGCCGCGTTCGCCTGCCTGGTGGTCGACCGGGACCGGGCGCGCGAGAAGCTGGTCTCCTGGTACGAGGGCTCGCCGATCTCGCCGCAGGGGCCGTCTTTGGGCATCAGGTGGTGGCGGATCGGGGCCGGGGTGTGCCTGGCCTTCGCGATGTCGGTCAAGTGGTCGGGGCTGGCGTTCGCGGTCGCGTTCGCGATCATGTCGCTGATGTGGGACTTCGGCGCCCGCCGCGCCGTGGGGCTGCGGCAGCCCTACGTGGGGGCGTTCAACAAGGACGTGCCGCAGGGGGTCCTGGCGTTCGGCATCGTGCCTTTCGTGGCCTACATGGCGACCTGGACCGGCTGGTTCGTCAACGCCACCGGCTACGGGCGCAACTGGGACCAGGCGACCTCCCCGGGCAACCCGTTCTTCTTCGTCTTCGACTCGATGCGGTCGTGGGTCCACTACCAGTGGCAGGTCTTCACCTTCCACAGCGGGCTGGAGACCTCGCACCCGTACATGTCCGAGCCCTGGCAGTGGCCGCTGCTGCTGCGTCCCGTGGCCTTCTACTACGAGGGCAAGCAGAACGCCTGCGGGGTCAAGGACTGCTCGGAGGCCGTGCTCGGCGTGGGCACGCCGGTGATCTGGTTCGGCGCGGTGGCCGCGCTGGTGGCCCTGATCGCCTGGTACGTCTCCTCGCGCGACTGGCGGGCCGGGGCCGTGCTGCTGGCCTACGCCATGGGCTGGCTGCCGTGGTTCTACTTCGCCATCGCCGACAACCGCACGATGTTCCTGTTCTACGCCATCCCGATGGTGCCGTTCATGGTGCTGGCCATCACCTTGTGCGCCGGGTTGCTGATCGGGCCGTCCACGCCGACGGCCACGGGGGCGATGCCGGTGCGCCGTACCATCGGGGCCGCCGCCGTCGGCGCGTTCGCCCTGCTCGCACTGATCAACTTCTGGTGGCTGCACCCCATCCTGTCCGCCGAGCTGATCCCGTACGTCGACTGGAAGGCCCGCATGCTCTTCGAGAAGCGGTGGATATGAACCGCTGCAGAAGGCTCAACAGGGGTTCCTTAGGGTAGTCGCTGTGCAAGACCCAATACGCACCGGATTCGGTCATCGTCAGGCCCGGGGTCGATACGGCAAACTTCGAGGCATGAGTGCACCGGATGTCACCGCCCTTCTCGCCGAGTTGGAGCGATCTCAGCCGGATCTGGCCGAGGAGGCCAGGACCGCCGTCGAATGGTTGACGGGTGGGGAGCCGCTGGAGACGGTGACCCAGCTCGACGTCTGCGAGTTTCTCTGGTACACGTTGCCGCTCAAGGTCGGACCGCAGAAGCCCGGCGGGGACCACGAGCGCCTGGCTCGTTCACTGGGGCAGTTGCTCCAGCTGGGTGGAATGGAACGATACGCCGCCTTGTGCGTGTCGCCGACGACCCTGCAGATCCTGCGCACCTACGCCCGCGAGGGCGAGGACGCCGGCACGGCCGCCTACCAGCAGGCCCTGGAGGCCACGGGCGTGCTCCCGCCCGACGTGCCCGAACTGCAGTGGAGCATGATCATGGGGCCGGAGGAGCTGGGTGCGCACATCGCCTGCTCCGCCGCGCTTGAGCTGGCGATCGTGGCCGGCGAGAGCGTGGACCGTACGGCGCTGACCCGGCGCTGGCTCACCGAGCCGCGTGCCGAGCTGGGCGGCGACAGCTGGCTCAACCGGGTGCACGGCGAGCGGCTCAACCGCTGGGTGCTGGGCCGCGGCCCGGCCAGGCGGGAGCTGGCCCAGCCCTTCGAGGTGCGCCTGCACGCGCCGGTGACCCCGCAGCCGATGCCCGCCCTGCACCGGCTGCTGTCCCTGGCCGCCTCCGGGGAGAGCCTGCCGCTGCGGCTGGCGCCCTCGCCGGAGGCGCTGAGGCTGCGTGACCTGGCCGAGCGGGAGCTGGGCGCCATCCGCCGCGACGGGGCCAAGCTGGCCATCACCGACTACGGCCTGCGGCTGCTCAAGTCGTCCACAGCCATGTGGACGGCGGTCACCAGGCTGCTGCTGGCCAGGGGCGAGCACGAGTTCGAGGTGTCGGCCAGGGAGGCCGCGCTGATGCTGCTCGCCGACGGCACGCTGATGTCGCCCGGCGAGCTGCGCGAGCGGGTGGCCGAGGTGGTGGGCGGCGAGGGCTGGCACCCGGCGACCGGCGTGGAGGACGTCACCGGGCCGGTGACCGACCTGGTGGCCCAGCTGACGGCGCTGGGGCTGGCGTTCAGCGACGAGCTGGCGGTGCGGATGGACCGGCCGGGCCAGCTCGCCGCGCTGGCGGCGCTGCGGGCCCACGCGCTGCGACCCAGGAAATACGTCAGCTCCAGCTGACGGCCCTCACCCCTGCGGCACCCGCCGCAGGGCCTGCTTGAACTCCGGGCACTCCACCAGCGGATCGTGCTCGCAGACCGCCGCATGGCGCAGGCTGTCGCGCAGCCGGGTGAGCTGCGCGACACGCTCGGCCACCTCGCGCTCCTTGGCGGCCATGCGCTCGCGCAGCCGCGCGTCCGAGGGCCTGGCCCGCAGGAAGTCGGCGATCTCGGAGAGCCTGAACCCGGCGTCGCGGGCGCAGGCGATCAGCGCCAGGCGCGCCAGCGTCTCCGGCCGGTACGCGCGCCGCAGGCCGTTGCGCCCCTCGGCCTCGATGAGCCCCTTGCGCTCGTAGAACCGCAGCGCCGACGCGGCCAGCCCGCTCTGCCTCGCCACCTCACCGATGTCGATCAACGCTTCGTCCACGACCTGGCTCCTTGACTTGAACCGCACTTCAAGTCGCAGTCTAGTCGGCATGCGAATTCATCATCTCAACCTCGCCTCGATGCGCGAGATCGACTCGATCGACGGCCTGCCCGCGGCCCGTGCGGTGTGCCACGCGCTGCTCGTCGAGACCCCGGCCTCCGGGCTGGTGCTGGTGGAGGCCGGGCTCGGCCTGGACGACGTGGCCAAGCCGGGCGAGAGCCTCGACCGCGAGTGGGCCGAGCTCGTCGAGCCGGTGCTGGTGCCCGGCGAGACGGCCGTACGGCAGGTGGCGGCGCTCGGGTACGACCCCGCCGACGTACGCCACATCGTCCTCACCCACCTCGACGTGGACCACAGCGGCGGCCTGCCGGACTTCCCGGGGGCCCGGGTGCACGTCATGGCGGCGGAGCTGGAGGACGCGCTGGCGCAGGCGCCCAACCGCCGTTACCGGCCCTCGCACTGGGCGCACGCGCCCAACTGGGTGACCTACCCCGGCACCGGCACCACCTGGCTGGGCGCCGACGGGGTGCGGCCGCTGGCGGGCCTGCCGGAAGGGGACTTCCTGCTCGTGCCGCTCGACGGGCACACCCGGGGGCACGCCGGGGTGGCGGTCAGGGACGGCGGGCGCTGGCTGCTGCACGCCGGGGACGCGTACTTCTACCACGGCGAGCTGGACCGTGCGCCGCGCTCCCACCCGCTGCTGGACATCGTGCAGCTCGACGCCCAGGTCGACGGCGAGCGGCGGCTGTCGAGCCAGGGGCTCCTGCGCTCGCTCCGGCATGATCACGGAGTGGCCGTGTTCTCCGCTCACGACCCCTGGGAGCTGACCGAATACTCCGGGTAGTTACGATTGCGGTGAATGCTCTAAGTCGGAGGGGGCCGTCATGGAGCTGTTCCCGGCAATGCCGCTTGCTGAGTGGACGGAGGCCAAGGAGACCTTTCACAGGTTCGCCCAGATCGTGGGGAAGATCCGGCTTGCTTCGAGCAACCGGCGAAACCACTGGTGGCAGGTGCCGTTCCATCCGACCGGGCGGGGGCTCACCACGCGGCCGATGGGCGGGCTGGGCGAGCAACCGCTGTTCTGCGTCGACTTCGACCTCGTACGGCACCGGCTGGTGGTGGACGTGTTCGACGGGCGCAGCGCGGAGTTCAGCCTGATCGGCAGGTCGGTGGCCTCGTTCCACGACCGGTTGTTCGAGACCCTGGCGGGGCTCGGGATCCGGCCGGAGATCTGGGCGGTGCCGTTCGACATGGGCGACGACACCCCGTTCGCCGAGGACACGCTGCACGCCCGCTACGACCCGATGCTGATCAACCGCTACTGGCGGATCCTGTCGCAGGTGGTGCAGCTGCTGGACCGCTTCGCCGCCGACTTCGCCGGCAAGACGAGCCCGGTGCACCACTTCTGGCACACCTTCGACATCGCGGTCACCCGGTTCACCGGGCGCGTGGTCAAGATCTCGCCTGACGCCGACCCGGTCACGCGGGAGGCCTACAGCTGGGAGGTCATCAGCTCGGGGTTCTGGTTCGGGGACAAGGAGCGGCCGTGGCCGGCCTTCTACTCCTACACCGCGCCGGAGCCGGAGGGGCTGGAACGGGAGCCGCTGCGCCCCGCCCAGGCGGAGTGGATCACGGCCCGGGGCAGCCATCTGGCGGTCCTGCGGTATGACGACGTGCGGGCCATGGAGGATCCCGTGGGGGCCGTGCTGGAGTTCCTGGACAGCGCCTACCAGGCGGGGGCCAGGCTCACCGGGCTCGACTCCGAGGCGCTGGCCTCTCCCGGGGGCGTCACGGATCCGTACTGGGAGAAGTCCTGAACATGCGCGAACGCCCGCCCTCCGGAGAGGGCGGGCGTTCTACGAGTGCGTACCGGTGTGCGTGTCGCCTCTCGGCGAAAGGCACAACGCGGCTCCAGCCGAACGGTAGTCCGCGAAGGCAATAGGTGAGGCCCGGGGACACTGGGCACACCGGCCACAATGTATGTAACCACACCCCCCGCCGATGCATTCCCCCGCCGCGCCGATTATTTTCCGGAGTTCGCGTAGGCCCCGTGCAGGAACAGGTCCACCAGCTCGGCCGAGCCCAGCGGGGCCGGGCCCCGGCCGGCCGCCATCGTCAGGAACCCGAACGCCTGGGCGAGCTGCTCCGGCGGCAGCCTGAGCGCGTCGCGCTCGGGCTCGAACAGGCCGGCCAGCACCTCGTTGGTGGCCGCCATCGAGGCGTCCCGCGAGGACATCGCACGATCGCGGCGGCCCTCTCCCTCGGGCCCGCCCTCCTCGGCCGGCTCGCCCTCGTCGGCGGGAGGCGCCCCGCGGCGCAGGGCGCCCGAGGCCGCCATCGCGCCGGCCACCGCGCCCATCCGCGACAGGTAGCCGCGCAGCGCCTCCGACGCCTCCACCAGCCGCTCGGCCAGCGGCAGGTCCAGCGAGATCGAGGCCACGTGGGCGAGCGTGTCGTCCGGCCGCACCGCCTCGGCCATGCAGGCGGCCAGCAGCTTGTCCTTGTCACCGAAGGCGCGGAAGATGGTGCCCTCGCCGATGCCCGCCGCGCGGGCGATCTGGGCGGTGGTGACGGACGTGCCGTATTCGACCACCAGGGGGAGGGCCGCGCGGACGATCATCTCGCGCCGCTGCTCCGGGCTCATCGCCGGCGCTCTGCGGCGTGCGGTCGGGTTCGTCATACCATCCACAGTACGGAGTGAGGGCTCACTCCGTCAATCCCAGCGACGTCCACCGCGGCTCGTGCTCGGCGGCGAGCTGCGCGAACGTGTACCCCTCCAGCAGCTGATCCAGCATCCCGACGAGGTGGTCGCAGTCCCGGGCCGGATGCTCGGCCGGGCA
Source organism: Nonomuraea sp. MTCD27 (assembly GCF_041950495.1). Classification (NCBI taxonomy): domain Bacteria; kingdom Bacillati; phylum Actinomycetota; class Actinomycetes; order Streptosporangiales; family Streptosporangiaceae; genus Nonomuraea; species Nonomuraea sp. MTCD27. Next base: position 69,957 of record NZ_JBGNUW010000010.1, on the reverse strand, counting down.
CTCCAGCGCGTGTCCCAGCACCCACTGCGCCGCCCTGGCCCGCGCGATCACCTCGTCCAGCTCCTCGATCCGCTCGCCCACCGCCGCCCGCCACTCCTCCCCCGGCGCGTCCAGCACCGCCCCGGCCGTTTCCAGTGGCACGCCGAGCTGCTGCAACATGCGCAGGAAGACCAGCCGCCGCAGCTCCTGCCTGCCGTACACGCGCCGCCCCCGGCTGCGGCCGGCCGGGACGACCAGGCCGCGCTCCTCGTAGTAGCGCAGCGCGGAGGCGTTCATGCCGAGCAGACGCGCGGCCTCGCCGATCGGGATCGGTTCCATGCCTCCATTTGACTTCAAGTCGCCTTGAACCGCTTCCCTGGAGGAATGGGAACCACATCGTGGGTCACGGGCGGACCCGTCAACTCGCCCTTCGCCGCGCCATCCGGGCTGCTCGGACGCCTGGCCGGGCGCTTCATGCTGTGGACGAACCGGCAGGGCGAGCTCCTGCGCGTCCTGCGCGTGCGCCCCGGCGAGCACGTGCTGGAGATCGGGTACGGCCCCGGCGGCCTCGTCCGGCTCCTCACCCGTACGGGCGCCGGTCGCGTCTGCGGCGTGGACCCCTCACCCGAGATGCGCGCCCAGGCCGCCCGCCACGCGGGAGGCGCCGACCTGCGACTGGGCAGCGCGGCCGACACCGGCTTCCCCGACGACAGCTTCGACTGCGTGGTGGCGGTGAACAACGTGGCCCTCTGGCCCGACCTGGAGGCCGGCCTGCGGGAGCTGCGCCGGGTCACCCGCCCCGGCGGGCGCCTGGTGCTCGCCTGGCACGGCGGCGCCGCTCCCGGCCCGATCGCCCGCCGCCTGCGCCTGCCCGAGGACAAGCTGGGCCGGATCCACAAGGGGCTGGCGGAGCTGTTCGGCGCGGTCGGACGGCACGAGCTGAAGTCCCTGACCGTCTTCGAGGCGGCCCCGGGGGGTGCGAACCCGTAGGCTGACCGCCATGCTCGTGTGGATCAACGGCCCGTTCGGCGGCGGCAAGACGCACACCGCCCACGAGCTGCACCGCCGCCTCCCGTCCAGCGTGGTGTGCGACCCCGAGCACGTCGGCTTCGGGCTGCAGCAGGTCGCCGACCGGATCGCGGAGGCGGCGGGCCTGCGCCTGGCGCCCGACACCGACGGCGCGCTACGGCGCCGGCTGCGTCGGATCGGGGTCACGCTGCGGCACATCAGGTTCGGCTGACAGGCGGGCCGCCCTGGCGTGCAGGTAGCGCTGCTGGGGCAGGCTCATGGCGCGGCCGGCCGCCTCCTCGTACGCCTGGCGGGCCCCCGCGAGGTCGCCGGCCATCTCCAGGAGGTGCGCCCGGACCGCGTGCAGCCGGTGGTCACCAGAGACCCGGTCGTCGTCCTGGAGGCGTTCGAGCCGGTCGAGCCCGGCCCGGGGACCGTGGGCCATGGCCACGGCCACGGCGTGGTTGAGCGCCACCATGGGGTTGCCGGAGATGCGCATCAGCAGCTCGTACAGCGCCGTGATCTGCGGCCAGTCGGTCTCCTCCGCCGTGGGCGCCTCGTCGTGCAGGGCGGCGATGGCGGCCTGGAGCTGGTAGGGCCCGGGCGTCCCCCGGGAGAGCGCGCCGGTGACGAGCTCGACGCCCTCGGCGATGTAGGCCGCGTTCCACCGGCCGCGATCCTGCTCGGCCATCGGGATCAGCGCGCCGTCCGGCCCGGTGCGCGCCGGGCTGCGCGCGTCGGTGAGCAGCATGAGGGCCAGCAGCCCGGCCACCTCGGCATCGCCGGGCAGCAGCCGGTGCACCATGCGGGCCAGCCTGATCGCCTCCGCCGCCGGCTCGGCGCGGTGCAGGTCCGGCCCGGACGTGCTGGCGTACCCCTCGTTGAAGATCAGGTAGAGCACGTGCAGCACCACGCCCAGCCGCTCGGCGCGCTCGGCCGCGCGGGGCAGGCGGAACGGCAGGCCGCTGTCCTTGACCCGCTGCTTGGCCCGCGTGATCCGGCGCGTCATGGTGGCCTCGGACACCATGAACGCGCGGGCGATCTCCGCGGTCGTCAGGCCGCCGACCGCGCGCAGCGTGAGCGCGATCTGCGAGTCCGGCGTCAGCGACGGGTGGCAGCACATGAACAGCAGGATGAGCGTGTCGTCCGAGGCGCCGGCCGGCTGGTCGGCGGCCGGGGCCAGCCAGTCGTCCGGCAGCGCCCGCGCCGCGACGGTGTCCTCGCGGCGGCGGCGCGCCTGCTCGGCGCGCAGCAGGTCGGTCAGCCGCCGCGCGGCCACCGTGATGAGCCAGGCCCGCGGATCGTCCGGTACGCCCTGTTCCGGCCACTGCGTGGCCGCCGCGAGGAGGGCCTCCTGCACCGCGTCCTCGGCGGTGTCGAAGTGCCCGTAGCGCCGGACCAGCGCGCCGAGAACCTGCGGCGCCAGCTCGCGCAGCAGGCCCTCTCCGGCGATCCCGTCGATCCCGTCCCTCCCTCAGAACCCCATGTCGTCCGCGGACTCCATGATGGGCCGGATGTCGGCGTACGCGTTGGCGTGGACGTCGCCGGGGAACGGGCACTGGCCCAGGCGGGCGGCGATCTCGGTGGCCCGGTCGAAGCTCTCGCACTCCACGATCCAGTAGCCCGCCAGCACCTCCTGGGTCTCGGCGTAGGGCCCGTCGGTGACGAACGGGACGCCGTCGCGGGCACCCACCCTGCGCGTGTGGACGGGCGCGGCCAGGCCGCGGGTCTCGACCAGCTCGCCGGACTCCTCCAGCTCCTTGTTGACCGCCGTCATGAACTCGTTCATCGCCGCCATGTCCTTCTCGGTCCAGGTGACCCGCCCGGTGTCCTTGCCGGACATCTCGTCGTAGTCCTGCTGGGAGGCGTAGGACAGGATCATGTACTTCACGGGGTCGTCCTCTCTCTGGGTTGCCTTTCGGGAGGGACGTCGGAGCCGGGGCGGCGAACCGGACACCTTCCAACGTAGGGCACCATCGAAGTCGTGCCTTACGCAACCACCTCCGACGGCGTGAAGCTGTCCTACCAGGTCCGCGGCGACGGGCCGCCCCTCGTGCTGCTGCAGGGGCAGGCCAACGACCACCGCTGGTGGGACTCCGTACGCGCGGACTTCGACGGGACGTACCAGACCATCACCCTCGACTACCGCGGCACGGGCGACAGCGACAAACCCGACGAGCCGTACACCACGCGCGGTTTCGCCACCGACGTGCTGGCCGTGCTCGACGAGGTGGGGGCAGGGCGGGCGCACGTGTACGGGACGTCGATGGGCGGCCGGGTGGCCCAGTGGCTGGCGGCCGACCACCCCGAGCGCGTCGGGGCGCTGGTGCTCGGCTGCAGCTCGCCGGGCGGCGCCCACGGGATCGAACGGAGCAACGACGTACGCAGGTCGCTGGCCCAGCCGGACCGGGCCGCCGCCGAGCGGGCGCTGCTGGAGCTCATGTACACCCCCGCCTGGCTGGCCGCCCACCCCGGCCCCCACCGCACGACCGGCGACCCGGACATGCCCGCCTTCACCCGGCGCCGCCACCTGGCCGCCAGCGCGGGCCACGACAGCTGGGACGCGCTGCCCGGCATCACCGCGCCCACGCTGGTCGTGCACGGGACCGACGACGTGTTCAACCCGGCCGCCAACGCGCCGCTGCTGGCCGGGCGCATCCCCGGGGCCGGGCTGCGGATGATCGAGGGGGCGCGGCACGCGTACTTCGAGGAGTTCAGGCAGGTGGCGGGTCCGATGGTGCTGGAGTTCCTGTCGCGGCCCTCGTGAGGCGGGCGGCCAGCTCCCGCAGGTGCTCGGTCAGCTCGGGCGGCTCGTGCACCTCGAACTCGCAGCCGATCGTCGTCAGCCGGAAGGCCAGCCAGTCGAGGGTGTCGGCGTGCATGCGCAGGCGGCAGGCCCGCTCGCCGATCGGGGTGACCTCGCCCAGCGCCCTGATCGGCTCCGTGACGGGGGCGTGCAGCGTGACGACGGCCTCGTACGTGGACGCCAGCGAGTAGAGCCGGCCCGCCACGTAGGCGGCCGCGTCCCCGGCAGGCAGCTCGCGCGGCACGATCCTGGCACCCGTCGCACGCAGCTCGTCGATGCGGTCGATCCGGAAGATCCGCCAGTCGTCGCGGTCGAGGTCGTGGCCCAGCAGATACCAGCGCCGCCCGGCCACCACCAGCCGATGCGGATCGACCAGCCGCCTGCTCGTGCCCCCGTCGTTGGCCCGGTACGCGAACCGCACCCGCTCCTTGCCCGCCGCGGCCACCGCCAGCGCGGTGAGCCGCCCCGGATCGACCTGGGGCCCTTCGAGGGCGGGCATGGGCACGGTGGCGCCGCCCAGCGACCTGACCCGGTGGCGCAGCCGGGCGGGCAACACCTGCTCCAGCTTGGCCAGAGCGCGTACGGACGCCTCCTCGATGCCCTGCACCGGGTGCCTGGCCGCGGTGGACAGGCCCACCGTGATGGCCACCGCCTCCTCGTCGTCCAGCAGCAGCGGCGGCATGGCCGTGCCCGCGACCAGCCGGTAGCCGCCGGCCGCGCCCATCGTGGCCTCGACCGGGTAGCCGAGGTCGCGCAGGCGCTCCACGTCACGGCGGACGGTGCGGCGGCTGACGCCCAGGCGCTCGGCGAGCTCTCCGCCCGGCCACTCCCGCGGGGTCTGGAGCAGCGACAGCAAGTTCAGGAGGCGGGAGTCGGCCATGGATCCCATCCTATGTAGGACAGGTTCTGGCCTACTTCGGGCCTAGTGTCGGTGAGAACGCACTGACCTTCCTGGAGGGAACATGACCGTCAAGCCGATCCCCGAGGGGTACACGACCGTCACGCCGTGGATCATCTCCCCCGACACGGACGGGATCATCCGTTACCTCGAGACCGCCTTCGACGCCGTCGAGCTGGGCCGCGTGACGGATGCCGACGGCCGGATCGGGCACGCGGAGGTGCGCATCGGGGACGCCATCGTGATGCTCTTCGACTCCGCGCCGGGCTGGCCGCCCACGCCGGCCTTCCTGCGCCTGTACGTCCCCGACGCCGACGCCACCCACCGCCGGGCCGTGGCGGCGGGCGGGACGTCGATCACCGACGTCACGCACCTGTACTGGGGTGACCGCGTGGGCCGGGTGCGCGACCCGTTCGGCAACCTGTGGTGGATCCAGACGCGGGTGGAGGAGGTCTCCGAGGAGGAGCTGGGGCGCCGGCTGAACGATCCGGAGTTCACGAAGGCGATGGAGTACGTCCAGAGCGCCCGGTTCTTCTAGCCTCCTACGTCCACCTCTCCGCCAGTGCCCGCAGGTCGGGGGCGGAGACGTGCGGGGTGCTCATCACGCTCGGGTACGCCGTCCCGCGCCGGTCCAGGTACGCCCCGATCAGCCCCGCCCGCTGGGCGCCGTCGATGTCCCACGGGTGCACCGCCACCAGAGCCGCCTGCCCGGGGTCCACCCCCGCCTGGGCCACGGCGTACTCGTAGGCCGCTCCGGCCGGCTTCCAGACCCGGGGGCCGCTCACGTCCAGCGTGGCCTCCACCAGGTCGAGCAGGCCCTCGCGGCGCAGGATGCCCTGGGTCATGGCGGCGGCGCCGTTCGTCATGGTGAACAGCCGGATCCCGGCCTCGCGCAACGCCCGCATGCCCGCCGGCACGTCGGGGTGCACCCGCAACTCCGCGAACCCGCTCAGCACGTGACCGATCGCCTTGTCCTCCAGGCCCAGGGCCTTGAGGACGTCGGTGGCGATCTGGGCGAACTCGGCGTAGCCGCCGGCGGCCGTGAGCGCGAAGCCGTCGCGCAGCACGCTCGCGAACCAGGCCGTCATCTGCTCGCCCGACAGGCCCACCTCCTCGAACCTCGCCCTCAGCGGCTCCATGTCGGTGAGGGTCTCGTTCACGTCGAAGATCACTACTTGCGGTCTGGCGTCCATCTGTCTTCTCCTCGCGTTCTGTCGGGTGTCAGGTTTCCGTCCGGCGGGCTTCGGTCAGGCGGCGGCCGGGCGGAGGGAGTCGAGGGCGGCGGTCACGCCCTTGCGGAGCGCGGCGGCGTCGGCGCCGGCGCGCGAGCGCAGGTTCACCCCGTAGGCGAGCAGGGTGAGCAGCTCGGCGGCCGCGTCGAGGTCCGTGTCGGGGCGGAGGTGCGGACCGGCCGCCTCCAGGGCGGTGCGCATGGCCGTGCGCAGCCGGTCCTGGTGGCGGTCCAGCACGCGGCGCACCTCCGGGTCGGCGCCTTCGGCATGGGCGTTGGAGACCATGCAGCCCCAGCGCGCGTGCTCGCCCGCGCACCGGGCCTCGATCAGCCGGTCGAAGAAGGCGGCAATGGCGGGCAGGCCGCGCCCGTCGGTCGCCAGGGCCTGGAACACCGGCTCCGAACGGCGCTCGACGTAGCGGGTCAGCGCCTTGACGTAGAGGTCCTGCTTGCCGCCGTACGTCGCGTACAGGCTGGAGCGGCTCAGGCCGGTCGCCGCCACGACCTCCGCGACTCCCGTGGAGGCGGCCCCACGCTGCCAGAACAGGCGCTCCACCTGCTCCAGCACGGCGTCGGGATCGAAATGCTTCACGTCCGGCATCGGCACCCCCTAACTTGGAACGGTCGGTCCAAGATAGCAAATCCATTGGACGTGGCGCGTACGGGTTGCTACGTTGCCGCGTATGTCCAGCCCCGAGGCGTCAAGACGCTAGCCACCGGTCGTCCGGTGGCTGTTCCGCGCTGCTGCCCCCGCAGGTCGGGGCGCTGACGCCTGGACCCATTCCTCCCGCACTGGCCGTGCGTTCGCACGCATCGCCGGCCTCTGCCCGGGAATTCCCGCCACGCCATTCGGATGCACCGTTGCGTCGTGCTCTGGTCGCCCTTCTGACACCGGTCGTCGGGCGCCTCTCACGCGGCAGGACGATCCTCACTCCGTCCTGCGCGCATCCATGTGCCGATCCATGACGTGGTCGCGGAGTTTCTTTCATGCCTTTCGCTGTCTACCTGCTCGGACTGGCGGTCTTCGCCCAGGGGACGTCCGAGTTCATGCTGTCCGGGCTGGTGCCCGGCATCGCCCGGGACCTGAACGTGTCCATCCCCGCCGCAGGGCTGCTGACCTCGGCGTTCGCCGCCGGGATGGTGGTGGGGGCGCCGCTGATGGCGGTGCTGAGCCTGCGGCTGTCCAGGCGGTTCGCGCTGCTGGCCTTTCTGGTGGTCTTCCTGCTCGTCCACGTGCTCGGCGCGGTCACGACCAGCTACGAGGTGCTGCTCGGCACGCGGGTCGTGGCGGCGCTGGCCAACGCCGGGTTCCTGGCGGTGGCCATGGCGACGGCGGTCGGGCTGGCGCCGCCGGACGCCAAGGGGCGGGCCACGTCCGTCCTGCTGGGCGGGGTCACCGTCGCCTGCGTGGCGGGGGTGCCCGGGGGCGCGCTGCTCGGTGAGCTGTGGGGGTGGCGCTCGGCGTTCTGGGCGGTGGCCCTCGCGCTGGTGCCGGCCATCGTCGCGGTCCTGAAGTCCGTACCGGCCGGAGCTCCGGGCGGCGCCGACGCTGCTAGCGGGAACGACGCTTCCGGTGGGACCGGCAGCCGGAACGGCGGGCGCGTCGGTGGGCGGGGTGCGGGGCGGTTGCCGGGGCGGGCGCGGGTCGAGGCGCGGGCGTTGCGGCGGCCTCGGCTGCTGGTGCTCCTGCTGCTGGGAGCGCTGGTGAACGGCGCCACCTTCTGCACGTTCACCTACCTCGCGCCGCTGCTCACCGAGGTCACCGGGATCGGGTCCGCCTGGATGCCGGGGATGCTCGCGCTGTTCGGGCTGGGGTCGTTCGCCGGGGTGACGATCAGCGGGCGGATCGCGGACCGGCGGCCCCTACCGCTGCTGGTGATCGGCGGGGTGGCGCTGGTGGCCGGATGGGCCGCCTTCGCGGTGGCCGCCGGAGCGCCGGTGCCGGCGGTCGCGCTGGTGTTCGTCCAGGGGACGCTGTCGTTCGCGGTCGGCTCCACGCTGATCTCCCAGGTCCTGTACGCGGCCACCGGCGCCCCCACCCTGGCCGGCGGGTTCGCCACGGCGGCGTTCAACGTGGGGGCCGCGCTCGGTCCCTGGCTGGGCGGGGTCGCGATCGGGGCCGGGCTCGGGTTCCGGTCGCCGCTGTGGGTGAGCGCCGCGCTCGTGGGCCTCGCCCTGGCCGTCGCCGGCGGCGCTCACCTGATCGGATCGCGGCCCAAGGGAAACCCGGTCGAGGCCGATCTTTCCCATAGGGCACAGTGAACGCCATGGAAGCTGTCGCACATTTCCAGCGGGAAGTACGCGCATTCCAGGACGCCGCCCGCCAGGCGGCCGACGCAGGCGACGCGCCCATCGTGCCGTCCTGCCCCGGTTGGACCATGTCCGATCTCGTGGGCCACCTGAGCGGGGTCCATCGATTCGTCGGCGTCATCGTCCGGGACCGGCTCAAGGAGCCGCCCGACTTCGCCTACCTGGCCCGCACAGAATCGCCACCCGACACGGCGGGCTGGCCCGCGCCGGACCGGTCCCCCACCTTCGGGCCGATCCCGGGCAGCCTGCTGGACTGGTTCGCGGATGGGGCGGACCGGCTCGCGGCGCTGTTCCGGGAGCGCGCGCCGGACGAGCCCGCGTGGACCTGGTGGGAGGAGCGGACGGTCGGGTTCTGGCTGCGGATACAGGTCATCGAGGCCGCAGTGCACCGGTGGGACGCCGAGGGCGCCCTCGGCACCCCTCGTCCCATCGCCGAGGAGATCGCGGCGGATGCGATCGCGCACACGTTCGAGGTGATGGCGCCCGCGCGGCGGGCCTGGACGCAGGCCCCGGCGGGGGCGGGCGAGGGGTTCCGCTTCGTCCGGACCGACGGGCCGGGTGAGTGGGTGGTCCGTTTCGAGGGCGAGCACGTACGGGTCGGCGACGGGGACTTCGACGTCGAGCTGGCCGGTACGGCGTCGGACCTGATGTTGTTCCTCTGGCATCGGATCCCGGCCGACGGGCTCGACGTGCGGGGCGACAGGGCCGTACTCGATCGCTACTTTGTCCTGGTTCCTCCCGTATGACCTAATCTTGCCGGTATGCAGGTCTGGGACATGGACGGCACCCAGCTGGCCGTCATCAGGCCGGTCTCCGGCGGTTTCGCCCGGCACAGCCACGACGAGTACGTCATCAGCGTCAACCTGTGCGGGCGCGAGCAGGTGCGGCTGGACCGGTCGTCGTTCGAGGTGGACCTGGACGAGGTGACCGTGTACAACCCCGGCCAGGTCCAGTCCTGCACCACCCGGACACCGGACGACGTCGCGTTCACGTGCGTGAGCTGGTACGTCCCGCCGGCCGTGCTGGAGTCACTGGTCGGCGGGCCGCCGCCGGAGTTCGAACGGCCGGTCGTACGCGCCGCCCACCTGCGCTCGGAACTGCTGCGGGCGGCGCGGGACCTGGACGCCGAGGGCGACGACGCTGCCCTGGTGGCGGAACGGCTGACGCAGATGCTCCTCCACCTGCTCGACCGCGCCGCCGCTCCGCTCCCCACCGCCGCCCGTACCACCACGCCGGCCCCCTCCGCCATCCCCGCGCCCATCGCCGCCGTGCTGGACCGGCTGCGATCCGACCTGTCCAGCCCACCCCGCCTGGCCGACCTCGCCGACGCCGCCGGGATGTCCCGCGAGCACCTCGTACGGTCCTTCACCAGGGCCACCGGCTGCCCGCCGTACGCCTGGCACCTGCAGGCCCGGCTCGCGGAGGGCCGGCGCAGGCTGCGCGCGGGCCGGCCCGTCGCCGTCGTGGCCCACGACCTCGGGTTCGCCGACCAGGCGCACTTCCACCGGCACTTCACCGCCGCGTACGCCATCACGCCCGGCCGTTACCGGGCCGTCAATATCCGACAAGACGGCTCGGGGCACCTGCCGCGAGAGTGAACGCCATGTCCGAGATCTTCATGCTGGCCTTCTGGGTGGGGTTGCTGTTCAACGCGGCGCCGGGTGCGGTGTTCAGCGAGTCGTTGCGGAGGGGCGTACGGGGAGGGTTCCGGCCGGCGTTCGCGGTGCAGGCCGGGTCGCTGGCCGGTGACGCCGTATGGGCGCTGCTCGGGCTGGCCGGCGTCGGAGCGCTGTTCACGGTACCGGCGCTGCGCGTCCCGCTGACGGTCACCGGGTGCCTCCTGCTCGGCTGGCTCGGCCTGACGGCGCTCCGCGACGCCGCCTTCCCCCGCCCCGCCCCGCCCCCGGGCGCCCGCCCCGGCCGTGGCGCCCTCGCGGTCGGGGCCGCCATGTCGCTCGGCAACCCCTGGAACGTCGTCTACTGGTCGGGCGCGGCCGGGGCCGTCAGCTCGGTGCTGGGCTCCGACGCGGGGGCCGCGAGCCTGGCCGTCTTCTTCGCCGGTTTCATGACCTCCTCCCTGGCCTGGTGCTTCGTCTCGGCCGGCCTCATCGCCGTGCTCCGCAAGGCGCTGCCGCCACTGGCCGTACGAGTCCTGGAGGCGGCCTGCGGGGTCGCACTGCTCGCCTTCGCCGCCCTCCTCGCCGCCCGGCTCATGCCCGGCAGCTCATAACCCCGCAGGCCCCTCCCCCGAACGCACCGGCCCGCCCCCTGACGAACCGGCCACGACAGGTCCTGACGGACCGGCCACCACACGTCCTGACGGACCGGCCACCACAGGCGCGTAGGCCCGCCGCCTCCCAAACGCTCCGGCGCAGCCCTCAACCGGCGGTCTGCCAGGACGCCTCGACGAGGGCCCGTTCCGTCGCGGACAGGTGGACGGCCGCGGCCAGCCACGCCCGCGCGTACCGATCCGGCCCGGCATCCGTCAACCGGCCGAACACGTCACGCTGCCACCGATCGGCCTCGGCGGCGAGTCCCGCGGCCAGCTCGGCCGCGGCGGGGAAGCCGCTCCGGCGCAGGGACGCCCCCTGCACCTTGAAGTCGCCACCGCGTCCCGACTCCGCCACCGCCCGGCGTCCACCGGCGACGGCCAGCTCGACGAGCCGCCGCACCCGCCACAACGGCGCGCTGGACACCGGATCCACGTTGCCGGCCCCGCCCATGAGCCCTTCCAGGTCGTCGGCCGGCGAGGGAAGGTGGGCGCTCTGCAGGCGGTCGTAGCCGAGGTCGGCCCGGCCGTGCCATTCGGCGGGCAGCCGCAACGTCGCCTCCACCCCAGGTACGGGCCCCACGGCCAGCGCGGACAGGGTCGCCGCCCGATCCGGCTCGACCCGTCCCACGACCCGCACGCACAACCCGGGCCGGGACGCGAGCCGCTGGAGGTTGGCGACGTGGGCGAGGTCGGGGTGCCGGTCGGCCGGGACGAGCCGGATCAGCGGCCCATCCGCTCGCACCTCGCCGTCGCCGGGTACGAGTTCGCGCGCCAGCACGTGATCCCCCGCCGCGCCGACGATCACCAGATCGCACCCGACCGGCTCCCGGGCCTCGTCCGCCGTGTCCGACTCGCTCCACGAATCCCCGGCGAGCCGGGCCCTGGCCGCCTCGCCCAGCGGGCGCGCGAACAGTGCGGCCAGCGGCCCTTCCGTCCAGGGCATGCCGTTCGACGGTGTCGCGCGTACCCCGCTGCCCGCGCCGAGCCGACCGTCCGGGGAGACGGTGGCTCCGACGATCAGCAGTCCGGCCCTGGCCAGCTGGGCGTGGGTCAGCATCGCGGAGCCGATGGCGACGGTCGCGGTGCCCGCGCCACGGGCGCGCGCCGGCCCGCCCGGCCTGACGTCGGAGACGGAGAACCAGCGGCCGTCCTCCGCGACGACGTGGGTGACGACACCGCCGTACCCGGTGGCGCTGATCACCGGCTCCCGGCAGACGCCGTAGACGCGCAGGCTGCCGCCCTGCTCGTAGTTCCGGCGAACGCTGCCGACCAGCGCCGGATCGGGATCCGCGGCGGCCAGCCTGCCTGTGATGAGCAGGAGCTCGCGCAGTGCGGACACGAGGTCCGCCAGGCGGTGGCCGCCGTGCTGCTCGCGCGCCGACCGCAGCCCGCGTACGACCCGGAGGGCCGCGGCCTCGGCCCTGGGCAACCCGGCCAGGCGAGCGGTATGGGCGGCGCGGAGCAACTCGGCCTGCGCCACCGCACCGGCGCCCGGCACCCCGGCCACCAGCACCGACGCCCCAGCACGCCACAACCCCGCCGCAGCCGCCACCCGCCCGCTGTCGACCGCGGCGCCCACCTGTCTACCACCGGCCGCAGCGCCCACCTGCCCGCCACCGGCCGCGGCGACTGACCCGTCACCGCCGGCCGGCGTCAGTCCGGTGGCTGGATCTGCCCCGGCCGGCGACCCACCGGCAGACCCGGGACCCGCACCGGAACCAGCCCCCAGACCGGCCCCCGGACCGGCTCCCGGATTGGCCGCCACGACCTCACCGGAGCCGGCGCCACCACCAACGACGCCTCCATCAGGGGCGGCATCGAGGACGGCACCGGGGGCGGCACCGGGGGCGGCATCGGGGGCGGCATCGGGGCCGACCGCCACAGCCCCGGGCTCCCCCACCGGGCACGCGCAGAGCACCGCGGCCCGGTGCAGGCATCGTGGCGCGAGCAGGCAACTGCACCTCGCCTGCCCCTCCTCCACGACCACCCCGGACGCCCCCGGCGACAGCGTCACCACCGCGTCCTCACCGCAGACGATCCGAACCCCCTCACCATCCACCACCTCGACGGCAAGGGCGGCGTACTGCTCGACGGCCGCGTCCAGCTTCTTCCGCAGCCGGGAGGTGAGCCCCTCCACGGCGGCGGCGACCACGTGCGGCGCCGCGGCCGGCAGCTGGGAGGCGGCGGCGGGGACGTTCGAGGTTGGGGAATTCACCGGTTCTCTCCGCGAAGGCGATCGCCCACCCAGCGGGCGAGGGCGAGCGGGCTGAGGGCGGCGACCGGCATCCCGGCCGCGACGAGTTGCTGGGCGACGGGCAGCGAATAGCGCGGTACGCCGCTGTCGTCCAGGGCGGCGCACCCCAGCAGGTGTACGCCGGACCCGGCCAGGGCGCGTACCTCCCCGAGCAGGCCACCGAGCGGATAGCCCTCCTCGAAGTCGCTCACGACCACCACGAGCGTACGGCTGGGCACGCTCACCAGGGTGCGCGCGTGAGCGAGCCCCGCCGCGATGTGCGTGCCGCCACCGACCCGGACTTCGAGCAGCAGCGAGAGCGGGTCGGTCACCTGGTCGGTCAGGTCGATCACCTGGGTGGAGAACGTCAGGAAATGAGTGGAAAGCGTGGGCACCCCCGCCAGGACCGCGGCGGTCAGCGCCGACCAGATCACCGACGCCTCCATGGAGCCCGACACGTCGACCACGAGAATCAGCCGCCAGTCGGCCTCCTGCCGGGCCCGTGTCCCGAACACCGGCCGCTCCGGCACCACCACCAGCCGCCCGTCCTCCAGGCGCCGGCTGTGCTGGAGGTTGGCACGCAGGGTGCGGGGCAGGTCGAGCCGCCCGCCAGGACGGCGGGTCGGGCGCGGGCTTCCCAGCCCGGTCAGCGCGGGCCGCAGCTTCGTGGCCAGCTCGCGGGTGAGCTCGGCGACCAGCCGTTTCACGAGCGGCCGCAGCTTGGCGACCTGCTGCTCGGGCAGGCCACCGGCCAGGGAGAGCACGGAGGTGAGCAGCTCGACGGACGGGCGTACGGACGCGGGGTCCAGCTGCGCCAGCACGTCGGTACGCCCGGCGTCGGCGGCCTGGGCCAGCACCTCCTCGCGCACCTCGGTCCCGAACAGCGCCTCCAGCTCCTCCGCCCACTCCCGCGCCGTGGGGAACGACTCCTCCTGCCCCCCGCCGTCGCCCCGGGGCTCGAAGTCGTCGGAGCCCTCGCCGCGGCCGGCGCCGTACAGCTCGTCGAGGGCACGCGCGTACGCCCGCGCGTTCGACGGCAGCCGCTCCGACTCCCGCCCGAGCAGCAACCGCCACCGATCCCCCGGCGCCAGCCGTCGCGCGTCATCGGCCCGCGCCGATGGGGCGGATGCCGGATCCGCGATCTCGGCGGCCGAGCTCTCCGGCGCGCCGGAGCCGGACAGCCCCAGAGAGCGCAGTACGGCCAGTCCGGCGGAGTCGGCGGCCGTCCACAGTCCGATCAGCTCGGGGGACGCGGTCAACGCCAGGTCGAGCCGGTCGCCGAGCCGTTCGGACACGGTGTCCAGCAGCCGCGTGCGCGCCGCGGGAGCGAGCGTGTCGAAGCCGCCGCGCAACGCGGGCAGCCGGTCGAGGAACTGCTGGTCGGCCAGGTCGTCGATGCGGTCCATGAGCGGGCCGAGAGCCGCCGGGGCGGACTCGAGGAGCGGGCCGGCGGCCGTCAGCACGCCGGTCAGCAGGCGACTCAACCGGCGGCGGCCGTCGGGGCCGGTGGCGGTGTCGATCCAGCCGGCCGCGCGGGCGCCGAGCGTGTCGGCGCCGTCGAGGTCGAGCAGGACCCGGGCGGCCAGCGCCGCGCCCTGCATGAGCGGCGCCGCCGTACGCGCGAGCTCGCCCAGCGCGTCGTCCATCCGCAGCCCCAGCCGCTCCTCGCCGACCCGGGTGGCGAGCGCGACCAGCGCGGACGCGTCCTCGGGCAGGTCGCTGCCCGCCAGGCCCGGCAGCGCGCGTACCGCGGCCTCGAGCAGCGTGCCGGCCAGCTCGGCGGCCTGCCCGCGGCCCTGCGGCGTGGTGCCGGGCAGGTGCTCGCGGCGCAGCGCCTCCAGCAGGTCGAGGGCGTCGAGCAGCTCGGCGAGCGTGGCGGTCGCGGGCAGCGCGACCGCCGCGTCGGCGAGCCGGTCCGCGACCAGCTCGGGCAGGTCGCACCGGGCCGCCGCGCGGAGGCCGTCGAGAATCAGCCGGCAGGTGGGCCCGCCCTCCGCGGACTCTCTCCGGTACGCCTCCCGCAACGTGCCGGCCGCGGCCTGTTCCAGGGTCACACCGCGTACGCCCGCCAGGTCGAGCAGCGCGGGCACCGCCGGTGTCCAGGAGAGGCGCCACCTGGTGCCGAGCGCGGCGGCGTCGCCCGTCCCGGCCACCTCGACCGGCTCGCCGTACGGGACGCCGCAGACCTGCAGCCGCTGCAGCAGGACCTCGCGGCGCGCGTCGAGGTCGGAGCGGAGCGGGTCGAGGCGCACTTCCCGCCGGTCCGGGTTGTCCGGGCCGGGCAGCCGCAGCGCGGCCAGCTCCGCTTCGACCGCCGGTCCGAGCCCGGAACGCGGGGTGCCCGGGGCGGTACGGCCGCGTTCCGTACCGATGAAGACGGTCTCGAGCGCCTGCGCGAGCGCCCGGCCACGGCCGAGCGGCTCGCCCTGCCCGAGCACCGTCGTCACCGCTTCCAGCAACTCGCCCCGCCCGGGGGCGGGCAGGCCGCGCAGCCGCGCCAGGTCGCAGGCCAGGCGCAGCGTCTCGACGGCCTCCCCGGTGCCCGCCGTATGACCGGCGGCGCGCATCTCCCGGCACAGGTCGGTGATCGCCCGCGCGGCGCCGTCCCGCACCCGCTCCGGATCCCCGCCGGCCTCGAACACCGCCTGCTGCCACCGGGGATCCCGGATGCCCGCGGGGTATCCGGAGCGGGAGTCGAGCAGGTCGAAAGCGTAGGGAACGAGCGAGGTGACTGGCCGCTCGACGGGACCCGGGGTGACCTGCCCAGCGGCCGAGCCCCGCTCCGCAGCGCCGTCATCGACCAGGGCAGGGGCGTGGAAGGCACCGACCACGGCCGCGACCCGGCGCCCGCCGGCGGCGGCCTCGGCGAGGACGCGGCGCATGTGGGCTTCACGCGCCAGGTCCCGGGCGGGCACGCCGCCCGCCGCCTCGGCATCCCGCCTCAGCGCCCATCCAACGCCGAGCGCGGCCCGGCGCACGGCTTCCGGCTCGCATCCGGGCGCCAGCACCTCGACGGCCCGATCCCACATGTCGTCGCCTTCACGCCCGGTCGCGGAGTCCGCCAGCGCCTCAGCGAACGCCCGCCGCCGCCCCTCGACCGCACCGGCAGACCCACGCCCCGAACCCGAGGCCCGGTCCGAATCCGAGACCCGGTCCAAATTCAGGGCGCGGTCCGGATCCAGAGGGCCGTCCGGATCCGGGACCCGGTCCAGGTTCGCGTCTGGGGCCGGGTCCGGGTCGGCGCGTGGGGCCGGGTTCGGGTTCGGGGCTGGGGCCGGGCTCGGGGCTGGGGTGTGCCAGCCTGCGTCGGACAGCGGCAGGTCGCAGCACACCACCTCCGCCCCGCGCTTCCAGGCCCACCGGATGGCCACCAGCTCCGGCGAGAAGTCCGCGAACGGGTAGAACCCGAGCCCGCCCGCCCCACCGGCCCCCGCCAGCGCGACCGGTGCCTGGGTCGCCGGGTCGGCGAGGTGTTCCAGCCACGGCTGGAAGTCCACCGGCAGCTCGACGCACACCACCTCGGCGTCCGCCGCGTCCAGCAGCGCGGGCAGGACGGCGGCCAGGGCGGGGCTGTGGTGCCGGACACCCAGTAGGTACGGCCGCCGCGCCCCGGCCAGCTCCGCCACCACCCGCCGAGGATCGCCGAGAGAGCCGTCCACCCCCCGGAGATCCCCAGGAGAGCCGTCCACTCCCCGGAGCTCCTCGGGAGAGCCGTTCTTCGGGCTCAACGGAGGTTCTCCCGCAGGTCCCAAAGGCGGCGCCACATCGCGGCGCCGTGCTCGGCGCGGCGGCGTACCGGTCCGTCCCAGTAGCCGAGCAACCGCCCGTGATCAGCCGGATCGTCCTTGCGCACGACGCCCAGCAGGTGCCCGGGCACCAGGTCGAGCACGTCGCCCGCGGGCAGGTAGGCGGCCGCCACCCCCAGCGAGGCGGCCACCTGCACCGCCTCCGCCGTGGACATCACCGTGCCGGGCCGCTCGACGTCCCAGCCCTCGTCCGACCGCCCGGAACGCAGGTCGCGGAAGACGGTGACCAGCGCCTCCAGCACCGCGTCGTCCACCCCGAACGCCGCCCCCGCCCGGTGCACCACCGCCGTCGCCTGCCGGCGCACCAGCGCCGTCTCCGCCGCCGCGTCCGCGATGGGCCCGACGGTCTCGAAGTTGAAGCGCCGCTTCAGGGCGGCCGACATCTCCGACACCCCGCGGTCCCGGAGGTTGGCCGTGGCGATCACGGTGAAGCCGGGCGCCGCCGCCACCTGGGCGTCCTCGCTCCCGGACAGCTCGGGCACGCTGACCCGCCGATCAGACAGGATCGACACCAGGGCGTCCTGCACCTCGGGCAGGCAGCGGGTGATCTCCTCGACCCTGGCCACGCGGCCGGATCGCATGGCGGTGAGCACCGGGGAGTCGACCAGCGCCGCCCGGCTCGGGCCCTGGGCCAGCAGCAGGGCGTAGTTCCAGCCGTAGCGGAAGGCGTCCTCGGTCGTGCCCGCGGTGCCCTGTACGGTGAGCGCGCTGGTGCCGCACACGGCGGCGGCCAGCAGCTCCGACAGCATCGACTTGGCCGTGCCGGGCTCGCCGACGAGCAGCAGCCCGCGCTCTCCGGCGAGCGTCACCACGCACCGCTCCACGAGCGCCCGCTCCCCGACGAACTTGGCCTCCACCTTCATCCGCGCCGGGACACCGCCATTCTCCGGAGCCACCGCCGCGGCGCCGCCGCTTTCCGGAGCCGCGGCGCTCCCGCCCGCCGAGGCCGCGGCGCCGCCCCGCCGGTCCTTCGGCAGTTCCAGCGTCTCGTCGTCGCTGCCGCAGATGAACGTCACCACCGCGCGCGGCGTCAACCGCCACCCGGGCGGCCGGGGCCCGTCGTCGTAGGCGGCGAGGAAGGCCAGCTCGGCCGAGTGCCGCTCCTCGGCCGTGAGCACCTGTCGGGCCGGGGCGCCCGCCACCTGGTCTTGAGTCATGGTCATGGGAGAGAAGTCCTTAAGGGGTGATGGGGATTCAGCGGCGCCGGGCGCCACGTCCGACCTTGAGCTCCTCGAACCGGGGCAGGTCGCCGTCACGCACCCGCCGCCACGCCGTGGCGTAAAGAGCGGCGGCGGGCTCGATCGGCACCAGCGGCGCGCCGGGGCACTGCTGGAACATGGCGAGCTTCCACAGCTCCACGGGCAGGCTGGGAGCGGTGAGCTCGGCCCAGGCGCCGGGCAGGAACAGCCCGCGCCCGGCCCGGCTCCGCCCGGCCGCCACGACGAGGTCGGTCGCGGCCAGCTCGGCGCGGGCGGCCTTGAGCCGGGCGGGCTTCCACCCGGTCCACCTGGCGACGTTGCGGTCGGTCGGGTCGGGCATCGCCAGCAACATCAGGTAGACGGCCGCCGCGTCCCCGCCCAGCCCGTGGGTCGCGGCCACCTCGGCGACCAGGTCGGGCACGGATCGCGTGGGGTCCTGCGGCCACCACAGGCCCTCGGCGTCCCGCGATCCCGACACGGGGTCACCGGGGTCGGTGAGGAGGGCGGCGAAGCGCGGGTCGCGCGCCACGCGCAGGGCGATCTCAGCGGGGAACGGCGCCTCGGCCCCCAGCAGGGCCCGCAGGTAGGGGTCGCCCTCGTCGTACAGGGCGACGCTGATGCCCGGCGAGGGCCGGTCGTCGTAGGTGGACAGGACAAGGCAGCCGTAGCGGACGTATTTGTCGGTGGTCTCGCTCGGCGCCCCCGCGACCTTGCGGAAGGAGGGCAGGTCGATGTAGCGGTCGAGGTCGAGCAGCAACTCGGGGTGGGCCAGCCGCTCGCGGACCGCGGCCAGCCCGGCGGGCAGCGCGGCCCTGATGGGGTCGCCCGCCGGCAGCCGGTGGGCCAGCCACGCCGCCGCGGGCACGATCATGCGGAGCGTGGCCGCGGTGAACCCCGTGTGCTTCTGCTTCGCCTGCTCCACCCGGTCGTCGCGGACCTTCCAGGCCAGGTCCCGGCTCAGCTCGGGGGCGGCGGCCGGATCGATGAGGGCGCGCACCGCCTGGCCGACGTCCCCGCCGGTCCTGAGCGCGCGGGTCGCCTCCCCGAGCAGCCATTCGGGCACGGCCACCTGCGGGCCGACCTTCGCGTTCCACACCTCGGCCGCGGCGGCCACGTCGGGCCCGTCCGTCCACAGCCTGGCGGGGTCGGCGGGCAGCAGGGCCGCGACGATCGCCCACCGTACGGGGTGGTCGAGCTTCTGGAGCTCGCCCTTGGCGACGGCGGCGTCGGCCAGCTTCACGTCGAGCAGCGTGCGCTCCTCCTTGGTGAGGAAGCCCCGCTCGTACGCGTCCACCCGCGGCAACCCGGCCACCACCAGCTTGGCGGTGGTCAGGGAGACGCCGGTCAGCCGGGCGAACTCCGCGGCCGCCTCGGGCCGCCACGGCGCGGGCCCGCGCTCGTCCAGCTCGGCGAGGAACGCCTGCGCCCAGCCCGCCGGCCGGTCCCCGCCGAGGGGAACGGAGGACTGGACGGTGTAGGGCTCGGGCACCTGGAACTCGCCGGCCGGGTCGTGGAACAGGGCCGTCCAGGTGGTGGCCGAGGTGCCGTGGTGCAGCACGTTCACGAAGGCGATGAACGCCCCGCCGTCCAGCGGCAGCAGCCCGAGCCAACTGCCGTTGCGCCAGCTGCCGTCGGGCCTGGCCACGTGCCGCTGCGCGAGGCGCAGCGACATCCGGCGCCACCGGGCGGGCTCGGCGGAGACGGGCAGCCCGCGCTCGTGCAGCTCGCCGAGGAGCGCGCGCAGCGCGACCCGGCCGCCGGCGCCGGTCGTCGAGGAGGCGGCCCGGAAGGCCACGGCGCCGGGGTGGTCGAGCGCGTGATCCCAGCGCAGCCCGGTGCCGGGCAGCTCGGGCAGGTCGAGGTGCAGCCGGCCCATCCTGGACGGCAGGGTGTCCGGGGCCGACAACGCCTGGCCGAGGATCCGGATCTGGCGGACGGCGCCGGCGGCGTCCTGAGCCCGCCAGTATTGGTTGCCGGAGCCGCCCAGCCCGCTCAGCGCCGTCTCGATGACGTCGTCCTCGGGCCCGGCGGGCTCCTGCGGCCCGTGGTCGCCGGCCAGTGTCTCGGCGAGCCTGGTCACGATCTCGCGCAGCGACTCCTGCTGGCGGGCGGCGAAGCCGGCGATCCCGGCGATGCCCGCCACCAGCCCGTCATGGGTCACCCCGGGCAGCAGCGCGCGGATCTGCGCGGGCAGGTCGTCGCCGTCGGACTCGGCCGCCTTCAGCAGCGCGGCCGCGGTGTCCCGGTCGATCCGGCGCAGCACGGCCGACCCCTCGGGATCGCGGGGCTCCAGGTGGTTCCAGTAACGAGCGGGCGGCAGGATGATCGTCCCCATGCCGAACGGGCCGGGCGCCGCGTCCGTCTTGACCGTCGCGGTGACCACACCGTCGGGATCGACGAGGAGCAACCGGTAGCTCCCCTGTACGACGGCGCACGCGCGCTCGGCGCCGGGGAACCGCACGGCCAGGATCGGCGAGTCGGAGCCGGGCGGCACGGTGACCGTGAGCCCGGCGGCGTCCTCGCCCCGCCTGGAGCCGTCGGGCAGGCTCACCACCCGCCAGCCGAGCAGCCCGCCCACCGGCGTGCCGATGGGGGTGGCCCGGTCGGAGGGGGCGGGCAGCAGCCAGCCGCCGCGGAACGAGCTGCCGGCCGGGGCCGTGCTCAGCGCGTCGGCGAAGAAGCCGGGCAGGACTTTGCGCCCTTCCTGCCCGGTGGCGGGGTCGAACTCGTACCAGCCGGAGGTGTCGTGGTCGGATCCGTCCCGCGACCACACCCAGTAGGAGGAGCCGTCGGTGAGCACCGCGCGCTCGTCGGGGACGGCCGTGTCGCCCCGGTGCAGCACGCCGTGGCCGGTCGTCCGCCCGCCGCCGGGCAGGGCCAGGGTGGCGGGCTCGTTGCCGCGGGACCAGTCGAGCCTCGTGCCCCGCGGCGAGCCCGTTCCCAGCGGCTGGAGCCGGTCGGGGGCGGTGTGCCAGTAGCCGCGCAGGCCGCGGTCGAGCTGCCGGGACTGCCAGTAGACGAGCAGCTCGCCGTCCACGTAGTGGAAGCCGGGATCGCCCCACGAGTCCGCGGCCGGGACGCGCAGGTCGTGGGTGAGCACGGTGCCCTCGACGCCGAGCACGCGCGCCTGGGAGGCACCGGCGACGATCAGGTGCGGCCAGGCGTCGGCGACCACCAGGTCGTCGACGTCCTTGCGGGGGACGAGGCTCGCGGCCGCCTCCTCCCAGGCCGGCCAGCCCAGCTCGTCGATCAGCCCGGCCCGCAGCGTGCGGACGAGCACCTGCGCGATGTCGGCGGTGGCCGCCGCACGTACGTCGTCCTCGGCCAGGGCGAGCGCCTCGCCGGGCAGCCAGGCCAGCCGGCGCATGGCGTCGGGCAGGTCGGGCAGCCCGGCGGCCGACGACCGCCGCGCGACCTCGCGCGTCCACTCGGCGAGCATCGGCCGGCCGCCGGGCGAGGCGGCCAGCAGCCGGATGGCCCGCCGGCCGCTGTCGTTGTCGCCGAAGCCGTCGGCGGCCCGCCGGAAGGCGGCGTGGAACCGGCCGTCGGCCTCCAGGGCGACCAGGTCGCGCCGCTCCTCGCCGTGCGCCCAGTGCTCGAGCCACAGCGTGGCGCGCTCCTCCGGGTCGGCCACCGGAACGCCGAGGGCGAGCAGCAGGTCGAGCACATCCACCTCGTACGGCGCCGCCACCGGCGGCCCGCCCTCCTCGCGGAGCCGCGGGGCCAGCCGCTCGATGAGCGCGTGGAGTGCGGGCATGCGACGCGGCAGCCCCCAGGCGTGGTTGCGGGCCGCCATGAACCTCGCCAGCCAGCCCTTGACGCCGTCGCGCGGCCGGAGCCGCCCGGCGACCAGGTCGTCGGCGGCGCCGGACGTCTCGACGACCCCCAGCCACACCCCGGCCAGCTCGCGTTCCCTGGACTCGGGCATGAGGTCGAGGAGCGCCGCGCGTACGGACGCGTCCTGCCTGCCCAGCGCCGCGATGGCGGCGGCGTGGGAGCGCCACCAGCCGGTGGGCGCCCGCAGGGTGGCCGGCAGGACGAGCAGCTCCGCCAGGTAGGCCTGCTCGGCGGCGTCGGCGTCGGCGCCGGCGGCCCGCGCGAGCTTGCGCAGGTCCTGCGCCATCTGCGACGAGGGCGGCATGCCACCGGCGGTCCGCCGCAGGCACAGCCGGCTGAACCGGCGCAGCGCCTCGTCGGCGGGCAGCCGCCCGGCCAGGTCCTTCGCGTATCCGGACAGCGCCTTGACCGGCAGCGCCCCGGCCAGCGCGAACTCCAGGAACACGGCGTCGAGCCGGTCCTCGTCGACCTCGATGCCGTGCTGGGCCTCGGCCCTGCGGGCGTGGGTGAAGAGCTGGCCGGCGTAGGTGGCGTTCTCCACGCCGATGAACACCCGCCCGGCCTGCTCGTAGAAGGTGGGCAGGAAGTGCGGCACGGAGGTGGCGAGCCGTCCGGCGAGCGCGTGGTAGGCGTCGAGCGCCGTCTTGGGCTTGGACTTGGCCTGCCTGGCGGCGCGTTCGAGCTCGGGCACGATGGCCAGGGCGTGGTGGCCGTCCTCGGGGTGGCGTACGAGCACCCACTCGGGGAAGCCGAGCGAGCGCCGGCTGCCGAGCCCGACGACGGCGGGCTCCCCTTCGGGCTCCAGGCCGAGGAACCCTGCCGCCAGGTCCTCGGCCGGCCGCAGCTCCTCGGCGACCAGCCGGACGACCACCCGGTCGTCCAGCCCGGGATGTCGGTAGGCGCGGGCCACCAGCGGCACCGCCCGGTCGCCCGCCCCCTCGGTGCCGGGCGGCAGCACGGCGCCGGCCTTCAGCAACTCCTCAGGTGACTGCGTCTCGCTCACTGGCTCTCCTCCACCTGTCGCCCGGCGTGGAGCGCCGCGGCCATCCGCATCCCCTCGGACCACGCGACCGGCCCGACCTCGGCCGCCGGCAACGACCTGCCCTCCTGGTCGTGCCAGGTGAGGTTGCCGGTGCGCACCTCGTCCTCCCAGTACGGCTCCCCGATCCACACGGCCGCCTCCGCGAACCGCCCGGCGTCGCGCACCCGGCACGTGGCGTAGCCCCCGGACACCCGGTAGCCCAGCTGAGTGGCCCGCGCGGCCAGCCCGAACCTGGAGGCGTATTTGCCGCCGGCGAACTCCGCCACCTCCCTCCCGGTCACCTCGGCGGGCTTGCGCCAGATGGCCCGGTGGATCTGCTCGACCTTCTGCGTCAGGCCCAGCTCCGCGGCGAACTCCCGCAGGTCGTCGAGGTCGGGCAGCAGCACGGGGTGCGGCAGCGTCACCGTCTCCGGGGACAGCCGCACGGTCTCACCGTCGAGGTTGACCATCCGCAGCTCGCCGGAGCCGGTGGCGTCGCGCAGGAACCCGACCTCGTCCGGGTCGTCGCCGACCACGGCCAGGTCGCGCAGCGCCACCTGCCACGCCTCGTCCTGCCAGACGCGGGCCAGCAGCCCGGTCGGGACCGGCAGCGACGACACCATCCAGGTGTCGACCTGGGCGACGCACGCCGCGGCGTGCCGGTCGAGCCACTCGGCCAACCGGCGCAGCCGGTCCACCTCGGGGTGCTCGCGCAGGGCCTTGGGCAGCGACTTGAGCTGCCGCCCCGCCGCGCGGCCGGAGGTGGCCCGCGCCGCCACCCGGCCATCCATGAGGGCGACCTCATATCCGTCGCCCGCAGCCAGCCAACCCAAAGCGCCCGCCTTTCGTGGTCGTGGAACGCCACGGCTTCCGCCGCCGCGATGCGCGGAACGTTAGCGGCTGCGACCGACAAAGGACCGGCCCGTAGATCACGATCTTGCGGCGGGCTGCTGAAGATCGCTAGCGCAGCAGCGGAAGCCTCCCGGTGAGCCGCTCGACCAGTGCCCGCGGGCCGAAGAGGCTGACCGCGTAGTAGGACGGCTCCTCCGTACGCGCGAGCTCGGCCAGGTAGTCGTCATAGACGTTGGCGCGCTGGGCGATGGTGGCCATGTCGGAGACCATCAGGTCGGGCTCGGCGGCGGCTTCGCTCCTGATCCGCGCGACGATCGCGGCCGGGGCGCCCAGCACCGTGCAGCCCGTCCACGGCAGCCCGGCGTGCGCGAGCCCGGAGGCGTCCACTCCGCCCGACCCGACGATGGCCGGGACGGCGACCCCGACGGACGCGGCCAGGCAGGCGGCGGCGTTCGCCTGCAGGCCCCGGGGCAGGTCGCTGTCGATCACGATCGCCCATTTGACCGCGAGCTCCTTGGTGGGCAGATCGGTACGGCGTTCGAGCTCGTCGAGCACGCTCATGCAAGGGTCCCTTCTCCGAAGTTCACCCTGAAGGTTCACACCGTTCCCGTCATTCCTACAAAACGAAAGCGCCGATTCCGAAGAAAATTCGGAGACCTGCGAGAAGATACGTACATGGACGAACTTGATACGGCCATCCTCGCCGAGCTGCAGCGCGACGGCCGCCAGACCAACCGCGAGCTGGCCGAGCACCTCGGCATCGCACCCTCGACCTGCCTCGAACGGGTGCGCTCGCTGCGGTCGGCCGGCGTGATCGAGGGCTTCCACGCCGAGGTCGACCTCGACGCGATCGGCCGTCCCGTGCAGGCGCTGATCAACGTGCGCCTGCACCCCAAGATCCGCGAGGCCGTCGAGGGCTTCCGCGACTACGTCGCCGCCCTGCCGGAGACGCTGGCCGTCTTCGTCGTGTCGGGCGGGGACGACTTCATCATCCAGGTGGGCGTGCGCGACGCGAGCCACCTGCGCGACTTCGTGCTCGACCACGTCGCGCGGCACCGCAACATCGCCGACGTGCGCACGTCGCTGGTCTACGACCACATCCGCAAGACGTCGGTCGAGGTGCTCCCGCCCGAGCGCCCCTCGCGCCGGCGCACCGGCGGCCGCAAAGGCTAAATAGGTGGTGTCCGAATGGCCGGCGAAGTACTGTTACGGCAGGTCAGCGAGCGGACAAGGCATGGCGATGCCGCCGGCGGCGCCTCGCCGCGCCCTGTCCGCCCGCCGGCCTGCGAACCCGCGGCTCGCCCCCGTACGGCATCGACCGACGGCGAGCGATGGTCACCAGGGGCACCGTCCAGACCCCCGATGATCGCGAGCCGCGGGTTCATCCCTCACCGGTCGGCGAACTCGGCGACGGCCGACCTGATGGCCTGCACGAACGTCTGGCTGCCGGTGTGCCCGGAGTCCTCCACCACGACCAGCTCGGCGTCCGGCCAGGCCTGGGCCAGCTCCCACGCCGTCTTCAGCGGGCCGCCCATGTCGAGGCGGCCGTGGACCAGCCTGCCGGGGATGCCGGCCAGCCGTCCCGCCTCGCGCAGCAGCACGCCCTCCTCCAGGAAGGCGCCGTTGGAGAAGTAGTGCGCGCAGATCCGGGTCATCGCCATGATGGCGTCGTCGGGACGGTCGCTGTAGGCGTTGGGCGTGCCGTTGCCCTCCAGCGAGATCACCGCGTCCTCCCAGGTGATCCAGTCGCGGGCGGCCTTCTCGCGGACCTTCTGGTCGGGGTCGGACAGCAGCCGCCCGTACGCTGCCAGGAGGTCGCCGTCGCGGTCCGCCTCGGGCACGCCCTGCCTGAACCGCTCCCACTCCTCGGGGAAGAACCGCCCGACGCCCCGGTAGAGCCAGTCGATCTCGGAGCGGCGCGTCATCGTGACGGCCGGGATGATGATCTCCGTCACCCGCTCGGGATGGGTCTCGGCGTAGGCCAGGATCAGCGTCGACCCCCACGACCCGCCGTACAGCAGCCACTTGTCGATGCCGAGGTGCTCCCGCAACCGCTCCATGTCGGCGATCAGGTGGTGGGTGGTGTTGTTGGTCAGGTCGGTGGCGGGGTCGGCGGCGTGCGGGCGGCTGCGGCCGCAGTTGCGCTGGTCGAACAGGACGGTACGGAACCGCTCGGGGTCGAAGGTGCGGCGCGCGTTGACCGAGCACCCCGATCCGGGTCCGCCGTGCACGATGAGCGCGGGCTTGCCGTCCGGATTTCCGCAGACCTCCCAGTAGATGAGGTTGCCCTCACCGGTGTCGAGCATGCCGTGCTCGTAGGGTTCGATCGGGGGACGCAAGGGGGCTCCTCTCCAGCAATGTAACAGCGCTTCAATATTAGCTGGAGTCACTGGGCCGACTTGAGCTCCTCGAGATACTCCCGCAGCGGCTTCAGGCCGGCGTCCGCGCGTCGTTCGTCCACTTTCGCCTGGTCCTCGATGGGGGTACGCGGCCGCCACTGCCCCTCGGGGCCGGTCTCCCACTGCGTGCCGTACACCTGCGGCCTCCCCTCCGCCACGCGCACCCGGTCCACGAGGAAGGCCAGGTCGGAGGGGTCGGCGTCGTCCTTGTCCACGGCCCGCCGCATCAGCTCCAGACCCCGCCGCTGCAGGTCCAGGTCGCGGTCGGCGTGCTGGACGAGCGCCCAGGCGGCGTGCGCGCCGTCCCTGCCGACCATGGCGTACCCGGGCCAGCCGTGCGCGCCGAGGATCTGGCGCATGCGGTCGGTGTTGGCCTTCTCCACCCGGTCCCAGTCCTCCTGGGACGCGTCCAGCGTCCTGACCTTCTGATCGAGCTCCAGCATCCGGAGCAACTCGGCGCGCAGCCCCGGGTTCGTGGGCGGGTCGTCGGAGCAGGCCGTGAGCAGTATCAGCGCGGCGATGAGCATGCCCAGAAAGGACTTTCCCTGCAGCATGGCGCCTACCAGTAAAGAGGGCTAGATCCAACTATGAAGTAATTGAACCACTACTAAGGGTACTGATCGCAGCGATAACCTGATCATCACCCTTGGGGAGCATCAATCATGTACAGGCATGCCGTTGCCGCATTCACCGCGACCACCGCCGTCCTGCTGGCCGGCGCCGGGGTCGCGAACGCGGAGACCGAGACCGCGGCCGACACCGCGCCGTGCAGGAACTACGACGGCATCAGCATCTACGTGTCGCCGCCTCCGCGGGTGGCGGGGACCGTCACCGCCGACGACATCAGGGGACTCATGGACTCGCTCGTCGCCGGCACCTCCCTCGAGAGGTTCTTCTCGCCGCCGCTGAGCCAGCCGTCCGTGCCGGGTTTCCCGGCTCCGTACTCGGCCGCGGGCCGGTACGCCGCCCCGAGCCCGGCCCCGTCGCCCGCCCCCAGCCTGTCGCCGTCGATCACCTCCGGCCCCGTCACGCCCACCCCCGCCACCCCGAGCCCCATCACGCCCGCCCCGGCCTCCCCAAGCCCGGCCACCCCGAGCCCATCCGCGTCCAGCCCGTCCACAACCGGCCTCTCGGCCGCCGATGCGGCCGATGTTTCCCACGTCTCGCCGGCGCGCATGATGCTGGAAGACCTCGTCGGCAAGGCGCTGGACTGCATCCGGATCACGGCGTCCCCCGGCACGGTGGTGCGGTCCACCTCCGTGCTCGACGCCTCCTCCGTCGCGAAGCTCACGGACGCGCTCATCATCAGGCACCGGGCCGCCTGCGCCCCGTCCACCGGCCCGTCGGCGGCCCCGCCCAGCCCGGCGACGCTGCTGGGGACACTCGGCGTGCCACAACTCCTGGACGCGCTGGTCGCCCACCCCACCACCTGCGCGTTCTCCGCGCCGTACACCGTCCCCGCCGGCGCGCTCCTGGACTCCCTCGGCGTCACCGACCTGCTCCACGACCTTGCGGGCGACTGACCTCCAGCCCGCGAGATGCCTGGACGCACTTCGTCGGACCGGCCTGGCACGCCGGCCACTGCCATCGCCGCCGTCTCCGTCGAAGGGGTCCCGCATGAGCACGTGCAGCGCGTCCGGGGCCGGGCCCGCGAGGGGCAGCCCTGCCTGACCACGGTCACAGGGGTTCGGGCAGGCGGCCCCGGCGCAGGCGCTGGTCGAGCTCCCACAGCGCCGTCCTGTCGTCGTCGTGGCGCAGGATCGCGTGGGCCGCCTCGTACGCCACTGACGCACAAGAGGATCGCAGCCGCGGGTCTCAGGCGGCGGATCGGCGCGCGTACACCTCGATCTCGATCTTCATCCGCGGATCGGCGAGGCCGCACATGAGCATGGTCGCGGCCGGCCGCACCTCGCCGAAGCATTCCCGCAGGACGGGCCAGCAGGGTTCGAAGTCGGCGCGGTCCGGCAGGAGGTAGCGCACGCGTACGACGTCGCCGAAGCCGCACCCGGCCTCCGCCAGGGCCGAGCCGATGTTGCGCAGGCACTGCGCGGCCTGCTCCACCACGTCGTCGGAGATCGTCATCGTCGAGTAGTCGAAGCCGGTCGTCCCCGAGACGTGCACCCAGTCGCCGTCCACCACGGCCCGGGCGTATCCGATCTGCTCCTCGAACGTGGAGCCGCTGAGGATCGCGCGTCGCTCTGTCATGCGCCGAAGGCTACGATGACCAGCACAGATACGTCTAATAGCGCCCGAACCATGAACTGATATCTCTAAAGGTATGGACCGCCCGGAACTCCCCCTCCCGCAACTGCACGCCTTCGTCGTGCTCGCCGAGGAGCTGCACTTCGGCCACGCCGCCGACCGCCTGGGCATCGCGCAACCGCCGCTGAGCCAGCAGATCCGCCGCCTCGAGAGCAAGGTCGGGCACGCGCTGTTCAGCCGCGCGCCGGGCCGGGTCGAGCTCACCCCGGCGGGCCGGGAGCTGCTGCCCGCCGCCCGCCGGGCGCTCGCCGAGCTGGAGGGCGGGCTGGCGGCGGCCCGCGCGGCGGGCAGCGGCCGGGCGGGCCGGATCCGGCTCGGGTTCGCCGCCTCGCTGGCGCTCACGATCCTGCCCGGCCTGCTGAACACCTACCGGGAGCGCTTTCCCGGTGTGCGCATCGAGATCCACGAGATGACCACGGCACCGCAGCTCGCCGCCCTGCACGACCGGCGGATCGACGTCGGCCTGCTGCGGGAGCCGCCGGACGACGAGCCGGGGCTGGGGTTCGCGACCGTGCTGAGCGAGCCGTTCGTGGCCGTGCTGCCCGCCGGCCACCCGCTGGCGGCGGGGCGTACGGTGCAGATCGCCCGGCTGGCCGGCTCGCCTTTCGTGCTGCTGCCGCGCGCCCACGGGCCCCGGCTGCACGACCGGATCGTCGGGATGTGCGAGGCGGCCGGGTTCACGCCGGAGATCGCGCAGCACGCGGTCGAGTGGCAGACCGTGTGCGCGCTGGTCGAGGCGGGTCTCGGCGTCTCGCTGGCGCCCGCGAGCATCAGGCGGATCCGGCTCAAGGGGGTCGCCTTCCGCCGGGTGGCGCCGACCGGCGTACGCACGAGCGTGGCCGTGGCCTGGCGCGCGGACGACGCGAACCCCCTCGTCGCCCGGCTGGTGGAGACGGTCGATCAGGGAGCGAGCTGAGGGCTCACCGGGGGATCAGCACGGTGGCCTGGTTGCTCCCGGGCACCACCCCGGCCCGCCGGTGCGCCTCCTTGAGCGCGTCGGAGGCGAAATGCCGCCGCATCGCCTGCGCGTCCGCGCACTCGAACAGCACCACGGCCTCCTCGGGCCGCTCTGCGTCGACGGTGACCAGGACGGTGCGCATCCCCGCGGCCTCCCTGACGCTCGCCAATCCGTCGAACGCCTCCCGCCACGTGTCGTAGTCGGCGAACCGCTGCCTGATGAGCAGGTACTCCATGGCCGTGCTCCTTATCTCATCGGTGTTGAGTTAAACGGTAGCCGAGAAAACGGCAAAACTCAACACCGATGAGTTAGTCTGGATCCGTGACCGAGCAACCGAAACGGGCAGGAGGCCGCCGGCCGGGCGCGACGCGTACGCGTGCCGAGATCCTGCAGGCCGCCCAGGAGAGCTTCGCTGAAAACGGCTACACCGGCACCACGATCCGCGGGGTGGCGCGGGCCGCGGGCGTCGATCCCGCACTGGTGCTGCAGTTCTTCGGCAGCAAGGACGGGCTGTTCGATGCCGCGCTGCGCGCCGACCCGCCCGTCGGCGACCTGGCCGAGCTCGCCGGCCAGGGCGAGCTGTCCGAGCTCGGGGCCCGCCTCGCCCGCCGCTACCTGGAGCTGTGGGAGGACCCGCGCACCGGCCCCAGGATGCTGGCGGTGATCAGGGCCGCCACCGCTTCGCCCAGCGCGTCCGCCATGGTCACGTCGTTCATGACGGACGCGGTGATGTTGCCCCTGGCCCGCGCCGTGCAGGCGGACGAGCCCGAGTTGCGCGCCGCCCTCACGGGCGCCTACCTGTTCGGCGTGGCGACGGCCCGCTACGTGCTCCGCATCGAGCCCCTGGCCTCGCTCGACACGGAGAGCGCCGTCGCCAGCCTGGCGCCGGTCGTCCAGCACCACCTCACCGGTCAGCTCCGGAGCACCACCGGCAGCTCCGTCGGCCCCTCCGTGATGAACGACGAGGTGTAAGGAACCTGGCCCTCGCTGAGCGCCAGCCGCAGCCCGGGGAACCGGCCGAACAACGACGACAGCGCGATCCGCATCTCGAGCCTGGCCAGCGGCGCGCCCAGGCAGAAGTGCGGGCCACGGCCGAAGCCGAGGTGCCCGTCCGGCTCGCGCGAGATGTCGAACCGCTCGGCGTCCCCGCCGAACCTGGCCGGGTCCGTGCCCGCCCCGCTGAGCCCGACCATGATCGGCTGTCCGGCCTGGATCGTCGTCCCGGCCACCCGCACGTCCTCGATCGGATAGCGGAACAGGACGCCGACCACCGAGTTGCGGCTGCGCAACGCCTCCTCGACCACCTGGTCCCAGGCGTTCTCCTTCTGCGCGACCGCGAGCTGCGCGGGATCGGCGCACAGGGCGACGACCGTGTTGGCGATCAGGTGCACGGTCGTCTCGTGGCCGGCGATCAGCACCAGCCACAGGATCCACAACATCTCCTCGTCGGACAGCCGGTCGCCGTCGTCCTCCTGCGCCCGGATGAGCCCGGTGGTGAGGTCGTCGCCCGGTTCGGCGCGCCTGCGCCCGATGAACCCGCCCAGGTACCCGAGCAGTTCCCCCGCGGCCGTGGCGGCCTCCTCCGGGGTGCTGACGTTCGACAGCAGCACGTTGGTCCATTCGCGGATCCGGTACCGCTCGTCCTCGGGCACGCCGAACAGCTCGCAGATCACCGCGATGGGCAGCGGCTCGCTGAAGTGCCGCACGAGGTCCACCACGTCGCCCTCGTCCGCCAGCCGGTCGAGCAGCTCGTCGGTGATCTCCTGGATGCGCGGGGCCATGGCCGCCACGCGGGCGGGTGTGAAGGCCCGGTTGATGAGGCCGCGCAGGCGGCGGTGGTCCGCGCCGTCCTTGGTCAGGAGGTGGTCGCCCTGGATGACCTGGCGGATCGGCCAGTCGGGCGGGATGGTGCCGTCGTGCAGCGCGGGGAAGTTCAGGGGGTTCTTGCTGTAGAGCGTCCCGTCGTTGGTGAGCACCTCGTTCACCGTCTCGTACGAGGTCACCAACCAGGCGTTGACCTTGCCCGGGAGCTCGATGGGCACGACCGGCCCGCTCTCGTCCCTGAACCGGCGGATTGTCTCGGACGTGCGTTCACCGGGCACCGGCATCTGCAGAGGATCCATAAGAACTCTCCGTGTAGGAAGTACTTCCCAGAGTCCCCTGCGCCCCGCCCGGGGCCAAGGTCGCTTCGTGTCACCGCGCAGCCGCCAACACCTGCCGACCCCGCCACCTTGGGGCCACAGGTTGGCCCTATCGTGGCCGGGTGACCATCATCGAGACGCCGCTCCTGGTCCTGCTCCCCCTGCGCCCGGAGCACGCCACCGAGATGGCCGCCGTGCTCGCCGACCCCGCCCTGCACGAGTTCACCGGTGGTGCCCCGCTCACCGAGCGGGAGCTGCGTACCCGCTACGAGCGGCTGGCCGCCGGGCCGCCCGGCTGGCGCAACTGGGTGATCTGGCTGCGCGAGGAGGAACGGCTGGCCGGCTACGTACAGGCCACGATCGACGGCCGCACCGCCGAGGTGGCCTGGGTGATCGGCACGCCGTGGCAGGGCCGCGGCCTGGCCGCCGCGGCCGCCAAGGCCATGATCGACCGGCTCATGGAGCAGGAGGTCGACACGGTGATCGCGCACATCCACCCCGGCCACGCGGCCTCGGCGGCCGTCGCCACCGCCGCCGGCCTGCACCCGACAGACCGCTGGGAGGACGGCGAGATCCGCTGGGAGCGCACCTCGGCCGGCCCCGCCTGACTCTCAGGCCCGGCGCGCCCGTACGAGCCGCATGATCAGCCAGCACGCGACCGGATAGCCGACCAGGACCCAGCGTGCCACCTCCCATGCCTGCACGAAGTAGCCGATGCAGCCGGTGTAGTGGCCGCAGTGCCGTTCGTCCGCGAAGAACTGGGCCATGACCACGGCCCAGACGAAGGGGGCGACGAAGATGGCGACCCCCGCCACGATCGCCAGGACGACGCGACTGCCCGGCCTCTTCGTCTCCGAACTCATCTGCGAATCTTGACATGCGGGAGGTCGCCCCACCATAGGAAGATGTCCGGATGATCACCCCCAGCCGGTTACGGTGGCTCCGGCTGCTCTTCGCCTTCGCCGCTTTCGCCCTTTCCGTCGACTTCCTGCGGGACGCGCTGCTCCTGGTCCGGAGCCCCGAGGTGGACCGCCACGCCTGGGCCCTGCTGGAGGAGATCGCGGCGCCTCTCGCCGCCATCCTGCTGGGGCTGCCGTTCGGGGTGCTCATCGACCGGGTACGCCGCCGCAGCGTGCTGATCGCGATGGCCCTGCTCGGCACGACGGCGCTCGCCGCGGTCGCGGCGGCCGACGGCGCGGGCCTGCTGGGCGGGCCGCTGCTCTTCACCGTGCTGATGGTGACGACGGCCCTGGGGGCGCTGGCGCCGATCGGCAGCGAGACCTACCTGCCGTCCGTGGTGGGCCGCGAGCGCCTGGTCACGGCGAACGCGCTGCTGTCCGTGTCACCGTCCTTCATCATGTTCGCCCTCGCGGCGGCGCTGTCCCTGGCCGACCACCTCGACGAGGTCGGGTTCCCGATCGTCGTCGGCGTGCTGATGGCGGTGGCGGCGCTGGCGTTCCGCGGGGTCACCGCCGTCGAGGAGCCCCCGCCGCCCAGGACCGGCTTCTGGCGGGAGGCGGCGGAGGGCGTGCGCTTCACCGTACGCGAGCCTGCGCTGCGGGCGATCGCCGTGTACCTCGTCGCGTCGGAGCTGTTCGAGCAGGTCGCCCACGAGGTGATGAACGAGACGCGGCAGGCGGCGGCAGCGGCGGGTGACCTGCCGATGGGCTACTTCTACTCCCTCATGTCCACGTTCTCGTCCGTCGCCTCGCTCCTCCTGGGAGCGCTGCTGGCCGTGCTGCTCCACCGCAGGCACGCCCCCTTCCGCCTGGCCTGGGCGGCCCTGCTGGCGAGCCAGCCGTTCACCCTGCTGCTGGCGCTGTCCGGCACGGCCTGGGGCCAGCTGTGGCACGCGTTCGGCACCTTCGTCCCGCAGACCGGGACGGTCATCGTCGCGATCCTGCTGATCAGCCACCGCCAGGCGATCACCCCCGACCGGCTGCTCGGCCGGGTCAGCGGCCTGCTGGTCGGCCTCGTCGCGCTGGCCGACAGCGCGGGAGAGCTGCTGGAGGCGCCCGCCGAGTGGCTGGCCGGGATCGGCGGCCCGGCGCCCACGCCCCTGACCCTGCTCCCCGGTGCGGCCCTCGCCGCGGCGCTGGCCCTGGCCGCCGCCGTCCCCCTCCTGCGCCGGCCGGAGCGAGCACTGACGTGAAGTCAAGCTGCGGGTAAAAGGGGCGCGGAAGACTCCTTGCGGATCAATTATCGCCAGGCTTTAATACGGCCTGGCGCCGCCCCAGGCACCCCTGACGCCGACGAGGAGCCCCTGTGACCATCCCCGCAGGTCGGGCAGCATTTTCCACCGCATGCATTCTCCGCGTCGGCCTGTTAGCGCTATCACCTCCTCACTCCGCACCATGAAACTTTCTTTTCGCCCATCGGGAAAGCGCTTACCACAAGTAAAGGAAACCCCCATGCGCTTACACCTGGCCGCCGCGACCGCCGTCCTGGCCCTGGCCGCGACCACGATCGCCGCCGCCCCCGCCCAAGCCGCGCCACCCACGAAGCAGATGGAGGACCTGGACCGAGGGCTGATCAGCGTGCGCTCCGGCTCCGGCAACCTCGTCTCCTGGAGACTGCTCGGCACCGATCCCGACGGCGTCTCCTTCAACGTCTACCGGGGCTCCACCCGGGTGGCCTCGGGGCTCACCGCCGCCACCAACTACCTGGACAACGGCGCCGCCGCCGACGCCTCGTACACCGTGCGCGCGGTCGTCGGAGGGGCCGAGCAGGCCGCCTCCCCCGCCTCACTCCGCTTCACCGGCGGGTCCTACCTGGACGTCCCCATCCAGCCGCCGTCGGGCGGCACCACCCCTGACGGGGTCGCCTACACCTACAGCGCGAACGACGCCAGTGTGGGCGACGTGGACGGCGACGGCCAGTACGAGATCATCCTGAAGTGGGACCCGTCCAACGCCAAGGACAACTCCCAGTCCGGCTACACCGGCAACGTGTTCGTCGACGCCTACCGGCTGAACGGCACCCGGCTGTGGCGCATCGACCTGGGCCGCAACATCCGCGCGGGCGCCCACTACACGCAGTTCCAGGTGTACGACTACGACGGCGACGGCCGGGCCGAGGTCGCGATGAAGACCGCCGACGGCACCAGAGACGGCGCCGGGACCGTGATCGGCAACGCCGGCGCCGACCACCGCAACTCCGGCGGCTACATCCTCAGCGGCCCCGAGTACCTGACCATGTTCAACGGCCTGACGGGCGCCGCGATGTCCACGGTCAACTACGACCCGCCGCGCGGCGCGGTCTCCTCGTGGGGCGACAACTACGGCAACCGCGTGGACCGCTTCCTGGCCGGGACGGCGTACCTGGACGGCGAACGCCCCTCGCTCATCATGGCCCGCGGCTACTACACCCGCAGCGTCATCGCCGCCTGGGACTTCCGCAACGGCACGCTCACCAAGCGGTGGACGTTCGACAGCAACTCGGCGGGCTCGCAGTACGCCGGGCAGGGCAGCCACAGCCTGTCAGTCGGCGACGTCGACCAGGACGGCCGCGACGAGATCGTGTACGGCGCGATGGCCGTGAACGACAACGGCACCGGCATGTGGAGCACCCGCACCGGCCACGGGGACGCCCAGCACCTGGGCGACTTCGACCCGGCCCGGGCCGGCCTGGAGTACTTCAAGGTCAGCGAGTCCACCTCCCAGCCCGGCTCGCTCTACGTCGACCCGCGCAACGGCTCGATCCTCTGGTCCACCCCTTCCGGCTCCGACAACGGGCGCGGCGTGGCCGGGGACATCTCGACGGTCCGGGTCGCCGGTGAGTTCTGGTCGGCCGCCGACGCCAACCTGCGCAGCGTCACCGGCAACACCGCGGGCCGCAAGCCGTCCTCGGTCAACTTCCTCATCTGGTGGGACGCCGACCCGGTCAGGGAGCTGCTCGACCAGACCAGGATCGACAAGTACGGCACCAGCTCCGACACCCGCCTGCTGACCGCCTCGGGCGTGCACTCCAACAACGGCACCAAGGCGACCCCGTCGCTGTCGGCCGACCTGTTCGGCGACTGGCGCGAGGAGGTCGTCTGGCCCACCTCGGACAACCGCGCCCTGCGTATCCATTCCACGACGACCCCGACGGACCGGCGCATCTACACCCTGATGCACGACCCCCTCTACCGCGTGTCGGTGGCCTGGCAGAACACCGCCTACAACCAGCCGCCGCACACGGGCTTCTTCCTCGGCGACCGCATGGCCACCCCGCCGAGGCCGGACATCTACGTGCGCTGATCCCGGCTCGGCATGTTTGAGACCGCGGAGCGCCCGGCCGGGCTACGGCCGGGCCTCCGCGCGGTGCCCGGTCAGCTCGAAGATCAGGTGAGGGTGTAGCGGATCGGCAGGCGTTTGAGGCCGCCCACGAACGTGGTGGCGGTCCACGCCGGCTCCCCGTCCAGCTCGACGGCGGCCAGCCGGGGAACGAGCTCGGCGAACAGCGCGCGGATCTCCATGCGGGCCAGCGCGGCGCCCAGGCAGTAGTGGACGCCGAAGCCGAACGCCAGGTGCCGGTTCGGGTCGCGGCCGACGTCGAAGCGGAACGGGTCGTCGAAGACCTCCTCGTCCCGGTTGGCCGACGGGTACGACAGCAGCACCGCCTCGCCCTTCCTGATGGGCGTGCCGTTGACCTGGGTGTCGGCCGAGGCGGTGCGCATGAAGGACTTCACCGGGCTCACCCACCGGATCATCTCCTCGGCCGCCGACGGCAGCAGGCCGGGATCCGCGCGCAGCCGCCGCAGCTCGGCCGGGTGCCGGATGAGCGCCTCCAGCCCGCCCGCGATGGTGGAGCTCGTGGTGTCGTGGCCGGCCGTGGCGATGAGGACGTAGTAGGAGGCGGCGACGTTGTCGTCCAGCAGCTCCCCGTCGACGCGGGCGTTGGCGATCTCCGAGGCGAGGTCGCCGGTGGGCCGGGCACGGCGCCGCGCGGTCAGGTCGTGGAAATAGGCGAAGAAGTCCTCCAGCACCGCGGTGTGGTCCTGCGGGGTGCCGCCGCGCCCGGTGTCGCTGTCGTCCTGGCCGAACATCTCCTGCGTGAGCCGCAACATGCGCGGGAAGTCGGACTCGGGGAGCCCCAGCAGGGAGAGGATCACGTACAGCGGGTAGTGGACGGCGACCTGCCGGACGAAGTCGCAGCTGCCGCCGAGCTCCGCCATCGTGTCGACGTGGCGTCTGGCGAGCTCGCGCACTCGCGTCTCCAGCGTGCGCATGGCCTTGGGCCGGAACCAGTCGGCGCCGACTGCGCGCAGGACGCGGTGCTCCGGGTCGTCCATGTGCACGATGCTCCTGAGGCTGGTCCCCTTGGCCCGGCGCGCTTCGAGCGCGGCGTCGAGCCCCGCGGTCCGCAGCACGGGGCGGGGCGCGCTGAGCCACAGGGCGTGGTCGCGCTCGATCTCCAGGATGTCCGCGTGCCGGGTGACGGCCCAGAACGGGGTGTATCCGGGCACGTCGACGTGGTGGACGGGGGCCTCGCGGCGCAGCAGCGTGAGCGCCTCGTGCAGCCGGGCCTCGTCGGTGTACGCGGTGGGTGTGGCGAGCACACGCCCGGCTTCGCTCACGGACATGCTCGGAGTCTCCTGTCCATCGGGGGTGGGGGATGCCTTCGGCCAGGAGGTGCCATTCCCCCTGCGCCACCGCGCCATGCGGTCGGGCCCGCGAGGGTTGTGGCTGTCATGGGCGTCGTGGCCGTCGTGGCCGTCATGGGCGTCGCGGGCCCAGGCCGATGGCGGGCAGGATCGCCTGGTCGACGATCGCAACGAGGTCCTCGTCGGTGGGTGGTGCCCCGCTGTCGATCAGGCGCTTGGTGACAAGGGCCTCGCCGATGTCGGCCACGACCGGGGTGAGCAGCTCGGCCGGGAAGCGGCCCTGGTCGGCGTAGTGCTGGAGCACGGTGCGGGTGAACGTACCGCCCCGGTTGGCGAAGACCCGCTCGAACAGCGCCTCGGACATCAGCGCCGCGCTCTTCGGGTCGGTGAGGATGGCGGCGACCGCGCGGCCCGCCGGGCTGAGGGCCCAGTCGACCATGAGGCGCAGGGCCTTGACCAGGTCGCCGCGCAGGTCACCGGCCCCGGGGGTCGGCTCCTCGACCGGGTGCTGGTGGTAGAGCGCATCGAGGAGCACCTCGATCGGGTCCGACCAGCGGCGGTACAGCGTGGTGCGGGGCGTGGCCGCCCGCCGGCCGATGCCGTCCATGGTCAGCCGCCCCACACCGACCTCCACCACCTCTTCCAGCACGGCGTCGTGGATGGCCTTGATCAGCTCTTCGCCGCGCCGGCGCGACCTGGCGCCGTGGTCTCCCATCGCCACCCCTCTTGCGTAGCTACACGTGTGTAGCTTACCTTGAAGCATTAGCTACAGTTTTGTATCTAATTCTGAGGGGACAGCCATGTCCATCGCCCCACCGGCTCCCGCTGACGGAGCCACTCCCATCACCCGGCGCGCGCTCGCGCCCGATCTCGCGCGTGGCCTGATGCTGCTGCTCATCGCGCTGGCGCACGCGCACATGTACCTGTCCGGGCACACTGCCGGCTTCCGCGGCTACGCCCTCGACGGCGGCGCGCTCGACCGGCTGGTCGCCGGCGTACAGATCCTGCTGGTCGACGGGCGGGCGTTACCGATGTTCGCCGCCCTGTTCGGCTACGGCCTGGTGCAGCTGGCCAATCGGCAGCTCGCCGCGGGCCGGAGCTGGCCGCAGGTGCGCAAGGTGCTGCGCCGCCGGAGCCTCTGGTTGCTGGCGTTCGGGTTCTGCCACGCGCTGCTGCTGTTCTTCGGCGACATCCTCGGCGCGTACGGGCTGGTCGGGCTCGTGCTCGTCGGGTTCGTCCGGCGCGCGGACCGGGCCGTGCTGCGGGCCGCCGTCGCCGGGCTCGTGCTGCACGTCGTGGTGCTGTTCGCGTTCGGGCTGCTCACCATCTCCGCGCCCAAGGGCGACACGCCCGCCGCCATGGCGGACCCGATCGAGGCGACGGTGATGCGGCTGATCGGGTGGTCCGGGATGACGCCCACCTACTTCGCCGCCAGCGTGGTGCCGGCCTTCCTGTTCGGGATCTGGGCGGCCCGCCGCCGCGTGCTGGAGGACCCCCTGGCGCACCGTGACCTGCTCTCCCGGGTCGCCGTCCTGGGCACGGGGGTGGCCGTCGCCGGAGGGGTGCCGCTGACGCTGATCGACACCCAGGTCTGGATCCCGTCGGACATGGTGGCCGTGTCGGCGTACGCGCTGCACAGCCTGACGGGCATCGCCGGCGGGCTCGCGTACGCGGCGATCGTCGGACTCTTCGCCGGCCGGCTGCGGCGCGGGGTCCCCGGCCCGGTCGTCAGGGCGCTCACCGCGTGCGGCCAGTGGTCGCTGACCTGCTATCTCCTCCAGTCAGTGGTCTTCGTGGCGGTGTTCGCCCCGTACACGGGAGGGCTCGGCACGCGGGTCGGCGACGCCGCGGCGTCCGGTATCGCGGTGCTGACCTGGCTGGCCACCGTGGCGCTCGCCGCGCTGCTGGCCCCCGGCGGCCGGCGAGGACCGGCCGAGGCGGCGCTGCGGCGGCTGACGTACAGGTCTCGACAGTAGCGCCGCTGCGGGTCAGCCCGGACAGCACCACCGTCCCGCCGCCTCCCGGCGCGAACCTCGTTCATGAGGTCCCGGAAGGAGCGGAAGCGCGGGCCGGCAGGCGGCGCTCCAGCCGCAGCGTACAGACGATCGCCGCGACGTTGACCACCCCGAGGACGAGGAACGGCACCGCGTGACCGACGCCGAACAGGGTGGTGAAGAACACCGGCGCGATGATCTCCGCCACGACGAAGGAGTACTGGAACACCGCGAGGTAGCGTCCGCGCGCCTGGGCCGGGGAGAGCTCGGCCGCCAACGCCATGGAGGCGGGAGCGTGCATGACCTCCGCGACCGTGAACAGCAGCGTCGAGACGACGAGCGCCGCCACCGGCCACGCACCGTGCCCCTGGGTGACGGCCGCGAGCGCCAGTCCCCAGCCCGACCACAGCCCCGCGGCGGCACACAGGACACGGGTGCGGCGGTACGGTGCGAGCCGGCGCGTGATGGTGCTGCCCAGCAGCGCGATGAGGATCGCGTTGCCGACCAGGACCGCCGAGGTCAGCCGGCCGGGCCCGCTCATGGCGGCCGTGACGAACGTCGGCAGCGCGAGCCCGAGCATGAGCGTCGACAGGGCGAAAAGGCTGTTGAGCGCGGTGAGACCCATGAACGCCCGGTCCTTGACCAGGGCCCGGTACCCGACGAGGCCGGGCACGGGCCGTTCCAGACGACGGGGCGGCCCCGGAGGGTGCGACGGACGCGGCAGGCGCGACGGGCGTGACGGGCGCCACGGACGCGGCACGGCCGCGAGCGCGAGGGCGGCCAGCGCGAAGCAGGCGAAACAGGCGTAGGCGACCGCGTGATAGGCGCCCGGCTGGCCATCGGCGACGAGCAGGCCGGTGATGAGCCCGCCCGCACCGATCCCCACGGTCCGGGCGATGTTCGCCCGCGCGTACCAGAGGTCCTTGCGGGCGGAGGCGTGGTGGTCGGCATGGTCGGCGATGAGCGTGAAGATCGACGACCAGTAGAACCGGACCCCGACCGCGCCGGCCGCCGAGGCAAGGAAGATGCCGACGGGTTCGTCGACCCGCGCGTAGGCGAGGAAGGACAGCGCCTGGAGCAGTTGGGCACCGATCACCAGGCGGCGCGCGCCGTACCGGTCGGCCAGCACCCCCGCCCACAGCGGGATGGGAATCGCGACCGCGTTGGCCGCGCCGAGCAGGACGCCCAGCATGGCGAGCGGGACGTCGGTGAGCACGGTGAAGTACACGATCGACAACGGCAGGAAGAGCCCGCTGCCGACGGAGGTGAGCAGCAGGGAACAGACGAGTGCGGCGGACGGCATGACGGAGCCTCGCGTTTTCAGCTCAGGAGGAACCCCTGGGCCGACGGGAAGCGGCGCGGGCCATCAGGGGCGGTATGACGTGACAGGCGGTGACCCGTCGCGCTAGACGTCCATGAGCTGCATGGCGCGACCTTACTGGATTCCCCCTGACATCGATATCGCATTTTCCGGCCTTTATGATCATCGAATGACCCCGGCGCTTCGACGATCGCGGCACAGGAGCGCGCACGCTCTGCCGCGAACGGCGGCGCCCACGGCCATCCTCGACTGGAGACACCCCCGGCTGCTGGAGTTGGCCGCCGAGGCCGGTGACATCGGCGCCGGAGCGGACCGAGCAACCCTGACAGCGGCCCACCAGCTCATCGCGGCCCGCGTACGCCCGGTGTACGCCATGAACGAAAGGCAGCCCGCCTCCACGACGCTGCGCCTTGGACGCGGCTCGTGCAGCCAACGGCTGGCGTTGCTGGAGGCCGTGGCCCGCGCCTGCGGGATCGCCAGCCGGGTCAGAGGGCTGCTGGTCGACGGGCGCTTCTGGCACCCCCGGTTCCCGCGCCTGCGCGCGCTGGTCCCTCGGCGGGTCGTGCTCGCCTGGCCGGAGTTCTTCCTGGACGGCCAGTGGGTGAGCGTGTCCGAGCTCTACGCCCCTCTGAGCGCGCCGCGGACGGGAGGCCGCTTCACCAACACCGGCAGTGAGACCCTCTTCGACGCGATCACGCGCACTGCCGTGGACTGGGACGGCGGCACCTGCTCCTCATGCGACCTGTCAGCTCAGGTGCTGGCCGATCTGGGCTCCTTCGACTCCCGCGACGACCTGTTCAGCGAACACGGGCAAACCCTGTGCCTGCCGGTCCGCATCCCCGCAAATCTCATCATGGGCCGCCGGGCGGCCTGAGAAGCCTCCGGCGAGGAGAGCCTCCTGAAGCGGTCGCTCAGGCCCGTCTCCGGCAGGTCGCACGCCGTCAGGCGGTGACGCCCAGCACCAGGGTGACGATGACCGGCGCGAGGTACAGCAGCGGGTAGGGAATGTGCACGTACGAACGTGCGCGGAGCACGGTGATGACGGCGCCGACGAAGTACAGCACCAGGCCGGCCCCGGCCAGGATGCCGATGACGGGCACGAGCAGGCCGACCAGCAGGCCCACCGCTCCGGCGGCCTTGGCGGCGCCGAGCCAGGGCCACCACGAGCGGGGCACACCGTACTCGGCCAGCGGTTCGACAACCCACTTCGCGCGGGTGAGCACGGAGTAGGCGGAGAAACCCACCCAGGCGGCGGTGAGGGTGGTGACGACAACGTGAACAGCAGACATCTGGGGTGCTCCTTCGCTTCGGCCACCGGGGGCGGGGCCCGCCGGCTGGCTCGGGATCCGGTCCGGGTGGGTCGGTCACTGCCTTGACCCGCCGCGATCCGTCCATGTGACCGAGGCCGAATGTGACGTGCGCCACACACGAAAGGAGCAGGTTACCGGAGGACGGATCGAAGCGATCCCCCTCTGAGCGCGTTGCCAGGGGGCGGATCCAAGCGATCCGCCCCCGGCCCCGGCGACAGGCGTCAGTCGAGGACTGCCAGTTCGAGCCGACGGAGGGTGTCAGGCTCGGCGATGACGTCGATGGCGGTGATGAGACCGTCGACGACGGTGAAGGTGAGCGCCACGCGCAGGTGGCCGTGGGTGGCCATGGCGAGGCCGACGGTGCCGTCGATGAGGGCCGGTCCGGTGAACTGGGCCCGCTGCATCGCGGCCATCGCGCCCTTGGCGACGGGCTCGGCTCCGTGCACGATGACGGGCTCGGGCGTGGGGATGACGGCCTTGTCGGCCCGCAGCACGACCTCGGGGTGGAGCAGGGTGATCAGCGCCTGGAAGTCCCGTCCCCGGGTGGCGGACAGGAACGCGCCGACGATCTCCCGCTGGCGGGTCAGGTCGGCGGTGGGTGCGGGTGCGGCCCCCTTGACGCGGCGGCGGGCGCGGCTGGCCAGTTGCCGGGTGGCGTCCGGTGACCGCTCCAGCATCGGGGCGATCTCCTCGAACGGTACGGCGAACAGATCGTGCAGCACGAACGCGACCCGCTCGGCCGGCGTCAGGGTGTCGAGCACCACCAGCAGCGCCACCCCCACGGAGTCGGCCAGCACCGCTTCCTGCTCGGGGTCCCCACCTGAGGCAGGGCCCAGCAGCGGATCGGCCTCGTGGACGTCCAGCGGATCCTCGCGACGGTGCTCGCGCGAGCGCAGCATGTTCAGGCACACCCGCGCCACCACCGTGGTCAGCCACCCGGCGAGGTTGTGCACCTGGCCGACGTCGGCCCGGCTGGCCCGCAACCAGGCCTCCTGCAGCGCGTCGTCGGCCTCGCTCAGCGAGCCGAGCATCCGGTAGGCCACCGCCCGCAGATGCGACCGGTGCTCGCCGAACCGCTCGGCCAGCCACTCGTCTTCGTTCACGCGTCACATTCCTTCGGCAGCCGGCGTCTGAGCAGCAGATCGATACAACACGGGATCAAAGTATCGACAGGTACATTGCTTGACATATCAGGCCCAACGGAGGAGCCATGACTTCACCCATCCTGCCGACCAAACGGACGAGCTGATCCCCGTGACCCGCTTCCACAGCGGATTCACCCGCTGGATGGAACAACGCCTCCTCCGCGAGGACCCCGACGACCTCATCGAGGCGATCGGGATCCTGGCCCGCACCGAAGGCCTCCCATCCGACGTCGCGGACTTCGTAGCCGCCATGACCGGCACCACGACCAGCGACGTCATCGCCGCGTACAAGACCGACAACACCGCCTGGGCCAGGACGCAAGCGGTGTTCGACCGGCCCGACCTGACCGCACTCGACGACCACCTCGACACGATCGCCCATTGCCTCCGACCGGAACATTGACCCCGCGGCGCCCGCCTACCGCCGTCCCACCCCATCCCGCCACGGCCAGGAGGATGACGGAACCCGCCACTTGACGTCGACGGACACCGAATGCCATTCACTTTGACGGTGCCGCCGGTTATCGTGGAAGCGGTGCGATTCCAGGTGCGGCGGTGACAGCCCGCCAGTTTCTCCATGGAGGAACGATCCGGCGCGACTCCGG
Source organism: Nonomuraea sp. MTCD27 (assembly GCF_041950495.1). Taxonomy (NCBI): domain Bacteria; kingdom Bacillati; phylum Actinomycetota; class Actinomycetes; order Streptosporangiales; family Streptosporangiaceae; genus Nonomuraea; species Nonomuraea sp. MTCD27. The sequence goes on along the minus strand of NZ_JBGNUW010000010.1, from coordinate 26,783 downwards.
AGCCACGCGGTGAAACCCCGCCCCCTCTCGGACCCGCACGAAGACGGTCCCTGATGCCACCGGCAGCACGAAGGGGATGGACATGTTCACCGGCAGAATTCACGAGATCGGCGTGATCGAGTCCGTCGGCTCGAAGGGAATCATCGTACGAGCGGCCAAGTGCGCCGGACGGCTGGTCCCGGGCGGCTCGCTGAACGTCGCAGGAGTCTGCGTGACCGCCGAGCGCGTGGAGCGCGACCTGGTCAGCACCTCGATCAGCGCGGAGACGCGCCGCCGGACGACCTTCGACCAGCTGCTGGCCCCCGGGCTCCGGGTGAACCTCGAAGCACCCCTGTCCGTCGGCGACCCCCTCGACGGGCATCTGGTGCAGGGCCATGTCGACGCTGTCGGGAAGGTCGTACGTATCGACAACGATCTCGGTGTGGGCAAGCGGTTGTGGATCCGCCCGCCGGACCGGTTCATCCGCAGGATCGCCGCCAAGGGGTCCATCGCGGTCGACGGCGTGAGCCTGACCGTGGCCGAGATCGTCAAGGACCGGTTCTCGGTGGTGCTGATCCCGTCCACCCTCGCCGGCACGACCCTGGCCGACCTGTCCGAAGGCGACCGGGTCAACATCGAGTCCGACGTGGTGAGCCGCCTGGCGGCCGCCGACCCCGGCTCCGCGAGCGCGAACGTCGCCCGCGCGGTCGCGGCGCTGGGCTGGGCCGGCCATCTCTCCGGGCGGATCGGGGTGGAGAAGGCGGTGCAGCAGTTCGCCGCCGGGGGCGCGGTCATGGTGTGGGATCCCGACCGCGAGGCCGAGGGCGACGTCATCTTCGCCGGTGCGGACCTGCGTCCGGCCGCCTTCACCTTCCTGCTGACCGAGGTGTACGGCTACCCGTGCGTACCGTGCGCGCCGGAGATCCTGGAGCGGCTCGAGATCCCGGCCCTCGCGGGCAACGGAGATCGTCAGGGTACGGCCTTCCACACCCCCGTGGACCTGGCCGCCGGCACAGGCACCGGGGTCAGTGCCGCCGAACGCGCCGCGACCGTCCGGCACCTCGCCCACCCCCAGTCCCGGCCCGCCGACTTCGCCTCGCCGGGCCACGTCATCCCGCTCGCCGCCCGCCCGGGCCTGCTGCGGGAACGAGCCGGCCACACCGAATCGACCGTCGCCATGTGCCTGGCCTCGGGCCTGCCCCCGGTGGGCGTGTGCTGCGAGGTGATGAAACGCGACGGCACCATGGCCGGCGCGGCCGACCTCGAGGCGTTCGCCCTGCGCTGGGGACTGCCCCTGGTCGACATCGACGACCTCCGTACCTGGCTGTGAGGCGGTGTGCACAGGCGGCGCTGTAGGCCGCGGCCAAGGCGAGAAGTTCCGCCTGCTGTGTCGGCTTTGTGGCCTTACGAGGGGAGCCACGACGGCCACCACGGTAGAACGCAATCTCCTGGGGTCCCCACGGTGGCCAGGTCGTACCAAGCCATCGCCGTCGGTCCGGCGACTGACCCGGCAATGGTGACAGCCAGCAGAACGGCACCCGCCCATATGCGTCCGGCCGGCCAGGGCAGCCGGGTCAGCAGATGGAACGACTGTGCGCCAAGCGCCGATAGCACCGAGACGATCGGAAAGATCACGATCCGGCTCAGGGCCCAGAAGGTGCCGGCGAACTTCTCTCCGGAGCTGAGGTCGCCCAGGCAGTAACGCTGCGCGCGAGCCACCAGGTGGATATCGAGGAAGGTTCCGAACGTCGCGCACACAATGGCGATGATCACGGAGAGCCCGCATCCGAACGTCCAGTAGACCTCGCGCGCTTCTGGCCTTCGCCGCTCTGTCACGGCGTCATCAAAGCAGGCGCACATGCGAACGATGCGCAGCCTGTGTGCGGATCCGGTGCAGGGTTCACCCGCGCCTGCCGACAAGCAAGGCAACACGGCACCCAAGGCAACGTCCACACCCCACTGCCCAGCGACCGCCCAGGTCCGGCCACCGGACCTGGGCGAAGGTTCTGGCTGGCGGCGCTTCGGGTCTGCCGCGGTGGCGTGTCAGCGGCCGTATCAGCACGACGACGGCCCGGTATCAGAGCGCTCGGCGATGGTGAATGCCATGAACAGGTCAGCGGCCTCGAAGCTGCGCAACAGGACATACGAAAACAGGATCGTGCCTGCCGGCGACAACAGCGTCCGTACGCGGGTCTTCCGGCGCGTGGGGGCAACGGCGCTGGCGGCCGCGCTGCTGGCCGGTGCGGCCACGACCGGAGTGGCCTCGGCGGACAGCCGGGCCGTGCCGACGGCCGCCGCCGGGCAGGATCGCCCGGAGCTGCGGACGGCCGTCCAGGCGTTCATCGACGCCGGTTTCGCCGGGATGCAGGTCCGCGTGAACGATGAGCAGGGCGAGTGGGTCGGCAGCGCCGGGGTACGCAAGCTGGGCCAGGCCGCGAAGCCGCCGACGAACGGGCGGTTCCCGGTGGGCAGCGTCACCAAGACCTTCGTGGCGACCCTGGTGCTGCAACTGGTGGCCGAGGGCAAGATCGGGCTGGACGAATCGGTGGCCGGCCATCTCCCCGAGCTCGGGCTGGACTCGCGGATCACCGTACGGATGCTGCTGCAGCACACCAGCGGGCTGTTCAACTACGCAGGCGGCGAGGCCTACGACAACGGGACGTACGTGCCGGGGCTCCCCGCCACCGGCCAGGAGTGGCTGGACAACCGGTTCCACAGCTACCGGCCCGAGGAGCTGGTCCGGTTCGCGTTGTCCAAGCCGGCACGTTTCGAGCCCGGGACGGACCAGAACTACTCCAACACCAACTACACGCTGGCCTTGCTGCTGATCGAGAAGGTCACCGGCCGCTCGTACGCCGAGGAGATGCAGCGGCGGATCCTGCGCCCGCTCGGGCTGCGGGGCACCATGGTGCCGGGCGACCGGACGCAGATCCCCGGGCCGCACGCCCACGGCTACTACCGCTACCAGGACGCCGGCCAGTGGAAGGTGGTCGACATCACCCGCCAGAACCTCTCCCTCCTGGCCGGCGCCGGTGACATGATCTCGACCACCCAGGACCTGCACACGTTCATCTCCGCGCTGAACGGCGGCAAGCTCCTCCCGGCGCCGCTGCTGGCCGAGATGCGCAAGCCGCACGGCAAGCTCGGCTACGGCTTCGGGTTGTTCGTGCAGGACCTGGGCCCGAACTGCGGCACTGTCTACCAGCACAACGGCAGCCCCCCGCACGGCTTCGGGGCGCTGATGTACAGCTCTCCTGACGGTAAGAGGACCCTGACCGCCTCGGTGACCTGGGTGGACGAGGCCACAAGGGGACCGGCGAAGGACTTCTCGGCGCTGGCGGACAGGCTCGTCAAGGAGGTGTTCTGCGGCGCTCAGGCCGAGGAGGCCAAGCCGGCTCAGTAGACGGGACCGAGCACGTACACCTCGAGGGTGGACCTCTTGCGGTCGTGCAGCGGGTAGAGCGCGACCGCCCGTCCTCCAGGAGGGCGCCGAGGCAACGGATCGGATCTTCGACCCAGGTCAGTGACCTTGGAGCCAGGATTCCAACACGTTCAGCTCGCGCAGTGGGAAGGCCCGTCCTCTCCACTGCCGGGCGTACTCCTCCTCACACATCTCGAAGAGCAGTCGCCTGACCGAGCGGACCACCGCTCGTACCAGAGGGCTTGTCTCGCTCAGTAGGGCGAACACCTCTCGGCCTGCGTCGGGGACGCTTCGAGATCGAACAGCCCGATGAGCGCCAGGCCGATCGGTACGAGGCCGAGGCCGATCGAGGCCGGCACGCGCCTGATCGTGCGTCCTCCCTCGAAGGCCCGGAAGAAGCCGAGGAAGCCGACCCCGAGCAGCAGTCCGCTGAGGACGAACACGGTGTTCATGTACGGGGCGGTGTCGCCCATGCCCAGTCCGCTGATGGGCTGGGTGAGGTTGGAATACGGCGCGATGTGGTCGCCGCCGATGGTGTACCCATCGCTGATGAAGCTGAGCACGATCCAGGCAACGGTGAACAGAACGGCACCGGCGACCGTGCCCAGCGCGAGCCGGTCCCAGAGGGCGGTTCGCGAAGTGACGGTGGCGGCTGGGGCGGTGTTGTCGGTGGGCATCAGGCTCCTTTCACTCCCCGTGTCGCGATTAAGAAGAGGATCAAGGACAGCGCCCGGAGCTGGATAGGACAAATCACGCCAACCAGGTGGTAAACCGCGCCACGGTGCTGCCAGGCTTAGCCTGTGGATGGGTTCGATCTTGCACTGCTTCCGAGGCTCATCATCAGCGGTTCAGGTCCTTGACCCCGAGCCGATAGCACGGCAGGCCGGCATTCCCGGACGGGCGCTCCGTACCGATCACGCCAGGATCACCGGCGACCGTTATCTGCGAGCGTGGGAGCTCGTCGAGCACGGTGTGGACCATCGCGAGATCGCCCTGATGATCGCCGAACGCTACGTGGTCGGCGCGCTCGGCCTCTACGACTACCTGTTCATCACCGCTCCCACGCTCTGGGACGGCATGGCGGCCACCGGCACGTACATGAACACCATCAGCACGAACTGGCGATTCGAGCCCGCCGAAGAGACCGATCGGGAGTTCTCCTTCACCGTCCATCTCAACACCGGCGAAGGGCGCGGCGCTGACCTGGCGATGCAGTTCTGGATCGCCGGCGCCTTCAGCCGCGCCCGCACGGCCACCGGTCGTCCCGTCAACCCGGTGCAGGTCGCCCTCCGGCAGCCCGCACCCCGACGTCACGACGCGTTCCACGCGTTCTTCCAGACCGACCAGGTGGACTTCGGCGCCCCTGCCGACACCGTCACCATGCGCAAGTCCGACCTGGATCTGCCCCTCCTCGGGGCCGATTCGCTCCTGGCGAGGATCCTGCGATACCAGGCCGAGAGCCTTCCGCCCCTGCCGGTGAGGACCACATGGCTGGACCAGTTCCGCCGGCTACTACGGGACTCGCTGATGACAGGCCCCACCATCGCCGCCGTTGCCGCGCGTCTCGCGACAAGCCCTCGCACCCTGCAGCGGCGGCTCGCCGCCCACGGCACCACCTGGCGCGAAGAACTCGATCGCGTACGGCGATCGGAATACCACCGCATGCGGCCGGCCGGCCTCCACAGCCTCGCGCGGCGTCTCGGCTACTCGGACGCACGCTCACTTTCCCGCGCGAACCGCCGCTGGCAGACCAGATGAGGCAGTGGCCCCGCGCCGACTCGTAGCCGTCCTGGGCGAAGCCGCGTACAGTGCCCGATCACCTCGTACCGCCGCGTCGACTCACCGCGAAGCGGCAGCTGGCCGGAACGGAGTGTCAACCTCGGCTTCGCGTGTACGTTCGCCGGTCACCATTCCTCGATCACGCGCTGTCCTGCGGTCACAGCCGGGCAACATGCTGCCGCCGATCAGCCGGCCGCCGGCTGGCCCTCGTTCCCGAATACCGAATATCGGCGCAACGCCTCTCGCCCACCGGGAACGAAAGACCATCGATCAACGACCTCCCGCAGTTCGAGCTCTGTGAGCCAGGCATGCCACGCGATCTCGGACGGATCTGGAAGCAATGGCTCAGTGATCACGGCCTCGTGCACCCCGAACCAGACAGGGCTGACCCCATCCCGGCACAGGAACTTGAACATGAAACGCACCGGGACGCCGGCGCCCAGCTCCTCGGACAGCTCGCGGGCTGCCGCTTCCTCATACGACTCGCCCACGTCCACGGCACCGCCGACCATCACGTCATAGTGGCCGGGAAAACGAGTGTGCTGCTCCGCTCGGCGCAGCACGAGGATCCGCCGCATCGGATCGCGACAGATCGTCGTCGCGATCCGATGCATCCATCGCCGACGCTCCGCCTCTGCGCGATCCACGACTCCCAGCACGCGGTCCAGTTCATCCACTCGCTCGACCAGCTCGCCCATGCAGGACACGATCGCAGGCACCACCGACAACCTGCTCTACGAGCACCCCAAGCTAGTGATCTGCGTCACATGACCTGCCCGGACACGCAACACGAGCGACGACCCCAGCGCGAACACCCCGACAAAAGCCACCTGCTCGATCGCCACACGAACACAACCGCACACAGCGAGTACGGGCAGAAGCCGCCGCTACACCACCTGCCCCGTCAACGACGTCGCCCGACTCATAGGCCACGAGCAGATCTCGACGACGCCCAACCGCTCACCCACACATCTCAAGACCGCAACAGCAGGGCCCGCGCCGCGTTCGCAGACTTCTCCATGATGACGCTCTCGAAGTCCCAGCCTGAAGACCAACCATCCACCAGGTAGCCCCGAACGCAGAGAAGGCCCGATTCCACGATCTGGAGTCGGACTTTCCGGTTTCAGGCCCGGCTACCACCCCCAGCCCGGCTCGCGCCACTCACCGTAACGGTCATCTCATGACCACCACCGCCTGGAGCAAATCGACCCGGATAGCTACGAAGACCACTGGGCTCCGTTCGACGCGCATTTCACCTTCCGACCACTTCATGGCAGCACGGCGAACCGACCATCAATGAGCCCGTACCGTCGCTGACCATCGACCTGGCTCCGATTTTCGCCAGGAGCCCGCCCGAATTCGCCGCCGCCCAGAACGCCGTCAACGCCCTTGACCTGTTGGCCATGACCCGCGCCTTTCCCAAGTCACAGCGCCTGCTGCTGCTCGACTGGCAGCACCCATGCTGGTGGTTCTGGCCCCACCGCCAAACCCTCCACGACACCCCAGAGCCGGCCCGTCGAGATCTTCCCCAACGGCGACTACTACGTCTTCCTGTCCGAAGACAGGACCAACGGCACCTTCGGCCACCCCTGGGAGCAGACCCTCTGCATCTTCGGCACCAGCCTGATCCCCGAGCTGGCGCGGCCAAGCCGATCGGAAGTTCCCCATCGAGCTGCTGGCGGCGGTTGGAGCCGCCCCTGTCCCTCAACTCCTGTGGTCGGTCGTGCCCGGTGTGACCGCGAGCACTCCGGTCCCCCGTACCTTCGTCTCGCACGTCAAGGTGAACGGGCTGACACCGTACGCGGCGGCGATCTCGGGCGCACGACGCGGCCGTGCTCGGCCACCAGCCACGCCGAGCCGTTCCCCGGCGCACCGTAGTAGTGGGCCTGGGCTCCTCCCTGGCGGGCGCTCAGTGCCTCGCACGATCTGAGCACGTCCTCGTGACGCCCGCCGTCACAGGGATCGCACCAGGCCCCGATGACCAGGGTCCAGCCGTCCACCTCGGGTGTGACGAAAACCCGCGACAGGTGACGGCGGTCGTCCGGGTCGCCGTACCCGTCGGCGCCGATCACTTCTCGAGCCCCCGGCGAACGTCATCGGCTCAGAGGAGGAGAGGCCCAAGACGTCCATGACACCCGCCTGGTCACCGGTCGGGACCGCGATCCAGTAGTTCCAGCACGTCGACACCAGCTCAGGCCGATCCTTCACCTCTGCCATCACTTCCGTGGACACGCCCCGCTCTGAGCTCTTGCTTCAAGATGGAGAAGCTCGCTGCCGGCCAACGTTACGGCTTGGCCGGTTCTGGGACGACGCCCCACATCAGCGTGGAGCCCTTCAGCAGCTGCTCCGTCACCCTGATCCCGGTCAGGCGCTCGACAAGCAGGAAAGCAGGCCCTTCGTAGAACTGGTGAAACGACGGGTAGAGCCTGTCGATCTCCGCCATCGTGCCCACGAGTTCATCCGGTATCTCCGTTCGATATCCGTCATCACTCCCGAAGGCGAACCGGATCTCGCCATCCTCGCACCAGTAGAAGTCCTCTATGCCCTTGACGCCGAGTGCGGCCTGGGAGACGAGGCTGGTGCCCTCGGAGAGTTCAGTGATCACGTCTTCGCGGGTGCCGAGCCAGGCAGGATCGAAAACGAACGTCCAATCACCGATGGAGGTGACGCCGATCGACTCCCCCAGGTCTGGATAGTCATCCGGGTCATCGGGGAAGGGACCCGGCGTGAAGTCCTCCCATCGACCGCCGAGGCGGGAAACCACCTGTTCAGGCGTGGCACGGATGTAGATGAAGCTGTAGCACTCCTCGGCGTATTCGCCGCAGAGCCAAGAGACATCGAGGGGCTGCATGGTCATGTCGTCATGCTGCCAGCCGCCACCGACAAGCACAGACCCTGATCGCCACGAGACGATGGGGCTTGGGTGTAACGCAACGTGACGTCCCCTGGCCAGCATGAACAGGATTCCGGTATCAGTAATCCAATGGGAGCTGACGGGCCTGCCTGAATCGCCCCGGCCTCACGCCCTTCGTGGCCGATGGTGACCACAGCCCACCCATGCTCTGGAGCGCCATAGGAGAACTCGATCCTCGACATGGCGGTCATCGTCGCACTCAGAACCGATAGTCACTCAATCACGAAAAAGGCCACTTCCCGCGACTGGGAAGTGGCCTTTGACCTGGGTGGAGATGAGGGGATTCGAACCCCTGACCCCTTCGATGCGAAGCCACATGATCGCGGTCCTTATCAAGCTCCTTAGCCGGACTGAGCTGTGTAAACAGTCCGGCGAGATCCGTTGGCGTCCGCACTTATACGCCCCGGTTGTCACGCAGTTGGTCACTCAGCAGCATGGTGGTCAAACGACTGCACAGCCGCAGATCGGGCTAGTGCCAGAAGCTTCCAATCTCCCAATCACCCGACCCGATCACATGAGCTCGTGGATGCTCTGAGGAGATGGTCGGTAGGGAGAGCGGGTAACGATGAATGATGGCTTGCCGCGCATACTCCAAGTGAGCGCGTCCGGGTCATCCTTGGGCCTCGGCTCAAACGCCCAGTCATATACACCTATCCGGATCTCCCATCCACTAGGCGGACTGTGGCGGTCCTCTGCCGCGTAGTTCACTCCATCGCCTTCTTGAGCAGCCCACACGCGCAGGGAGGTCGCAGGGCCGCGGGACCAAAGCTCATCCAAATCGTTCCCGGCCCACAGCTCTCGCCAACGTTCGGTCCACGCACCGATAGTCGTTTCGATAATGACGGCCCCGCCAGGCGGCACTCGCACTCCACGATGATCGCCGATGGGCTCGGGAAGAGGATCGGGCCATAGCGGAGTAGATCCGCCTACACATGACCACGAATCGTCCACGACGATGGTGCGCGTGTCCTCATTAACGAGGATGCCTCGGACAGGAGCTTCGAGCCAGTTCCCCTGGAAATCCGCCTGATTGGCGAACTCAAATACGTACTGGTCGCAGATCTCCTTTCCGAGGTAGGTGATCCTCCACCCCGGGGAGCGCTCCAAGCTGACGTAGACCTTTACACGTCCGGAGTCGGCTTCGGTTCGCGCCTGCTGAACGGCCGCAAGCTCATCGGCGTCCACACTTCGAGCAGCTGCATGGGCGGAGTCGGCAGCAGCCTTGGCCGAACGCACCGCAGCGATCGCGGATCGACGCGCATATAACAAGGAAGCTACCGCGATGATGGCAGCAATCATCGCGATCACATCGGAGGAGGCCACGTGTTCAATCGTAGGAGCGCCAAGCCTGCCGGAACCGCTCATTGCAATAATGTGCCGCTATTTCGGGAAGAACCGTTTGATTGCCAAGGCGCCGCTCGCCAGCAACTGGCCTCCGCCGAAGCGCAACGGCTCTGGGCCGTGCTGCTCCTAGGCGAGACGTGGTAGGTCCCGCCCCCCCGTGCGGCCAGCACTCATCTACAGGCCCTGATCACCTCGTACGCCGTCGACTCACCGCGTAGCGGCAGCGGGCCGGGGACGGAGTGTCAAGCTCGGCTTCGCGTGTACGTTCGCCGGTCGCCGTTCCTCGATCATGCGTTGTCCTGCGGTCAGAGCCGGGCTTGATACGGAGGAGTCGGTCTGCTGGGCTTGCCTGAGTCGATGGTGTGCGAGGTGATCAGCCCCCCAGCCACACATCTACGTTCAGGGCCGTGTGGCGATACGACGGCAAGATGACCGAGGAGAAGGTCGCGGGCTACATCGCCAAGTACGCCACCAAGGCCGCCGAAACCTCGGGCACTCTCGACCGGCCACTCACCCACGCCACCATCCACCAGCTCGCCCGCCTCGGCATCGCCGACCATCCGGCCCGCCTGATCCGCACCGCCTGGGCGCTCGGCAACCCGACGACGCATCCGGACCTCGCCCACCTACGCCTGCGCGACTGGGCTCACATGCTCGGCTTCCGGGGCCACTTCTCGACCAAGAGCCGCGCCTACTCCACCACCCTCGGCGATCTCCGCCAGGCCCGCATCGACTGGACCCGCGCACGACTGCCGTACGAACCCGAAACGACCTTCGTCCTCGGCCACTGGCAGTACGCCGGGCAGGGCTTCACACCCGGCGAACAAGCCCTCGCCGCCACTCTCACCGAAGGAGATGACCATGGCCGATGACACCCAGCTCTACCGCGTCCCCGACGCCATGGCCAAGCTCCGGATGAGCCGCAGCGTCATCTACGAACAGCTCCGCTCCGGCCGCCTCCGCTCGGTCAAGCAGGGCCGCTGCCGCCTCATCCCCGTCAGCGCGCTGGCCGAGTACATCGCCCTCCTGCAGCGGGAGGCCTCATGACCAAGCGCCGCAGCCGCGGGGACGGCGGCCTGCACTGGGACGAGACCCGGCAACGCTGGATCGCATCCGTCACGGTCGGCTACACGCCAGCCGGAAAGCGGATCGTCAAGAAGGCCAGCGGCAAGACCAAGACCGCCGCCAAGGAAAAGCTCAAGCAGATCATCCGCGACTACGATGACGGCCTCATGGTTTCCGCGACCGGCTACACCGTGGCGGACGCCGTACAGAACTGGCTGGACTTCGGCCTCAGCGGGCGAGACGCCGCGACGGTGGAGAAGTGCAAGATCCTCGCGAACAAGCACATCATCTCCGGCCTCGGCGCTCGCAAGCTGGTGGACCTGTCGGCGGACGACGTTGACCGCTGGCTGGCCGACAAGTCCAAGGACCTCAGCACCCGAACCCTGCGCGAGCTGCGCTCCATCCTCGTCCGCTCGATCTCACGCGCTCAGGCCCGCGACAAGGTGAAACGCAACGTCGTGCTCCTCTGTGAGATCCCGAAGGGCAAGGGCGGCCGCCCATCCAAGTCGCTGACCCTCGCCCAGGCCGAGGCCGTTCTCAAGGCATCGGAGGGTACAGCCCTGCACGCGTACGTGGTCCTGTCGCTGCTTCTCGGTGCTCGCACGGAGGAACTCCGCGCGCTCACCTGGTCACACGTCAACATGGACAGCACCCCGCCGTCGATCATGGTCTGGCGCTCCGTCCGTGAAGGAGGCGACACCAAGACCAAGAAGTCTCGCCGCACCCTGGCCGTGCCAAGGCGCTGCGTGGATGCCCTCAAGCTCCACCGTGAACGCCAGGAGGTAGCCAAGAAGGCGGCAGGCGACCGCTGGCAGGACAACGACCTCGTGTTCGCCTCCAAGGTCGGCACAGAGCTCGACGCGCACAACGTCCGCCGCTCGTTTCGGGCCGTCCTCAAGAAGGCCGGCCTCAACCCGAACGACTGGACGCCTCGCGAGATGCGGCACAGCTTCGTTTCACTGCTCTCCGACTCCGGCATGCCGATCGAGGCCATCTCACGCCTGGTCGGCCACCGCAACACCACCGTCACCGAGACCGTCTACCGCAAGCAGCTCCGCCCCGTCCTCCTGGAGGGAGCCGAGGCGATGGATCGGATCTTCGACCCAGGTCAGTGATCTTTGAGCCAGGATTCCAGCACGTTCAGCTCGCGCAGTGGGAAGGCTTGTCCTCTCCACTGCCGGGCGTACTCATCCTCGCCCACCTCGAAGGGCAGTCGCCTGACCGATCGGACTACCGCTCGCACCAGAGGGCTTACCGCACTCAGTAGCGCGAACACCTCTCGCCCCGCATCGTCCGGTTCCGGCCTCATCCCATCCCGGAACTCGAGAATGCGGACCCGGACCCCATCGTCCTCATGCGTGAATATCCATCGGTACCCGGTGGGCTCGCCATCCCAGGAAAAGCGGGCGTCGTCTCCTTGAGTGACCCGCACCAGGCTGTACAGGAGGTCTCGGAGAGCATCGGTCACATACGACACGACCATCCGGGCCTCACGCCCTTCATGGGCGATGGTGACCACAGCCCACCCATGCTTCGGCGCTCCGTACGAGAACTCGATCCTCGACATGGTCGTCATCGTCGCAGAACCGATAGTCACTCACTTAGTCACCCGGCAACGCCAAAGGCCGCTTCCAACGCTCTGGAAGCGGCCTTTGACCTGGGTGGAGATGAGGGGATTCGAACCCCTGACCCCTTCGATGCGAACGAAGTGCGCTACCGGACTGCGCTACATCCCCAAGGACTCGACCAGATTAGCAAACTCCGGGGAGTCCTCGCGCCACCCTTTCAGTCCCCCACCGCCCGCTTGGGCGGTTCGGCGTACTGGTCGAACAGGACGTCCTGGTGCAGCGCGGCCAGATCGATGATCTCGGCCTCCGCCTCCGCCGCGACCCGCCGCTGCTCACGTAGCCGCCGCAGGCGCTCAGCGCGCGCCTGGCGGGCGCGTTCGCGGCGTTCCCTGTCCACCTGTACGGCGATCCGCAGGAACGCCATGTAGGCCAGCATGATGACCACCGAGGGCACCACGCCCCACCACGGGATCATCTCGACCGCGGCCGTCACCACGGAGGCGATCACGAGGAGGGCGGTGAAGAAGAGCAGGCGGCGCCGGCGGGCGACGATGATGGCGCGGCGCCGGAAGCGGAACTGGCGGACGTCCACCTTCTCGATCTCGGCGACCGGAGCGCCGTCGTCCTCGTCGGCATCGGGGGCGAGGTTGTCGAGATCGGGCAGTTGGTGCTCGCCGGTGTAATACTCTTCGAGCTCGGCCAGCTCGGCGAGGTTCGTCTTGTCCCTGCGCAGCCACATCGGGATCAGGACGCAAAGCCACATCAGAACGATGGCCATGTAGAGGAAGGCGGGGCTCACGACCACCTCCGGGCAGCACGAAGACGCGGGTGTGCTCGTCGCGCCTTCAATGTGCTCACGTCACGCACCGTAAGACCGCGTGTCACTGATTGACGAGCATTCGGTGCGGTGTGTCGCGAGATCGTCAAACCTCTTCGACGGGAGACCCACCGTGAGCGGCTGACTCACGAGCGCGACGCCATTGCACGAGCAGCCCGCCAGGAACGTCCTCGACGGTCAGCGCGTAGCAGATGTGGTCGCGCCAGGCTCCGTCGATGTGGAGTTGGCGACGCCGAATGCCTTCTTCCCTGAAACCGAGCTTCTCAACCACTCTACGGCTGGCTTGGTTCTCGGGGCGGATGTTCGCTTCGAGCCGATGCAATCCGGTGGTGAAAAAGCAATGGTCGACAGCCATGGCGAGCGCGGTGGGGGTGATGCCCTTGCCCGCCAGTGCCCCGTCGATCCAGTAGCCGACCTGGGCAGAACGGGCAGACCCCCACACGATTGCGCCCACCGTCAACTGCCCGGCGAAACGGCCGTCGTACGTCACCACCCACGGCAGCGCGAGCCCCTGCCTGGCCTCGCGGCGTAGGGTGCCGACCATGGAGATGTAGGGCCCGAGCCCGGTCCTGAACAGGGGTGTCTCGGGGTTGCTGGGCTCCCAGGGACGTAGCCAGTCGGCGTTGCGCAGCCGAGTCTCGCGCCATACGCGTACGTCGCTCAGCCGCAGCGGCCGGAGGCCTACCGAGCCTTCGTTCAGGGTCGCCGGCCAGCCACGAAGTCGATCCACATCTCTCATCATCCCCCTATCGGGCACGATGTCGCCACGGATCAGGGAGCAGTGCTCCGAGTCGAGGTCAGCGCGGGTGATCGCCGCCCCGGATCTGATCGACCGCGTGCCGCAGGATCGGAGCGAGTACGGCAACGCCATCTCGCACACCACCGGACGATCCCGGCAAATTTACGATCAAGGTGTCACCCGCCTGTCCCGCCAAACCTCTGGACAGTACGGAAGTAGGCACCTTTTCCCGATTCGCCAGCCGGATGGCCTCCGCGATACCGGGAATTTCCCGAGAAATTACCCGGGCCGTCATCTCCGGCGTCAGGTCCATGGGCGTCAACCCGGTCCCCCCGGTGGTGACGATGACGTCGAAGCCGGCCGCCACGCCCTCCCGGAGCGCACCCTCGACCGCCTCGCCATCGGGCACCACCACGGGCCCCTCGACCTCGCACCCGGCATCCTGCCGCAACAAGTCGGCCAGCAGCGGCCCGGATTTATCCTCATAAATCCCGGCCGAAGCCCGGTTCGACACCGTGATCACCAGTGCGCGCATCACGCCTCGTCCCGCGTCCACCGGCCGGTCTTGCCGCCCAGCTTCTCCTCCACCCGCACATCGGTGATCACCGCGCCCGGATCCACCGCCTTGACCATGTCGATCAGCGCCAGCGCCGCCACCGAGACCGCGGTCAGCGCCTCCATCTCCACCCCGGTACGGTCGGCCGTCTTCACCCGGCACGTGATCGCCACGCCCCAGTCCTCGACGTCGAGCGTGACCTTCACCCCGTGCAACGCGATCGGATGGCAGAGCGGGATCAGGTCGGGCGTACGTTTCGCCCCCATGATCCCCGCGATCCGCGCCACCCCCAGCGCGTCACCCTTGGGCACCTCCCCCGACCGGAGCAGCGTCACCACCTCGGCCGACAGCAGCACCCGGCCGGTGGCCGTGGCGGTGCGCGCCGAGACGTCCTTGGCCGACACGTCGACCATGCGGGCGGCACCGGTCTCGTCGATATGCGTGAGCTCGCTCATGGCTCCATCATCCCGGGCGCGCCCCGAGCCCCATGCCGCGAGCCCGCACCCCCACCACCGGAGCTCACAGCCGGATCACCTCCACGGCGGCCCCGCCCGCCACCTCGGTCACGTCCTCGGGCACCACGATGAGGGCGTTCGCCGAGGCCAGGGCGGCGAGCTGGTGAGAGCCCTGCCCGTGTGCCGGCGACACCGTGCCGTCGGCGGCCAGCACGCCCCGCAGGTATGACCGACGCCCGAACGGCGAGCGCAGCGGCGCGGTGACCCGCGCGGTGACCGCCGCCGGCATGCCGGCGGGCAGCCCGCGCATCTTGTCCAGCGCCGGGCGTACGAACAGCATGAACGACACGAAAGAGGACACCGGATTGCCGGGAAGGGCGAAGATCGGCACCTGGTCCTCCCCCAGCACGCCGAACCCCTGCGGCATCCCCGGCTGCATCGCCACCTTCTCGAAGCGGACCGTCCCCAGCGGCGACAGAGCCTCCTTGACCGGCTCGTACGCCCCCATCGACACCCCACCGCTGGTGATGATCGCATCGGCCCGCACCAGGTGCGTGTCCAGCCGGTCGAGCAGCACGCCCGGATCGTCCCCGACGGACCCGGCGCGGAACCCCTCGGCCCCCGCCTCGCGCACAGCGGCCGTCAGGGTGTAGCTGTTGGAATCCCAGATCTGCCCGCGCTCCAGTGTCCCGCCCGGCTCGACCAGCTCGGCGCCGGTGGAGATGACGACGACCCGGGGTCGCGGCCGCGCCCAGACGCGCCGCCGCCCGACCCCGGCGATGATCCCGAGCTGTGCGGGACCGATCAGGGTGCCCGCCTTGAGCACGATCTCGCCGGCCTGCACGTCCTCCCCGGCCCGCCGGATCGCGTTGCCGGGCTCGGCGCGGCGGTCGATGCGTACGGAGACCGTGCCGCCGTCCGTCCACTCGACCGGCACCACGGAGTCGGCCCCGGCGGGCATGGGGGCGCCGGTCATGATGCGTACGGCATGCCCCGGCCCCACGGCCCGCAGCTCCACGGACCCGGCCGCCACGTCGTCGATCACCGGCAACGTGACCGGAATTTCCGACACGTCCTCGGCCCGCACCGCGTACCCGTCCATGGCCGAGTTGTCGAACGGCGGCAGCGGCACCGGCGACGACACGTCCTCGGCCAGCGTCGCTCCGAGAGTCTGCTCCAACTCCAGCTCAAGGGGGGCCAGCGGACGTACAGTGGCCAGGATCTCGGCCAGATGCGCGTCAACTGATTTCATCAAGGAACTCCCGCAGCCACGGCACGAACTCCGGCGCCAGATCTTCGCGATCTGCCGCAAATTTCACCACGGTCCGCAAATAGTCCAACTTGTCGCCCGTGTCGTACCGGCGGCCCCTGAACAGCACGCCGTGCACCGGCCCGCCGTCCTCGGAGCTGCGCGACGCGAGCGTACGGAGCGCGTCGGTGAGCTGGATCTCGTTGCCCCGCCCCGGCGGCGTCTTCTCCAGCACCTCGAACACGGCCGGGTCGATGACGTAGCGCCCGATGATCGCCCAGTTGGACGGCGCCTCGTCGGCCGGCGGCTTCTCGACGAGGTCGGTCACGCGGACGACGTCGTCCTCGGAGGTCGGCTCGATGGTCGCCACGCCGTACAGCGAGACCTGCTCCTTGGGGACCTCCATCAGCGCGATCACGCTCCCGCCGAACGTGGCACGCACCTCGATCATGCGTTTGAGCAGCTGGTCACGGTGGTCGATCAGGTCGTCGCCGAGCAGGCAGGCGAAAGGATGGTCACCGACGTGGTGCTTGGCGCAGAGCACCGCGTGGCCGAGCCCCTTCGGCTCGCCCTGCCGTACGTAGTGCAGGGTCGCCAGCGACGCGGGCTCGCGAACCTGGGACAACCGCTGCTCGTCGCCCTTGGCCTCGAGGGCCTCCTCCAGCTCGAACGCCCGATCAAAATGATCCTCGATTGACCGTTTGTTCTTGCCGGTGACCATGAGCACGTCGAGGAGCCCAGCGGAGGCTGCCTCCTCGACGACATACTGGATCGCGGGCTTGTCGACGATGGGCAACATCTCTTTCGGTGTCGCCTTGGTCGCCGGAAGGAACCGGGTGCCCAGACCCGCGGCGGGCACGACGGCTTTCGTCACAGGGTCGAAGTCAGCCATGAGTAGACCCTAGTGGAGGGACCTGTGGACAAGTTGAACCTGCGCCGTGAGGTGAACGCGGCGCGCACCAACCTCTCCCCCGAACAACTGCGGGCAAACTCCATCAAGGTCCGCGAAACTCTGCTCGAACAACCCTGGGTGCAGATGGCCGGCCTGGTGGCCTGCTACTGGTCAACGGGGTCGGAGCCGGATACGCACGGTCTCGTGTTCGCTCTCTGGAAACATGGAGCCACAGTCATCCTGCCCGTTCTGCGGGAGGACAATGACCTGGATTGGGCGGTGTACGACGGCCCGGACACGCTCGCCCCGGGGCGCTACGGGATCATGGAGCCGGTCGACACCCGGCGCGGCGTGGACGCCGTACGCACGGCCGCCCTCGTGATCGTGCCCGCCCTGGCGGTGGACCGGGCGACGGGGGTACGCCTCGGGCGCGGCGGCGGATCGTACGACCGGGCCCTGTCCCGCGTCGGCCCGAACGTCCCGACGGTGGCGTTGCTGCACGACGGCGAACTCATCGACGGAGTCCCCCGCGAGCCGCATGACCGGCAGGTCCGCTATGCGATGACGCCTTCGGGACTCACTAGTCTTATGTGAACGCAGATACGAGAGGGGAGCCAGATGACGCTTGATGTCTGGCTCCTCCTCGGTGGCGCGATCGTCATCGCGGCCATCGCGTCCGTACGCATCGCCCATCGCAGCGGTCTGCCCAGCCTTCTGGTGTTCCTTGGCTTCGGACTGGCTCTGGGGCCTTCCGGGGTCGGGATCCCTTTCGAGAGCCCGCAGGTGGCCCAGCAGATCGGCCTGTCGGCGCTCGCGGTGATCCTGGCCGAGGGTGGTCTGACCACGAACTGGTCCCATGTGCGGCGTTCCGTCCCCATGGCCATGGTGATGGCGACCGTGGGCGTGGCGGTCAGCATCGTCGTGGTGGCGCTGACCGTACAGGGACTTCTCGGCATAGACGGGAGGACGGCGCTGATCCTCGGCGCGGTGCTGGCCTCCACGGACGCCGCCGCCGTCTTCTCCGTGCTGCGGAGACTGCCGCTGCCGCCACGCCTGGCCGGGGTGCTGGAGGCGGAGTCGGGCTTCAACGACGCCCCGACGGTCATCGCCGTGGTGCTGCTCAGCGGGGCCTCGCACTCGCAGGCGGCGCTGGGAACGTTCCTGCTGGAGACCTCGGTCGAGCTGGTCATCGGCGCGGCGGTCGGCCTCGCGATCGGCCCCGCGGGCGCGTACGCCCTGCGCCGCGTCGCCCTGCCCGCCTCCGGCCTCTATCCCATCGCGGTGCTCGCGCTGACGTTCGTCTCGTACGGCGGCGCGGTGCTGCTGCACGGTTCGGGCTTCCTGGCCGTCTACCTGACGGCACTCATCCTGGGCAATTCACGCCTTCCGCACCGGGCGGCGACCAGAGGCTTCGCGGAGGGCGCGGCGTGGCTGGCGCAGATCGGGCTGTTCGTCATGCTCGGGATGCTGGCCGACGTCGACGAGATGCCGTCGGCCATCATCCCCGGCCTGATCACCGGCACGATCCTGGTCCTCCTGGCCCGCCCGCTCTCGGTCCTGGTCAGCTCCCTGCTGACGTGGGGGCTGCGGCTGGGGCGGGTGGACTGGCGTGACCAGGCGTTCCTGTCGTGGGCCGGCCTGCGCGGCGCGATCCCGATCGTCCTGGCGACCATTCCATGGGCGGCCGGCGTCGAGGGCTCCAAGGACGTCTTCAACCAGGTCTTCGTGATCGTCATCGTGTTCACCCTGCTCCAGGGGCCGACGCTGCCGTTCGCGGCGCGGGTGCTGGGGGTGATCGCGCCGGGCGAGGCACACGACCTGGAGGTGGAGTCGGCGCCCCTGGAGGAGCTCAAGGCCGACCTGCTGCAGGTCAAGATCCCGATGGGCTCGCGCCTGCACGGTGTGGAGGTCTTCGAGCTCCGGCTGCCCGCCGGCGCCGCGGTGACCCTTGTCGTACGCGAGGGCAAATCCTTCGTCCCCGCCACCACCACCCGGCTCCGGGCCGACGACCAGCTTCTGGTGGTCACCACCGCCTCCTGCCGCGACCAGGTGGAACGCCGCCTGCGCGCCGTGAGCCGCAGCGGGAAGCTGGCCGGCTGGTACGGAGAGCGGGGGTTGGAATAGGTGTTTGACCCTATCGGTTACCATTAGCAGTCGCATCGCTCGAGTGCCAAAGTTTGAAGGAGGAGCGCGTGCCGACCTACCAGTACGCCTGCAACGACTGCGGTGAGCAGCTCGAGGCCGTCCAGAAGTTCACCGACGATGCGTTGACGGTCTGCCCGAACTGCCAGGGCAACCTGCGGAAGGTGTTCTCCGCCGTCGGCATCGTGTTCAAGGGCTCCGGCTTCTACCGGACGGACAACCGCTCGTCGTCCTCGACGGCCGCCGCTTCCTCGTCGACCCCGTCCTCGTCGAAGTCGGGCGAGAGCAAGTCGTCGGACTCGAGCTCGTCGTCCACGACCACCCCCGCCCCGGCCGCCGCGTCCAACTGACCCACCGTGCGCGGGCTCGCGTACGGATGTCACGCGGCCGCCCGGCATGGGCCAGTACGGTCTCGCCCTCGGCGCTGCTGGGCACCAGCAGCTGGGCGCCGAGCCGGCATTCCTCACGCGCTGAGCAGACCCGTCCGTGGCCGGCAATGCGGAGGTACCGGCAGGTCGTCCGCCTTCAGCCGGCCGGGCTCGCACGAAAACGGCGAGCCCAGCACCTACGGCTCGACGCTCGGCGAAGCGACAGGGCAGCCAGCTACGGCTCAACCGGCCTCGTCAGGCGATCTGCTTTCGACGGACGGACTCGCATGGAAACCGCGGACCCCGCCAAACCGGCACGCCGCCCATCTGCCGCCGCCACGGGCTTCGCATCCACGGGGGCAGCCTTCACCGTGTGGGGACGGCTTTCAGCATGCGCCCGCCTCCTCACCCACGATCAACGGGCCGTGCCATTACCGAGGCCGATCGACCGGATCCCCCAGGAGCTCCGGCGCCATCCGATCGACGAGCCGTTCGAGCTGCGGATCCGGCCCCCAGTCCGCCACCAGCCGCCGCAACCCCTCCCGTGAGCACCGCAGCAACCGTACGGCCGCCTCATCCCCCGCCGGCGTGAGCCGCAGGGCATCGCCGTCATCCGACCGCCGCACCAGCCCCGCCGCCACGAGCTGATCAACGTACGGCCGCCCCTGCTCCCTGCTCACCTTCGCCCGCTCGGCCAGCGCCTCGGCCTGCACCCACCCCTCCCCGCCCAACCTGGCGACGACCCACACCCCTTGCGGCGGGATCCCGCTCAACCCGGCCAACGCCCCCAGCCGGTCGTAATAGCCCCGACGCAGATCCGCGTCAGCCAGCCGTACGAGCCCTCTCTCCACCTCGGCCAGCGAAGACCGCTCCGCAGAGGTGGCCCCCAGCCCCTCCCCGAGATCCGCCGCCTTCGTCGTCTCCCTGAGCCGGGCCTGCGGTATGAACCAGCTGAGCAGGAACGCCCCCAGCATCACAGGGCCGGCCACCCGGAACACGGCCGCGATCGAATCGGCGTAAACGTGCAGGAACTCCAGCGCAAGCCCCCGCGGCAACCGCTGGACGACGGTCGGATCCTCCTGAACACTCGCCGGATCGAACCCCGGGGGCAGCCGCGCACCCCGCAGCACCTCCCGCAGATCATCGCTCAACGTGGCCGAGAACACCGCCCCCAACGTCGCCACCCCGAACGACCCCCCGATCGACCGGAAGAACGTGGCCCCCGACGTGGCCACACCGAGATCCTTGAAGTCGACCGCGTTCTGCACCACGATCACGAGCACCTGCATGGTCATCCCCAGCCCGATCCCGAGCACCAGCAGGTATACGCCCATCGTGAACAGGCTGCTCCGCTCGTCCATCGTGGAAAGCAGGAACATCCCCACACTCGCGAACGCCGTCCCCCCGATGGGCAAATACCGATATTTCCCGGTCTTGGCGATGATCTGGCCGCTCACGACCGACATGGTCAACATCCCCGCCATCATCGGCAGCAGGTAGACCCCCGACAGGGTCGGGCTGACACCATGCACCACCTGCAAGAAGAGCGGCAGATAGGTGAGCGCCCCGAACATCCCGAACCCCACCACGAACCCCACCACCGACGACATCGCGAACGCCCTGACCCCGAAGAGCCCGAGCGGCAACACCGGCTCGGCCGCCCGCCGCTCGACGGCCACCCAGCCGGCCAGCAGGGCCAGCGCAGCCCCCGCCAGCCCCAGAATGACCGGATCGCTCCACCCGTACGTCGTCCCGCCCCAGGTCGTGAGCAGCACAAGACAGGACGTCGCCCCGCCGAGCAGCACGACGCCCGCGTAGTCGATCGCGTGCTTGGTCCTTGTGTCGTCCCTCGGCAGCACCGCCGCGATCACGAACAGCGCGACGACCCCCAGCGGCAGGTTGATGTAGAAGACCCAGTGCCACGACAGGTGATCGACGAACAGCCCGCCCAGCAACGGCCCTACGATGCTGGAAACAGCGAAGACCCCGCCGAAGAACCCCTGGTATTTCCCCCTCTCCCGAGCCGAGACCACGTCACCCACGATCGCCTGGGCCAGCACCATCAGCCCGCCCCCGCCGAGCCCCTGGACAGCCCGGAAGGCGATGAGCTCCACCATGTTCTGACTCAGCCCGCAAAGCGCCGACCCGACCAGAAAGATGCAGATGGCGCTGACGAACAGCTTCTTGCGCCCGTACTGATCGCCCAGCTTCCCCCAGAGCGGCGTCGAGACCGTCGAGGCCAGCAGATAGCCGGTCACGACCCAGGACAGATGCTCCAGCCCGCCGAGGTCGCCCACGATCGTCGGCAGGGCCGTGGACACGATCGTCTGGTCGAGCGCAGCCAGCAGCATGCCGAGCATGAGCGCGACGATGATGAGTCCGAGGCCTTGTTGCCGCATGCGGCGATCCTACTCTTCGTACTGGTGTACCAACTCTGCGCAATCGAGTTATCCACAGAACGCCGTTCTGGTCGTCCTCGCCTCCCGCCGATCCGGCTACTCTCTGCGCCATGGTCACTCGCGCAGACATCGGCGTCATCGGCGGTTCGGGCTTCTACTCCCTGCTCGACGACGCGGAGGAGATCCTGCTCGCCACGCCCTACGGCCCCCCGAGCGATGTCGTCACGGTCGGACGCATCGGCTCGCGGTCCGTGGCGTTCCTCCCCAGACACGGGCGAGATCACCGCTTCCCGCCACACCGCATCCCCTATCGTGCCAACCTCTGGGCGCTGCGCATGCTCGGCGTCCGCCAGGTGCTCGCGCCCAGCGCCGTGGGTTCGCTGAGAGCCGAGTACGGCCCCGGCGCCCTGGTCATCCCCGACCAGCTCGTAGATCGCACTTCTGGCCGCGTCCAGACCTATTACGACATCGACGGTGCCGTCCATGTCTCCTTCGCCGACCCCTACTGCCCCTCTGGCCGGTCCACAGCCGTGCGGACCGCGCGCGCAGGCGGCTGGGAAACGGTCGACGGCGGCACGCTGGTGGTCATCGAGGGGCCGCGCTTCTCGACGCGCGCGGAGTCGCAGTGGTACGCGGGCAACGGCTGGTCGATCGTGGGCATGACCGGCTTCCCCGAGGCGATCCTGGCCCGCGAGCTGGCCCTGTGCTACACGTCCGTCTCCCTCGTGACCGACCACGACGCCGGCGTGGAGGCCGGCCAGGGCGTCACCCACGACGAGGTCCTCGAGTTCTTCGCGCAAAACGTCGCCCGCATGCGCACCCTGGTGTCCGAGACCGTCCAGTCCCTCCCCGAGGAACGCACCTGCCCCTGCGGCTCGGCCCTCGACGGCATCAAGCTCCCCTTCGAGCTACCGTGATCCGGTCCTGGCTGATTCGCTACGGCCGTCGCCGCCGCCTCATCGCGGCGGCGCTCGCCGCCATCTCTGTCACGTCCGCCTTCATCGCCACCCGCCCGGCCACCTCCGCCACCACGGTCCTGGCCGCCGCCCGCGACCTGCCTCCCGGCCCCCTCCACCCCCAAGACTTCCACCCGGTCGCCCTCAACCATCCGCCCGCAGGAGCCGTCCACACCATCACAGCAGGCCAAACCCTGGCCACCCCCATGCGCCGGGGCGAGCCCTTGACCGATGTCCGCTTACTGGCCACCTACCCCCTCCCGCCCGGCCTGGTCGCCACCCCCGTACGCATAGCCGACGCGGCCACGGCCACCCTGATCTCCCCCGGCTCGACGATCACGCTCCTGGCCTCCTACCGAGAAGGCGGCCCAGCCCGCCAGCTGGCCCCCGACACCACGGTGCTGACCATCCCCCGCCCGAAAGGCGTGGCATCAGCCGGGGAAGACGGCGCCCTGATCGTCCTGGCCACCACCCCGTCCCAAGCAGCCGACCTGGCAGCCGCCCAAACCCACGCCCGCCTTTCGATCACCATCAAACCTAACTCTTGGTAATCATTCGGCTACGATCTCTTGGCATGAACGGATTCAAGAAGTTCCTCATGCAGGGCAACGTCATCGACCTGGCCGTGGCGGTGGTCATCGGTGCGGCCTTCAACTCGATCGTCCAGTCGTTCGTGGCCGACCTCCTCACCCCGCTGATCTCGGCGTTCGGCGGCCTGCCCGACTTCTCCTCGCTCAAGGTCACGATCGGCCAGTCCAACTTCATGTACGGCAACTTCCTCAACGCGGTCATCTCGTTCCTGATGGTCGCCGCGGTGATCTACTTCATGGTGGTGAAGCCGTACACGCATCTCAAGACCCGCTCCGCCGCCAAGGTCGAGTCGAAGACCCGCGAATGCCCCGAATGCCTGTCGGAGATCCCCAAGGCCGCCTCCCGCTGCGCCTTCTGCAGCGCCGAAGTGGCCCAGGTCTAGAGAGGATCAGAGCAGAGAATCGATCTTGGGGTCATACTCCCAGTGCCACGGCTCGAACGGGCTGCTGTAGGCCCACGACGGGTGGAACCACCCGTACCTCTTGGAGTTCTTCTCCATCCACACGAACTCCGCGGACCCGGACCTCTCCACCCCGCCACACAGGTCCACAGCCAGCCCGAGCCCGTGGTTGCTCCGCCCCGGCACCGCCGCGAACCCCGGCCGCCGATAGTAGATCGACTGCTGCTCGGCAAGATTCCGGTACGCGTCCGTCACGCACATGGACTTGCCGAACCGCTGCCGATAAGCCTCGTTCAGGCTCACGAAGGCGATGGTGGCGTCGGCCCGGAGACTGAACCCCTTCTGCTGCAGGGGGCAGAGCATGCCCTTGGGGATCAGCCCGTTGGGATAGTCACCGGCCGTGGCCGCCCGCAGCGGGTTGCACCCCAGCGCCGCCCGTCCCACCTTGTCAATCTTGATCCCCAGCTTCACGAGCGCCGCGGTCAAGGACTTCACGATTTTGTCCGACCGCTGCCGCAACGTATCGACCTCGGCCGCGAGCTGTGCCTCCGCGAGCAGGTTGCCGGCCCGAAGCTCCTGCGCCTCACCCGCGAGCCGCTCGGCCTCTTTGTGCAGCGCGCTGGTCTGCTCGACGGCCTGCTGCCGTGCGGCCACGATCAGGTTCGCGTCCGACAGGGCCCGCAAGGTCTTTTCGTCCGCGCTCCCGGACAGGAACGGAATGACACCACCGGCCACGAGCGGCTGCTCGTACAGCAACTCGGCCATCTGCGACACGGGCTGCCGCATGACGGCCAGCCGCTGCTCGAGCTCCTGCAACGCGGTCAGCTTGGTCTTGAGCTCCTTCTCGGAGGCCGCGATCTCGGCTCGCCGCTTCTCCAGCGCCTTGGTGGCTTCCTCGAGTTCCTTGGCCGACTGCTCGGCCTCTTTCCGCAACTCGGTCAGATTGGACGGATCATTCCGCCGCTCCAGCACCCGCTGGGCCTCCTGAGCCTGCGCCGGGGACACCGCCCCAACAGGCACGAAGAGAGAAGCCACCGCCATGACGACCGCGATCAGACCCGCTGATCGAGGGGCTGGCACGTTCGACTCCTCCGTTTGCAATCTCGTTACCCGGGTCAGGCACGCACGTTACTACAGCCCCCCGAGTGCCCGGACCGAACTCCGAAGAGCTGTTATGAGACAAATAGCCCACTTTGCACACCCCACACGCACAGCAACACCCCCACACCCATCCATAGCGCTTCTACCGAGAGGTACGCCCACACACCGCCCCCGGGTTCAGATCCCCGGCACCCAACTCCCCCGGGCCGCCTCCTGCTCCCGATCCCGGCACAACTCCCACAACCAGGTGTCCACCCACTCCCCCGGGCACCCAGCCTGAGTCCGCGCAGGCGCCGGCGTAACAGGCTCCTCAACCTCCGCCTCAACCTCGGGCTCCGGATCACCCTCCCCAGAAGCCACCTCCCGCCCCCGATCAGGCAGGGCCTCCCTCACAGGCGCAGGCACAACCCCCTCGTACCACCGATCAGGCCGAGCCGGCGCAGGCACCAACACCGGCGCGAACGCCACCTCCATCACCCCGCCACCCCTCGCAGCGGCCCCCTCCACCTCGAACCCACGTATCTCCCCCGCCAGCAACCCTCCAGCGAGAATCGCCGGCGCCAGCAACGCCCCGAACAACACAACGGGCCGCCGACGGGCTTGCGTGCTTCGCCTCCTGGTCACAGGCAGACGCTATCCACGCACGACGAACAAGAATCTGATCACTTGTCAGGCCTTTACCGCAGCTCAGAGCACCCATAACCAACCCAGCCAAACTGATCGCCGCCCGACGTCCCACGCAGTGCCAGACTTTCGCTAGGCTTACGAGAGTCCGCCTCCGTAGCTCAGGGGATAGAGCACCGCTCTCCTAAAGCGGGTGCCGCAGGTTCGAATCCTGCCGGGGGCACTCACCTAGATCGGCATTTCAGGCCCCTGACCTGCGGTTTCATGGCCGCAGGTCTTTCGTTTCGTGACCCTGGTAGGCAACGGACGGTGCTCACATGCAGCCGTAAGACCATGATCAGGGGATATACACGGGATGATCTTGCAGGCATTCCCCCAGGTCAGGCCCTTATTCTGGGCCATCCGGGTGTCGGCACCCGCTATGATCGCCAAGACACCGGGAAGCTTCGGCCGTTGATCATGCCAAATACGTGCGTAACTCCGGCTTGACGCGCACGCCCACCTACCTACACGGACCGCTGGCGTCAGCAGAAAGCAATGGTTGCCAACACCCAACCGGCCGCGCTCAGCCCGGACGAGAGCCACTGGCCCTGAACTCCGCTTGGAGGCGCACAAAGCCTGAGCACGTCACTCGGAGGCGGCCGACCAGCCAACGTCTTCGAAGGCCTGCTTCACCCAGCGCCGTACGACGGGGAATCTGGCCAGATAGGACTCGTTCACGATCGGTTCGTTGAGGCAACTGAGGAAGCCGAGGACCTTGGCACGATAAACGGGTGAGAGGCGGTCGCGATCGGCGGCGAGTTGCCGCAGGATCCTCGCCAGATAGGCGTTGCGGCTCGCTGTGTCGCCGTCGTCGCGGCTGCGGAGGATGACTAGGAGGCAGTCCCCGTACGCCTGCTGGAGATCGTCGCTCCCGGCGGGACGGCTGGAGGCGAGCCACACTCTGGTGATGGCGTTCGTGGCGGACAGCGCCCGGTCCGGAGAGAGAACGCCGAATGCGCTCGTGGCCTCCACGTCGTCCGGATCCGAGCCGTCGTTACCGTCCAATTCGCGGGTGATCGCCTCCAGAGCGTGCCAGGCGATGTCCTCCGCCAGGTCGCAGGTGAAGTGACTCTCCCGGAGGAGGTGCAGGGTCTGGACCGCATGCCAGCCCTCCCATTCCCTGCTGATGGCGTGCGTCGACCCGTAGAAGGTCCAGTAAGGGTCGAGTTCGGGAACGCTCCAGCCTTGCTCCGGCGCCATGTCGATGGACACGTCGCGATCGTTCCTGTACCAGCCTCGGGTATTCACCGCTGAAGCGCTTTGAAGATCGGTAGATGCAAGGAAGGTGCCTCCGACCTGCGATGATCGGATTGCCTAGATCACGAAATCGCAGAGAACGGATGCACCTTCAGGGTGAACGG